>NZ_CAUTOG010000012.1:0-34239 GCF_963540075.1 uncultured Bifidobacterium sp.
GTCCCCGACTCGATCCGGACCTCAGCACCGGGGGGATGGGGGTGTGGCCGGTCTGCATGATCCGTCGCAGACTCGCGGGAAGCACCTCGTCGTGAACGTGGCTGCGGACCGCATCATCGAAGGCCGCGGCCAGCC
Source organism: uncultured Bifidobacterium sp. (assembly GCF_963540075.1). GTDB lineage: Bacteria > Actinomycetota > Actinomycetes > Actinomycetales > Bifidobacteriaceae > Bifidobacterium. The sequence continues at coordinate 136 of NZ_CAUTOG010000012.1, forward strand.
AGCGGTCCCATGCCGCCACGTCCTTCAGCGAGCTGATCACTCCGCCGATGACGCTGAAGGCGCCCGGGGCGGTGAAGGTCTCCTTCTCCCACGTCCGCGGCCGCTCCTCGCCGGCTATCGCGGGAGCTGCGTGGCATCCGGTGATGAGCAGCCCGGCGGGCGTTCGGCGAAAGTCGTAGGTCGTGTCCGCGAGGCCCAGAGGTCGCATGATCCGCGATTCGATGTACGCGGCGGGCTCCTCGCCCGTGATCGTCCGGATGATCCGGCCCAGTACCGCATACCCGAGGTTGGAGTACTCGTACGCCTCGCCCGGCGAGAACACCGTTCGCACCCCGCGCCGGAGCAGCGCCTGCAGATCCTCGGGGGTCATGGACTCCTGGCGGTCGGCCCACGCGTCGTCGGTGGCCAGCCCGGACCGCATGGACAGCAGGTCGGCGATGGTGATGCCCGGGTCGTCGTCGCGGAAGCGGGTGACATGGGACATCTCGGGAACGATGTCGGCCGCCGCCTGGTCGAGATGGAGCAGACCGTCGTTCGTCAGGCGCAGTATGGCCGCGGCCGTGAAGCTTTTGCTCATCGAGGCGATGCGAAACCTCAGACGCTGCAGCTCAGCCGCGTCCAGCCCCGCCGCGTCCGGTCCGCCGCCGGCGACATGGAGGATTCCCGACCGGTCGAAAACGGCGTAGACGTACGAGGGGGCCCGCCCTTCGCGGACCAGGGACCCCATGATGCGGTCCGTCTCGGCGAGCGCCGCGTCTGATGGCCCGTCGTCGTCGGTCCTCTGCGATGGACGCATGCACCGTCCCCCTTTCTTGCGTTTCCCGGTCTTTCCGCCGTCGGCGTCAGGCCGGGCATGAGTGTACCTCCGCCTCGTTTCACGGTGCGGATGTGTCTGACGGTGCTTGATGACCCGCGCGTGGGGGTTTTCGGCGTCCTCGTCCCCCACTCGTCATCGGGTAAGGTGGTGGTGCCCGTTCCCGTATGGAACGGGGTGGAGAGAACCAGGGAGATGCTTGCGTATGGCCCATGTCACCGACGCCGCCGAGGCCGGATTCGATTCGCTTCTCGAGGAGCTCCAGTGGAGGGGGCTGGTCGCGCAGTCCACCGACCCGAAGCAGCTCGCCAAGGCACTGGCCGGCGGTCCCATCACCTTCTACTGCGGATTCGATCCGACGGCCGCCTCCCTTCATGTGGGCAATCTCGTCCAGCTGATCATCATGCGGCATCTGCAGGCCGCCGGGCATCATCCCATCGCCCTCGTCGGCGGCGCCACGGGTCTTATCGGCGACCCGCGCCAGAGCGGGGAGCGCACGCTCAATCCGAGGGACGTGGTGGCCGGATGGGCCGACCGGCTGCGCGCGCAGATCGGCGGGATCCTCGAAACCCACGGCGACAATCCCGTGCGCTTCGTGAGCAACTACGACTGGACGGCGTCCATGTCGGTCATCGACTTCCTGCGCGACGTCGGGAAGAACTTCCGTCTGGGGACGATGCTGTCCAAGGACGTCGTGGCCCGGCGGCTGAAGTCCGAGGACGGCATCTCCTTCACCGAGTTCAGCTACCAGGTGCTGCAGGGCAACGACTTCCTCCATCTGTATGACGCCTATCACTGCACCCTGGAGATAGGCGGCTCCGACCAGTGGGGGAACCTCACCTCGGGGCTCGATCTCATCCGCAAGGTGCGCGGCGTGACGGTGAACGTGTTCACCAGCCCCATCATCACGGACGCCCAGGGTCGCAAGTTCGGCAAATCGGAGGGCAACGCCGTCTGGCTCGACCCGGCGATGCTCAGTCCCTACCGCTTCTACCAGTTCTGGTTCAACCGTCCGGACGACGAGGTCGTCGGTCTGCTGCGCGCCTTCACCTTCCTGCCGAAGGCGGAGATCGAGAGGCTCGCCGAGGATGCGAAGGAGAATCCGGGCGCCCGCGAGGCGCAGAAGGCCCTCGCCTGGGAGGTCACCTCGCTGGTGCATGGCGAGGAGGCCACGCGTCAGGCCATAGCGGCCTCGCTGGCGCTTTTCGGACGTGGCGGGGATCTGAAGGACGTCGATCAGGCCACGCTCGAATCCGCTCTCGAGGGGCTTGGAACGGACGACGGCGAGGGAGGCACGCGGTTCGCGACCGCGGAACCGGGCGTCCGCGTCACGCAGGCCGGGGTCCTCGCCGGACTGTTCCGCTCGGTTTCGGAGGCCCGCAAGACCATCGCCTCCGGAGGCGTGTATCTCGACAACGTCCGCGTCGGGGACGTCGACGCGGTCATCGGGGAGGACGACTTCCTCCACGGACGCTTCGCGCTGCTCCGTCGCGGAAGGAAGTCCCTCGGGGTCATCGGCAGGGGGTGACGCGCGTCCGCGGACCGAGGGACGATGGAGGGACATCGCGCTCCGCATCCGGACCGCAGCCGCGTGGAACGTCCACCTTCGACCATCGCGCGGAGGAAAATCGCCGGTACGCATTCGTCAGCAAAGGAAAGACATGGCTCAGGAAGAACACCACTCATCACAGGATGGGTCACCCAGAAGGCCCCGCGCCTCGCGTGGTCCGGGATCGCGCTCGGGCAGGGGATTCCATCCCCGTGGCCGGTTCCGTCCGCCTGAGGACGGCGCATCGGACGCCGGTCGCGACCGGCGCGACTCTTTCCGCGGTTCCTCGCGGGACTCCGGTCGCGACGATGGCCGGGACGGACGACGCTCGGGATTTTCCCGGGGACATGCCTCCGGCGACCGCAGGACGGGATCCCCTCGTTTCCATGACGGTCCCCGAAGCGACCATAATCCGCGTCACGGATCGGGGGGAGCGGGATACGGTTCCCATCGGTCCGCGCACGACGCGGAGCATCGAGGTCCATGGCGAGGGGACTCCGACGGCGAGCGTCGGCGATCCGACCGGTTCCATGGACGGCCGTCGCATGACGGACCGCGCCGTGAGGACGGCCGTCGTCCCTGGCGGGACCATGACCGTCGCCGCGACGACCGAGGCGGCTCGCGGGGCGACCAGGGCCCCGAACGCCGTTTCCATCCCCGCTCCGAGGGTGAGGGACGTGCCGATGGGAACGGCGAGCGTCGTTCCGGGGGGTTCTCCGGACGTTCCCGCTTCGGCTCGGGTCGTCCGCGTTCCGGTCAGTCCGAGCGCTACGACCATCGGGATCATCGCCGCGACGGGAACCGTGAGGACGGTCATCGTCGCGATGAGCGCCGGTATGATGACCGGCGTCGCGAGGGCGGCGCGGCATCGGACGGCGAGCGTCGTTCCGAAGGATTCCGGGCGGGTCGACCCGGCGGCTTCCATGATCGCCGTCGCGACGACGGACGCTTCGGACGTGACGACCGACGCGGGGCCACGCCACGCCGCGGCGTTGAGGAGCCTGAGTTCCCCTCGCAGAACCCGTACACCGATAGACGCCCCGGAGAGCCCCGCATGCCCCGCGGCATGGAGTGGTCCATGCTGTCCAAGGAGGACAGGGAGCGTCTGAGAGGCCTGTCCAAGGAGCATGCGGAGAACATCGGCCTGCATATCCTCGCGGCCTACGCGTTGGAGACCGATGATCCCAAGGCGGCGCTCGAGCATGCCCAGTGGGCGGCGCGTCAGGCCTCGCGCATCGATTTCTCGAGGGAGACGCTTGCTTTCGTCGCCTACCGGCAGGGCGAGTATCGTCTGGCCCTGCGCGAGTTCCGCACCGCCCATCGGATGAACGGCTATCCTGACTATCTGCCCTTCATGGCGGACTGCGAAAGGGGTCTGGGGGAGCCGCGCAAGGCCATCGACATCGCCTGCTCCGACGAGGGTCGCACCCTGGACGGCGAGTCGAAGGCCGAGATGTTCCTCGTGTACGCGGGGGCGATGGCCGATCTCGGGCTCTGGGACAAGGCGGCCGCCGCGGTCCATGAGCTGGGGCGGGCGCGGGGGCTGTCCGGAGAGTACCGGATGCGGGCGGTGCAGGCCGAGCAGTACTTCCTCGAGGGCGCCGGACGCAAGGAGGATGCGGCGGCGCTGGATGCCACGCTGGACGAACTCGAAGCGCGGTACGCCGACGAGGACGAGGATGAGACCTCGCCAGAAGAGGTCGTCATCGACTACGATCTGGAGCGCCTGTCCCCGGAGATGTTCGAGGACGCGGGCATCGACCCCGCCGACGCCGTCTATGCCGAGAAGGGCGATGATTCGGCCGGTGCCGAATCCGAGACTTCGGCGCCGGATCCGGTGGCGACATCCGATGATCCGGACGTCGTCGATGCGGTACCCGCGGATGAAGGGGCCGACGCAGGAACGGAGGCCGCCGGGAACGGGGAGGTGGAATAACCGTGACGCCGGATATGACGGATCGCCGTGACGGTCTGCGCGGATGCGATGAACCGCTGAGCCATGCCTATGGCCTGGCGCTCGTCGATCTCGACGGCGTGGTCTATCGCGGCGGACAGGCCGTGGAGCACGCCGTCGACTCCCTGAGGCGAGTCATCGCCGAGGGGATGGCCGTGGAGTACACGACGAACAACTCCTCCAGACGTCCCCGCGTGGTCGCCGACCAGCTCAGGGGCTTCGGGCTCGAGCTGGACGACGAGGACGTCATCACCTCCTCCATCGTCGCCTCCCGGATGGTGGCGCGTCGGCTTCCCGCAGGCGCACGCGTGCTCGTGCTCGGAGCGGATCATCTGCGCGAGCAGGTCGCGCAACGGGGGCTGGTTCCCGTCGATTCGGCCGACGACGCGCCGCAGGCGGTCATCCAGGGCTGGTATCCCGACATCAGCTGGCGCGAGCTTGCGCAGGCGTCCTTCGCCGTGGAGCGCGGGGCGCGGTACTTCGTGACGAACCTCGACCTGACCATTCCCCGGGAGAAGGGCATCGCGCCGGGATGCGGATCGCTGATACGGGCCGTGATCGGTGCCACGGGCGTGAAACCGGAGGGCTCCGCGGGAAAGCCCGAGGCCGCCATGTACGACGAGGCGAGGCTGCTGGCCGCCCATGACGGACGCACTCCCGTCGCGCGCGAGCGCTGTCTCGCGGTCGGGGATCGTCTGGACACCGACATCGAGGCGGGGGTCCGTGGAGGATACGACTCGCTGCTCGTGCTCACCGGGGTCACGGACCGTTCTGGACTGCTTCGTGCGCCGCGCGGTCTGCGCCCCACATACGTCGGCGTCGATCTGAGGGCCTTGGTCGAGCCTCAGCCGGTGCCACGCCTGACGGCCGAGGGCGACGGCGTCTGCGGCGGCGCCCGCGCCCGGAGGAGGGGCACGGGCATCGAGGCGTCCGGGGGCTGCGCGACGGATCGCCTTCGTGCGGCCTGCGTGCTGGCATGGAGTCTGACCGACGATGGCGTGCATCCGGAGGACCTCGTCCTTCCGGACGCCACCTGCTTCGAGGATGCCGGGGAGGCGTCGTGAGAGATGAGTCGCCCTCGTCGGAACCCGTCCCCGCGGACGGTTCCGTCACGGCGGGTCCCGTCCCGTCGGGGATAGGCCGCGGAACCGATGCCGGCGAGGACGTTCTGGATGCGCGTCGCGATAACGGGTCCTCCGTGCTCCGTTCACTCGATCCGGAGGACTCCGAGACCTGCATTCGTCAACTGGGAGGCATCCTGAGCGGGCTCACGCGTCGCTTCGAGGATCTGCGCCGTGATGGGGGACGTGACGAAGGGCGCCACGGTGGTGGTTCGGGCGACCACGGCCGGGGTGGCCGTCGCGGAGAGCGCCGATGACGGACGACGGGCGGTGCGGGCCGACGATCCGGCTCGACGTCGCGCTCGCCGCTCGGGGCCTCGCGGTCTCTCGCACGAGGGCCCGGCGCCTCATCGAGGAGGGACGCGTCCTGGTCGACGGGCATGTCGAACGCCGTCCGTCGACATCCGTATGGTCCGGACGGTCGCTGGAGCTCAGGAACGGCGACGACTACGTCTCGCGGGGCGCGCTCAAGCTCGTCGGGGCCTTTGAGGCCTTCGCCTCGCACGGGCTCCGGGATCCTCGGGGTCTGGACTGCCTGGACATCGGCGCCTCCACGGGAGGCTTCACGCAGGTCCTGCTGCGTCGGGGCGCGCGGCGCGTGGTCGCCCTCGACGTCGGGCATGGGCAGCTCGACGCCCGGCTGGCCGGCGACCCCCGGGTCGTGGAGATGAGCGGCGTGAACGTGCGCGATCTCGAAGCCGGCGATCTGCCCTTCCGTCCGGCGATGGTCGTCGGCGACGTCTCGTTCATATCCCTGCGCTATGTGCTTCCGGTGGCGCGCAGGGTCATCGCCGAGGTCGGCGATGCGGTCCTGCTCGTCAAGCCGCAGTTCGAGGTCGGCAGAGGCCGGCTGGGGAGGCATGGGGTGGTGCGCGACCCGCAGGAGAGGCTCCGCGCCGTCGACGGGGTCGTGGACGCGGCCGAGAGGGAGGGATTCACGGTCGTCGGGGTGGCTCCGTCCCCCATCGAGGGGATGCACGGCAACGTCGAATACCTGCTCTGCCTGAGCGTCGGACGGGCCGCGCCCGGCGTCGGCGCGTCGACCTGCGGGCAGGGGGGCGTCGGCACCGTCTCCTAGGACCCGATCCGACGCACCCGTCTTCTGTCGCCCTCCACGATGAGGACCGAGGACCGGGAGTCCCGCGTCAGGCACTCGGTGAAGCGTGCCGTATGGACATGGCTTCCCGCCGCGAGCACGACCTCGCGCCCCTGCACGTTTCCGCAGCGCATCGAGACGAGACGCACCGTCGTCCCCGTGACCTCCGACGCCCTGCTGCCCTCCCGATATCCCTCCATCCCGGGACGTGACAGCAGGATTCCCTCGAGGGGATGCACCTCGACGACGTCCAGCCCCTTGAGGCTGCGCGTCCTGACCGTCCCGCTGATGCGGACCTCCCGCGCGCGCACGGACTGCGGGGCGTCGAGCATTCCTCTGACATGAACGTCCCCCGAGCACTCCACACGCCGGGAGATCTTCGCCGTTCCGGTGAGCTCAAGCCGGGAGCACAGCACGTCGCCGTCGACCCTCAGGACTCCGTGGCCTCTGATCTCACCGACACGCATGACCCCCACGCAGTCGATGCATCCGGCGCGGATGAGCAGGTCCCCGCCTCTGCAGTCCCCGCATCGCAGGAAGCCGTGGACCTCCAGACGACGGAAGACGACCCCCGCGTCCAGCGTGGCGCGTCTCCGGACGATGATGCGGCCGTATTCGCCGCGCGGGACGTCGCCCGCATCGATGGTCAGATCCATCGGTCATCACCCCCGCGTTCGCCGCTGCGTATGCGGACCCCGCGCCCATCCTCCGGATGCGTGCCCTCTCACACGCTGAATCCCGTGGGCGCCGTTCGCTCATCCGCGTGGATGGAGCGTATGCTCCCCTCACATACTGAATACCAGATTCCTGCGGTTCCCGTCCAATGCGTCGGGAGACGACCCGTGGGTCCGGGGATCGCACCGGTCATCGCGTCGTTCCGGCATCGCGTCGCCCGACGCCGGCCTTCGCCGGTCAGCCGCGCATGAAGCGCGTGATCTGGTCCTGCGTGCCCATGAGGATGAGCTCGTCGTCGCGATGCATCACCAGGTCGCGCGAGCCGTAAGCCAGCTCCCGTCCGCGGGACTTCACGGCAACCACCGTCACTCCGAAGCGCTCATGGACCTTCGCCTCGCCGATGGACAGGCCGGCCGCATGGGCGGGCGTGCGGATCTTGACGACCGTATGAGGGCCCTCGATCTCGATGTAGTCGAGGAAGTCGCCGGAGACGAGATGGCCGACGCGGTTGCCCGCATCGGTTTCCGCGTTGATGATGTGCCGAGCCCCGATGCGCTCGAGGATGCGTGCATGCTCCCTGGAGACGGATTTCGCCCAGATATCCGTCAGACCCTCGTCGAGAAGGTTACCGGTGGTGATCACCGACGCCTCGACGCTGTCACCAATCGCCACGACCGCCGTCGTGAAGTCCTTCACGCCGAGCTGCTCCAGAGCAAGCGCGTCCGTGGCGTCCGCCTGCACCGTGGGGATGACGGAGGACCAGCGGTTGACCAGCTCGGCGTCCCGGTCCACGGCGAGCACGTCCTGCCCCAGGGAGTCGAGCGTCGAGGCCACGGCCGCTCCGAAGCGTCCGAGCCCCACGATCAGAACGCTGCGATCGTCTCTGCCCATGTTCCTTCCTTTCGATGTTGGTTCCGTTCCCGCCGGTGTGACGTTGTCGCCCGGGGCGGCCGGCGTGCGCCTCATCCTACGGCGATGGATTCCGTGGGATAGCGGACCGATTCCGTCAACGAGGGTCTGTTGATGGCGTAGGCGATGGTCATGGGACCGAGACGTCCGACCACCATCACCGCGGCGAGAAGCATCATGGCTCCGGGTTCGTCCGCCCGCACCACGCCCGTCGTGTATCCGCCCAGACCGAAGGCCGAGCACGCGTCGAACAGCGCGTTCGTCAGCCTGCCTCCGGTCATGAGCATCAGGGCCAGGGCCGACGAGAGGACGAGAGCGAGACAGGACGTGGTCACGCTCACCGCGGTGATGAGGGTGCGTGAATGCAGACGTCGTCCGAAGACGTTGACCTCCCGGTGCCCCGTGAAGGCCGCACGGCAGATGAGAAGCACCACCGCGAAGGTGGTCACGCGGATGCCGCCCGCGGTGGACGTGCTGCCGCCTCCGATGAACATCAGCGCGCTCATGACGACCTTGGTCGGTTCGCTGACCTGCGGAACCCAGGACGGATCGAAGCCGGAGGTCCGCGGCATGACCGCCGCCGCCAGCGCATGCCGGAGCCTCGTCGACGTGTCGGCGTCCCGGAACAGCGCGGGATTGTCCCATTCCACGGCGAGGAACCACACCAGGGAGAAGATTACGAGCGCGGCGGTGGTCACCAGGGTGATCTTCGTATGGAGAGACCAGCGACGTGGGGGGATGCGGCGTCGAACCGCCTTCAGCAGGGTGAGGAGCACGGGGAATCCGAGGGTTCCGGCGAAGGCGCTGAGAAGGATCGGCAGACCCACCGCCCAGCTGAGCACATGCAGCCCCGCGCCGTCCGGGGTGAAGCCGGCGTTGTTGTAGGAGGCCACGGCGAAGAACAGCGCCTGCCACAGGGTCAGTCCGGCATCGCCTCCGTTCGTCCTCCACAGTCCGGGCAGCAGGGCCAGGAAGGTGACGAGCTCGATGCCCAGTGCGGTGACCGCCATCAGCGTCAGAACGTCCCGGATCTCGCTGAGCCGCGTCGTCCCCAGCTCCTCGGCGGTGAGAAGACGCTGGGACGCCTTCATATGGCGGTTCACCGCGATGGTGATCATCGAGGCGAAGCTCATGACGCCCAGCCCTCCGAGCTGCACGGACAGGAGGATGACCGCCTGGCCGAACAGCGTCCAGTGCCAGGCCGTGTCCACCACGGCCATTCCGCACGTCGACAGGGCCGACACGGCCGTGAACAGCGCCACGCTCGGCGAGGTGGACATGCCGGCGGCGGTTGCGGCCGGAAGCAGGAGCAGCAGCGTCATCACCACGATGAGCGCGCCGAAGTAGGCGATGGTGAGACGTCCGGGATGGGCGAGGATGCGCGACAGGTCCCGGCGCCGGAGTCGGCGTCGCGGTCCGGGCGCCGGAATGGGACGAGGGGAGGGATGCGGCATCCCGCGTCCGGCCACGCGGTGATGGAAGGGCATGGATGCGATGCGGCGACGACGTGGAACGGGTCGTGGCATGCGATCATCCCCCTCGTCTCCAGCCTCGTCCCCGGGGTCGGCGGACCCCCGTGGGATGCGCCGCACCCATGCCGTCGGGTCCTCGCGTGGGGTCCTCGACGCCGACCCGGGTCGTCAGCCATTGTAGGCGAGCAGGGCGGGTTCTTCGGATTTCCTCCATGTCCCGGTCCCGGCGTCGCTTCCACACGACCCTGGGGATCCCGCGCCATCCATGCCCTCTGAGGCGGATTCCGTCCTCGTCGCGGGAGACGTCCTACCATGGTGTCGTCCGGTCGCGGTCATCCATCCGCGGCCGTATCGGGAACAGGTCCGTGCATGGGCCTTATGGAGGATCGGGGACGGTCGTATGGCGGGAAGACGGCATGCGGTGGTGGTGACCCACACGCGGCTGCGCGAGCATGGCTCGCTGGTCTCCGAGGCGGTGGAGCGGCTGCGCTCGACGGGGTTCCGGGTCACCATCATCGACAATTCAGAGGCCCCCGCCTTCGGGGGCGCGTCACCCGTGGTGGACGAGGACACGGAGATCGTCGTCGTTCTCGGCGGCGACGGGACCATCCTGCGGGCCGCCGAGCTCGTGCACTGCACCGAGGTGCCGATCCTGGGCGTCAATCTGGGGCATGTGGGCTTCCTCGCCGAGTTTGAGAGCTTCCAGATCGGCGAGGCCATCCGGCGTGTCGCCGAGCACGACTACTCCATCGACGAGCGCATGATCGCCCATGTGGACGTCTGGCTTCCGGGAGCCGACAAGCCACTGCGCGACTGGGCTCTCAACGACATCACCCTCGAGCGCGACGAGCAGGGCAGAATGGTCGAGCTGTCCATCCGCGTCGACGACGTCGAGACGAGCTCCTTCGGATGCGACGGGGTCATCGTCTCCACTCCCACCGGGTCCACGGCCTACGCCTTCTCCGCCGGCGGGCCGATCATCTGGCCGAACGTCCGCGCCCTGCAGCTCGTCCCGCTGGCGGCGCATGCGCTGTTCGCGCGGCCCCTGGTCATCGGCGCCGACTCGACCTTCACGATCGACGTGCTCGAGGATTCCGTCTCCGACGGATGGATCTGCTGCGATGGGCGTCGTCAGTGCTCCGTGCCCCGCGGCACGCGCATCGAGGTGAGAGTCTCGCGCGACACGCTGCGGCTGGCCAGACTCTCCGGCGTTCCGTTCACCCGGCGTCTGGTGACGAAGTTCGACCTTCCCGTCGTCGGCTGGAGGGAGCAGGCCCGAACGGGCCGGCACGGCGGGGGCGTGGTGGGCGATGCGATGAAAGGCGGCGTGTCCGCCGGCTCTCCGGGGTCGGAGGCCCGCGATGCTTGAAGAGCTTGAGGTTCGCGACCTGGGGCCGATCCGCCACGCTCTGATCGAACCGGCGGCGGGAATGACCGCCATCACCGGTGAGACCGGCGCCGGCAAGTCCATGCTGCTCGAGGCCATCCGTCTGGTCTCCGGGGGTCGCACCGACGCGGGGCGGGTCTCCGCTCACGCGGAGGGTTCCTGGGCGCAGGCCGTGTTCCGCGAGGATTCCGGAGGGCGTGCCGTGGCCGCCGCCCGCGAGGCCGGCGCCGAGGTCGAGGAGGGGGAGCTGTTCCTGACGCGATTGGTTCCCGTCTCCGGACGGTCACGGGCGCTGCTGTGCGGAAGAACCGTCCCCCGCGCGGTGCTGTCCGCGATCGCCTCGGAACTCGTCGTAGTCCACGGACAGTCCGACCAGCTGCGCCTGGCCTCGTCCATCCGTCAAAGGGCCCTGCTGGACGCCATGCCGTCCGTGCTCGCACCCCGCGCTCGCTACGACGAGGCGTGGGCGGCGCTCAGCGGGGCGCGCGGAAGGCTGTCGGAGACGATGGAACGTCAGACCGCGACGCGGCAGCGCATCGACTATCTGAGGGACTCCCTGGAACGCATCGGACGCGTGGATCCGAAGCCCGGTGAGGACGTGCGGCTGCGGGACAGTCGCACTCGCATCGAGCATGCGGCGGCGATCGCTCAGGGAGTGGGCGGAGCCGTCGCGGCGCTCGATCCCTCTCAGCTCGATGGAGCCGATGACGCCCTAGGCGTGCTTGACCTGCTGGGCAGGGCCTCGCAGTCCCTGCGATCCATCCATATCGCCGATCCATATGACGGGGCCGCCGAGCGGCTTGACGCCCTCGCCGCGGATGTCTCCGACGTCGTTCTCTCCCTCACCGACCGCGTCGGGGGCCAGGAGGAGGGCGACCTCGACGTCATCAACGCCCGTATCCATGAGCTGGACGAGCTCGTCCGCCGATGGGGGCCGGGGCTTCAGGACGTGCTCGCCTTTCGCGACGCCGCCTCCGTGGAGCTCGAGGACCTTGACGCGGCCCCCGAGCGCATCGAGGAGCTCCGGCGGAGGGTCGCCGAGGGCCTTGATGCCGCGCGGAAGGCCGCGGACTCCCTTCATGACGCCCGTCGGAAGGTCGCGAGACGTCTGTCCGCGATGGTGGATGAGGAGCTCGGTGCTCTGGCCATGTCGGGGTCGAGCCTGGACATCCGCGTTGCGGGCCGATCCGGCCCGAAGGCGCTGGATGATTCGGGCGGCGACGATGTCGAGTTCCTTTTCACGCCCTTCCCGGGGTCGCGTGCGCTTCCTCTGGGGTCAAGCGCCTCGGGCGGCGAGCTCAGCCGCCTTATGCTCGCTCTCGAGCTGTCGACCGCGAGATGCCGCGGAAGGGCCGCCGAGCCGTCGGATGTCCCGGCGTCGGGGAAGCGAGCGATGGATCGCGGGATGATGAGTGGTTCGACGACCTTCATCTTCGATGAGGTGGACGCCGGCGTGGGCGGGCGGGCGGCCGTGGAGCTTGGTCGTCGTCTGGCCAGGCTCGCCGCGGACGCCCAGGTCATCGTCGTCACCCATCTCGCCCAGGTGGCCTCCTGGGCCGATCGGCAGATCGTCGTGAGCAAGGGCGTATCGGCCGCATCGACGGATGACGGGGACGGGGGAGGAAGAAACGCCACAGACGTGTCCGCGGTGTCCACCACGGTCGCGGTCGTGGAGGGCGAGGGACGCGTGCATGAGATCGCGCGCATGCTGTCCGGCGACGAGTCGCCCGCCTCTCTCGAGCATGCCCGCCAGCTGCTGACGGACAGCCGCAGACCGGACTGACGTCACGGTCCGGGGTCGGGACCACGGTGGGTCGGACCGCCATCGCCGTCGGTTTCCGTTTTCCGCCGTCCGTTGGCGTGCGATTGTGCGGATGCCGCCGGCTCGCCCGTACTAGCATGGTCCCCATGATGGCTGAGAACAGCGGCAAGGGGGCGATCTTCGACCTCGACGGCACTCTTCTCGACTCCATGGGGGTCTGGGACCAGGTGGACGTCGACTTCCTTGGACGGCGCGGCATCGAGGTGCCGCCCGACTACATGGCCAAGGTGTCGTCCATGCAGTTCCGACGGATCGCCGAGTACACGATCGACCGCTTCGGTCTGGATGACACGCCCGAGCGGCTGATGGACGAGTGGGACCGCATGGCCCGCGTCGCATACTCCACCGTCGTCGAGGCCAAGCCGCACGCCGTGGAGTACGTCAGGCATCTGAAGGACACCGGCGCGCGCCTGGCGGTGGCCACGTCCCTGCCGCCCGCCCTCCGAGGCCCGGCGATGGAGCATGTGGGTCTGGACGGCTTGTTCGACGCCGTGTGCAGCGTCGACGACGTGGACGACGCCGGCAAGGACCGCCCCGATGTCTACGTCCATGCCGCGGGGATGCTGGGACTTGAGCCGCCCGCGTGCACGGTGTTCGAGGATCTGCTGGAGGGGATTCGCTCGGCGAAGTCCGTGGGCATGACCGTGTGGGCCATGCACGACGACTCCTCGGACCGTCAATGGTCCTCCATCTGCAACGAGGCGGACGGCGTGCTCTTCGACTTCGACCACGCCCCCCGCGTTCTGTAGACGCCGTTGACGGCCTGCCGTGGGAGATCGGCTCACGCCGAATGGCCGAATGGAGCGGGGTCATCGGACTTCCGGCTGCGGGTGGTGGGGCTCAGGCCAGGCCGGCTGCGGCGCCGCGGACGAAATCCGTCATGCCGTCGACGGCCACGACGTCCGTGAAGCGCACGGGGTCCGACTCCAGCGAACGCAGCGCCTTCGGCGGAACGGTTCCGGTGGCCTCGGCCAGCGAGTCCATGCAGGCGAAGTCCGTGCCCACCGCATCCAGCCCCAGGGCGCGGCTGACCACCCGGGGGAACTTGAAGGGGCTCGCGGTGCTGAGCAGCACGCGTGGGACGTTCGGGTCGCGCGGCATCCGACGCATGACGAAGTATCCGCAGGCCGTGTGGGGGTCGATGACGTAGCCGTTGCGCTCCCAGCAGTCCCGGATGGCCGAGTCCACCTGGTGCTCGTCGGCCCACCCGCAGCCGAACAGCGCGCGGATGCGGTCCAGCAGCTCACCGGGGACCTCGAAGGCGCCCCAGCGTGAGAGGTCCGACATGAGCATGCTCACGAGGCGTGCATCCCCGTCGGACATGTAGTAGAGCATGCGCTCGAGGTTCGAGGACACGAGGATGTCCATGGACGGCGAGGTCGTCTCATAGAACGGGCGCCTGCGGTTGTACGTTCCTGTGGTCAGGAAGTCGAAGAGGACGTTGTTGCGGTCGCTCGCCACCACGAGATGCCTCACCGGCAGCCCCAGACGCTTCGCGTAGTAGCCGGCGAGCACGTCGCCGAAGTTCCCCGTGGGAACGACGAACTCCACTCCCTCGCCGGGGGTGACGGCATGCCGGGCGAGCAGCTGCGCATAGGCGGAGAAGTAGTAGACGACCTGGGGGACGAGACGGCCGACGTTGATGGAGTTCGCCGAGGAGAGCGCCACATGCGAGTCCCGCTTGAGGTCGCCGGCGAGGTCCCCGTCACCGAAGATGGACTTGACGGCGCTCTGGGCGTCATCGAAGTTGCCTCTCACGGCGCAGACGTGGACGTTCGACCCCCTCTGGGTGGTCATCTGCAGCTGCTGGATCTGGCTGACCCCGCCCTCGGGATAGAAGACGGTGATCCCCGTGCCCGGCGCGTCGGCGAAGCCGGCGAGGGCCGCCTTGCCGGTGTCGCCGGAGGTGGCGGTGAGGATCATGATCCGCTCGTCCGGGTCATCTCCGGCCGGGGTCGTGCGGGCCATGAGCCGCGGCAGGATCTGCAGAGCGACGTCCTTGAAGGCGCTTGTGGGACCGTCGAACAGCTCGAGCACGTAGTCCTCGCCGAGCGGACGCAGGGGGGTGACGGCGGGATCCGTCCACTGGTCGCCATAGGCGGCCTGGATGCACGAGTCGAGCTCCTCGGCCGTGTAGTCCGGCAGGAGGACCGATAGGACGCGCGAGGCGATGCTTCTGTAGTCCAGTCCGGCGAGGTCATCGATGGGCACCGTGCGCTCCCCGAGGGAGTCGGTAACGAACAGCCCGCCGTCCGGGGCCAGGCCGCGACGTATGGCCTGCTTCGAGGTGAGTGCATCGGTGGTGCTGCGTGTGCTGTGGAAGGTGTTCACGGTCTGCCTCATATCCTGCCTGGACCCTGCTTGGGGTCGTCGCGCGCCGCATGTCTTCTGCCTCCGCCCCCGTGCGACGCTCCGGGGAGGGCCGCACGCCGGTGCGTCGCCCCATCCGTGACCAGTCTAGTGAGGCGCATGGGCAGCAGGGGCCGGGTGGTCCGAACGCCTCCGAAGAGGACGGGTGGGGGCCGCCCGTGGTGGAGCCCGACGGTTCCGTCCAGAGCGGCAGGCCCTCCGTCTCCGCACCGGTCGTACAATAAGCGGCATGGATGAGAGCCGCCTGGACAGCGTAGGAGCCGGAATCGGCGTGGACCGCCCCCGTGTGGAGGGTCGAGCCGCCGGTCCGGCCCGTGGGGACGCGGATGTGCTGTCCGCCGTCTTCGCGCGGGCGGACGCGGCCGCGCGCGCCCAGGCTCCGCTGTCCCGGGCCTCCGCGGAGACGAAGGACGGCTTGCTTGATGACATGGCCGACGCGCTCGATCGTTCCGCCGCGGTGATCGCACGGGCCAACGAGGTCGATATGAATACCGCCCGCGAGGATGGCATGGATGCGGGACGCCTCGACCGTCTGCGCTTCGACGAGGACCGCGTCCGCGCCTCCGCCGACGGCGTGCGCCACGTCGCCTCCCTTCCCGACCCCGTGGGAGAGGTCGTCCGGGGCTATCGTCTGCCCAACGGCCTGCGGCTGACGCAGGTGCGCGTCCCCCTCGGCGTGCTGGGCATGATCTACGAGGCGCGACCCAACGTCACCGTGGACGTCGCGTCGCTGTGCCTCAAGTCCGGGAACGCGGCGATTCTCCGTGGTGGTCATGCGGCACGGCGCACCAACGAGGCGACGCTGGAGGTCATTGGCGAGGTGCTGCGCGACGATGGCTTCGACCCCGCCCTGGTGGCCACGGTCGACGACTTCGGGCGTGAGGGGGCCCACGCGATGATGGAGGCGCGTGGGCATATCGACGTCCTCGTTCCGCGCGGGGGTGCGGGCCTCATCCGCTCCGTCGTGGAGAACTCCCGCGTCCCCGTCATCGAGACGGGCGCCGGCAACGTCCACATCTACGTCGACCGCAGCGGCGACCTCGGCAAGGCCGTCCCCATCGTGCTCAACGCCAAGACCCAGCGTGTGGGCGTGTGCAACGCCGCCGAGAAGCTGCTCGTCCATCGTGAGGTGGCCGAGGACTTCCTGCCGCGTCTGGCGGGGGCGCTGGCCGACGCGGGCGTCGAGCTGCGGGCCGACGATGTCGCCTATCGCATCATCGAGGGGGCCGACATCGCCCCCGGGAGGCTGAGCCACGCCGACGCGGCCGACTGGGACGCCGAGTATCTCGCGCTGAGGATGGGCGTGCGCGTGGTGGATTCCCTTGACGAGGCCATCGCGCACATCAACGCGCATTCCACCGGGCACACCGAGTCCATCATCGCGGAGGACTACTCGGCCATCGAGGAGTTCACCTCACGCGTCGATTCGGCGGTCGTCATGGTCAACGCCTCGACGCGGTTCACGGACGGCGGGGTGTTCGGATTCGGCGCCGAGCTGGGCATCTCCACCCAGAAGCTCCACGCCCGCGGTCCCATGGGACTGCGGGAGATGACCACGACCAAATGGATCGGATACGGCATGGGACAGGTGCGGCGATGACCTTGGGAGAGGGGCCGGACAAGGCCGCGGCCGGGTCCGGGGCGGACGTCCCGCTCGTGTCCTCCGGTTCGCGTGCCCAGGCCGCCGACCGTGGAGTGGACGTGGACGACCCCCGCCTTCCCATGCGACTCGCGGCCGAGCGTCTGAGCACGGTGCGCTACGTCTTCCTCGTCCAGATCGAGGACGGCATCGCCTCCGCGGACGAGCAGGCCTCGCTGGAATACGCCGACGCGGTGCTGATGGGCTGGCCGGAGGAGGACTCCGACCAGGTCCGGGATCCCCCCGAGGACTCCGACGCCCGACGCGGCGAGCTGCTCGAGGCCATGGAGAGGCATATCGCGACCTTCCGCAACATGGAGCATGAGGGCGACCTTCCAGGCATGGCCGACACCCTCATCCGCATCACCGACCAGGTCGCGGGGATTCGGCGCATCTATCAGCCGTCCTTCGAGCTTCCGACCTTCGCCGAGATCCGGCGCTTCGTGCAGGGTGAATGGGACGAGGCCATGGGCCGCATCGACGCCGACGAGACGGATTCCGCGGCACGTCGTCTCGAACGCGACGTCCATGACGCCGATGCGAGATCCCATGGCCGTGACGTCCGGGATTCCGACGCGCAGAGGGAGACCGGGGGGCAGGGACACGGGAGGGACGGAGCCGAGGAGGGACCGGATCCTTCCGCCGCGGACGGCGACCGATGGTGATGGCCATTCGCATGCATGAGGCCGTGGAAACGGCCGCGGAGCTCGGATCACGCCCGGGGGGGAGAACTGATTCCGCAGACCCGCCGGGTCTCGCCGATGCGGCATCCTCCGCCGATCCGATGAGAGGCGAGGCCGACCCATCGCCCCTCGTCATCCCCGCGGGCTCCGCCCGGCGCATGTCCGAGCTGTCCCTGGAGGCTGGTGACGCCGGAAGGGGGAGACGCTCGGCGAGAGGACACTGGCATGCCCGGCCGCGGATCGGCATTATGGGCGGCACCTTCGACCCCATCCATAACGGGCATCTCGTCGCGGCCTCCGAGGTCGCCTGGGTGTACGACCTCGACGAGGTCGTCTTCGTTCCCACCGGGCGTCCGGTCTTCAAGCTCGACAAGAGGGTCACCAACGCCGAGGACCGCTATCTCATGACGGTCATCGCCACGGCCTCGAACCCCAAGTTCACCGTGTCACGGGTCGACATCGACCGCCCTGGCGTCACCTACACCATCGACACGCTTCGGGACATGCGAGCTCTGCATCCCGACGCCGACCTCTTCTTCATCACCGGCGCCGACGCCGTGGCCGAGATCATGCGGTGGAAGGACGCCGACGGCATGTGGTCCCTGGCGCGCTTCGTCGCCGTCACGCGTCCCGGCTACTCGAGTCCGGAAGGCGTGAGGCTGCCGGCCGGGCGAGTCGACACCCTGGAGATCCCCGCCCTGGCCATCTCCTCCACCGACGTGCGCCGCCGGGCCTCGCAGGGCGAACCGGTGTGGTACCTCGTCCCGGACGGCGTCGTCCAGTACATCGCCAAGCACGGCCTGTACCGGTGAACGGGCGCTTCGGTGCCGGATACGAGCCGTGTCGGCACCGTCGCCGCGGCTGACTACGATGGGTCCGGTCAGCGTCAATGACCAACGTATGGAGACACGGTGAGCGCAATCCTCGAGGGAAAGCCTGATAAGAATCTCATACTCGTCACCGGAAGGGCCCATCCGCGGCTGGCGGCCGACGTCGCCGGGCAGCTCGGCATCGACGTCCTGGAGACGACGGCGTATGACTTCGCGAACGGCGAGATGTACGTGCGCTACACCGAATCCGTCCGAGGCGCGGACGTGTTCGTCCTCCAGAGCCACTGCGACCCCGTGAACAAGTCCATCATGGAGCAGCTCATCATGATCGACGCGCTCAAGCGCGCCTCGGCCCGGTCCATCACCGCCGTCTGCCCGCTGCTCGGGTACTCCCGCCAGGACAAGAAGCATCGCGGCCGCGAGCCCATCTCCTGCCGTCTGGTCTTCGATCTCCTGCGCACGGCCGGCGCCGACCGGATCATGAGCGTCGACCTGCACGCGGCCCAGTCCCAGGGCTTCTTCGACGGGCCGGTGGACCACCTCATCGCCATGCCGGTGCTCGTCGACTACATCCGCGACCGCTTCTCGGACGAGCTGGACAATGTCATCGTCGTCTCGCCGGACGCCGGACGCATCCGCGTCGCCGAGCAGTGGGCGCAGCGCCTCGGCGGCGGTCCCCTCGCCTTCATCCACAAGACGCGGGACATCACCCGGCCCAACATGGCCGTCTCCAACCGCGTGGTGGGGGACGTCAGGGGACGTGACTGCGTGCTCGTCGACGACCTCATCGACACTGCCGGCACCATCGCCGGCGCGTGCGGCGTGCTTGAGGAGGCCGGCGCCCGGTCCGTCACCGTGGTCGCCACCCATGGCGTGCTGTCCGGGCCCGCGGTCGACCGGCTGAAGAACTGCGGCGCCCGGGAGATCGTGCTGACCGACACGGTGCCGATCGGTCCGGAGAAGCGCTGGAACGGGCTCACGGTGCTGTCCATCGCCCCTCTGCTCGCCAGCGCGATCAAGGCGGTGTTCGAGGACGGGTCCGTGGCCGAGCTCTTCGACTCCTACCCCGAGCATCACGGGCAGGGCTTCCTCTTCGCCTGAACCGCGTATGGACGCCGTCGGGGTCATGCCCCCTATGGCATAATGACAGCTTGGCGGAAGCGATCCCGCCGATCCCCCATGGTGTAATGGCAGCACACGGGTCTTTGGAACCCTTTGTCTTGGTTCGAATCCAGGTGGGGGAACCACAGCAGGCCGGACGGTCCGGTCCGCGACCGGGGAACGGCCGGTGCCGCGTCCCCAGAGGGGAGACCGACCGTCATGGTCCTGTCCGCCGCTATCGTCCTCGCCGCAGGAGAGGGCACCCGCATGCGCTCGTCGCGTCCGAAGGTCCTGCACACGCTTGCGGGGAGGACCTTCCTCTCCCGCGTCCTGTCGGCCGTGCGTGGACTCCGTCCCGCTCGCACTGCGGTCGTCGTGCGTCACCAGGCCGACCTCGTCGCCCGGGCCGCCCTCGACTCCGAACCGCAGGCCGTGATCGTCCGTCAGGACGACGTGCCTGGCACGGGACGCGCCGTGCAATGCGCCATCCGCCAGCTTGACGCCGATGGCCCTCTTGACGGCCCGGTGCTCATCGCGGCATCCGACATGCCGCTGCTGGATGCCGGGACGCTTTCGCGGCTCCTGGAGTTCCACGAATCCGGCGACGACGTCGCCACGGTGCTCACCACCGTCCTCGACGACCCCACCGGCTACGGGCGCATCATCCGGCGCGCCGACGGGCGCGTGCTGCGCATCGTCGAGCAGAAGGACGCCAACGGCAGCGAGCTCGCCGTCCACGAGGTGAACACCTCCGTGTACGTCTTCGACGCCTCGGTCCTGCGCCGGGCCGTCGCCGGCCTGGACTCGCGCAACGCCCAGGGGGAGTTCTATCTCACCGACGCCCTTGAGTCCGCGGCGTCCCTGGGACCGGTGGGAGCCGTCGCCGCCTCGGACCCGCTCGCCGTCGAAGGCGTGAACGACCGCGTGCAGCTGTCCGCTCTCGCACGGGCCCACAACAGGCGCGTGTGCGAGCGCTGGATGCGCGAGGGCGTGACGATACCCGATCCGGACACCACGTGGATCGACGACGAGGTGAGGCTCGCCCAGGACGTCACCGTGCTGCCCGGCTGCTTCCTGCAGGGAGGCACCGTCGTGGCGCGCGACGCCGTCGTGGGACCCTACACCACGCTTATCGACGCGGTCGTCGACGAGGGCGCCACGGTCGAGCGTTCGCGCGTGCAGGGCACGCATGTCGGCCCCGAGGCCACCATCGGCCCCTGGACCTATCTGCGTCCCGGCAACGAGCTGGGACGGGGGAGCAAGGCCGGAGCGTTCGTCGAGATGAAGAAGGCTCATATCGGCGACGACACCAAGGTGCCCCATCTGAGCTACGTCGGCGACGCCGACCTCGGCGAGCACACGAACGTCGGCGGAGGCACCATCACCGCCAACTACGACGGCGTCCACAAGAACCACAC
Source organism: uncultured Bifidobacterium sp. (assembly GCF_963540075.1). Taxonomy (GTDB): domain Bacteria; phylum Actinomycetota; class Actinomycetes; order Actinomycetales; family Bifidobacteriaceae; genus Bifidobacterium. The sequence continues at coordinate 20,976 of NZ_CAUTOG010000012.1, forward strand.
CCGCATCGGCTCTGGTGTCCATGTGGGCGCGGGGAACCTCTTCGTGGCGCCCGTGGAGGTCGGGGACGGGGTGACCACAGGCGCCGGCTCCGTCGTCCGGCATGACGTGCCCGACGGCTCGATGGTGTATTCCGAGAACACGCAGCATGTCGTCGAGGGCTGGAAGCCCGCCTGGGAACGCTGAATGGGAGTGATGCCGAGATGACCGCGCAGCAGGAATCCATCGACGTCGTGCGCATCGCCGCTGGGGCCGCGGACAGGATGAAGGCGGAGGATCCTCTCGCCTACGACGTCTCCGTGCCCATGGCGATCTGCGATGCCATGCTCATCGTCTCGTCCTCCAATGAGCGCCAGACCCTGGCCATCGCCGACGAGATCGCCAAGGACCTCAATCTTCACGGCGGTCGCCGTGAGCCTCGTGACGTGGAGGGGCGCGACCAGGGACGCTGGGTGCTGCTCGACTACGGCGACGTCATCATCCATGTCATGCTGCGCGACGTGCGTGACTTCTACGGACTCGAACGTCTCTGGGGGGACTGCCCCGAGATCGGGCTCGGTCTGGCGGATCCGGTGAGGGCGTCGGATGCCGGCGGTGCGGGCGAGGGCACCCCGGATGCATCCGTCGATGATGGCGGCGATGGGTGCCGGGACGCCTCCGCGTTCGATGCCACCGCGGTCGACGGCGCGACGAAGGCCCTCGATGACTGAGCCGCGGAAGACGCATGTGCGCGCCATCATCCTGGTGAGGCATGGGCGCACCGCCTACAATGCGGCCGGACGTCTGCAGGGGCAGATCGACATCCCCCTTGACGAGGTGGGCGCCTGGCAGGCGCAGCGCACCGGCGAGGCCCTCAGGGAACTTTACGTACGGGGCGCGGCCTTCCGCGAATCCTCGCCGCTGCGCCCGCTCGTGGTCTGCTCCGACCTGGGACGTGCCGAGAGCACCGCGCACGCCTTCGCCGATCCGTTGGACGTGGACGTCCATCCTGACCCTCGCGTCAGGGAACGGGGCTTCGGGGAATGGGAGGGCATGCCCGTCGACCAGCTACGTCAGCGCTTTCCCGAGGACTTTCGCCTGTGGGCCGAATTCCGCGGCGGGGAGCTTCGGCATGGCGCCGAACCCAAATCCGCTGTCGGCGAGCGCGGCGTGAGGGCTCTGGCCGACTGGTCGGCGAAGGGAGGGGACGGCGACGTGCTGGTCGTGTTCTCCCATGGCGCCTGGATCGCCCAGACCCTCCAGACGCTGCTGGGACTCGCACGCCTCGATCCCGGCATGGCGTCGCTGCCGTCCATGCGCAACGCCCATTGGGCGCGGCTGGCGCCGCTCGACCTGCCTGAGGAGCCTCTGCGCTGGAGGCTGATGGACTACAACCACGGCCCGGCGCTCGCCGACACCCCATGCTGGGAGCATCCCTTCGAGGACTGATCTCCGACGACGAGCAGCTCGATGAGCGTGAAGCCCTTCTCGCCCTTCCCTCATCGTTTCCGGCGGCCGCCCCCACGATGAGACGTCTGCGGAGGGATATCCGAATCGCGTCCGTCGGGATTCAGCCCGGCGATGAACGGGATGCATCGCGCAGGGAGGGCCGGCGCGCGCCTGATACGCTCGGGGAATCGCCGGCGAACGGCGATGACGGCGGATCTGCTCCCGCGTGCACGGGAACGGTCTCTGCGCCTCCTGCACGGTTCAGGCCGGTCATCCTTTTCATTCAGACGGAAGTCCCCGGGACCAGGATGCCGGCGGTGACGCCTCCCGGGGCGTTCGACCCGAAGGAGGGTCCATGGACATCATCAGTGATGCCGGCGACGTCGCCGGCAGCGTGGCACGACACATCCGCGAGAAGGCGGCCGACGCGGCGGAGAAGGCGTCCGACGCTTTCGATGGGGCCAAGGCCGATGCGAAGGTCGCCAAGGCGAAGGCCGACAGGGATTCGACGAAGGCGAAAGGCAAGGCGCGACAGGCCCTGAGAGAGGAGTAGACGCGCGGGGATCCTTGGAGGTTCCAGAATTTCCCTCTGAGTCCGGAAGCCCGAACTTTCGTGGCGACGGCTTCATGCGATGTCCGGCCGGATGTTCCTCAGGGACACCGGCCGGTCGTCTTCGCGGAGGGACGGCCGCCCCCGTCGGGGATGGGTTCCCGTGACGGCCGTGCTAGGCTGTTCGCAGCCTGACGGCGGTAAGGACGGATGCCCATGGATGAGCCAATCGTCGAGGGTCCGATCGTTGATGGCACAGGACCATCCTCCATCGTGGAGGAATCCCTTCCTGCGCATGAGGGGATGAACGGGACGGTGGATGTGAAGGACGTCATCTGGTGGCAGGTGTATCCCCTGGGATTCACCGGGGCTCCCATACGACCCGATACGGACGCGCAGCGGGCCCCCGCCCATCGTCTGCGGCGTCTGATTCCCTGGCTGGACCATATGACCGATATGGGATTCACCGGACTGCTGCTCGGACCCATCTTCTCCTCGACGAGCCACGGCTACGACACGGTCGACCATTTCTCCATCGATTCCCGTCTGGGCGATGACGACGACTTCGACGCCCTGGTGCGCTCCTGCCATGCCCATGGCATCCGTCTGATGCTTGACGGCGTGTTCAACCACGTCGGCTCACGTCATCCGCTGTTCCTTCGGGCCCTGGAACGCTGCCGCGAGGGGAACGGATCCGGCGACGGCCTGTTCCGCATGCGGCGCCGCGACGACGGAGGCGTCGACTATCCGATGTTCGAGGGTCATGCCGACCTGCCGGAGCTTGACCACGATTCGCCCGCCGTCGCTTCGCTGGTGCATGACGTCATGGAGCACTGGATGCGGCGCGGGGCGGACGCCTGGCGCCTTGACGCGGCGTACGCCGTCGCGCCCGCCTTCTGGAGCCGTGTCATTCCGCCGGTCCGTGAGGATTTCCCCGACTCCTGGTTCCTCGGGGAGGTCATCCATGGCGACTATGCGGGCATCGTGGACGTCTCGGGCATGGACTCCGTCACCCAGTACGAGATGTGGAAGGCGGTGTGGAGCAGCCTGGAATCCGCGAACTTCTACGAACTGGACTGGTGCCTGAAACGTCATGACGCCTTCCTCGGCTCGTTCGTGCCCCAGACCTTCATCGGCAACCATGACGTCACCCGGATCGCCAGCCGCGTGGGGGAGAGGATGGCCGAGCTCGCGGCGGTCGTCCTGTTCACCGTCGGCGGCGTGCCCTCGGTGTACTACGGCGACGAATACGCCATGACGGGCGTCAAGGAGGATCGCTTCGGCGGCGACGACGCCATAAGACCCGCATTCCCCGACGATTCGGCGTCGATGGGCGCGTCCCCCGACTCCGAACGCATGCTTGGGCTGTACCGTGCCCTTGTGCGGATGCGTCGCGACAGGCCCTGGCTGACGCGGGCCGTGACCGCCCCGGTGAGCGTCGATAATCGCCGCTACGCGTATGACAGCCTGGAATCCGAGGAGCATCTGAGCGCCGGGAGCGTTTCGCGGCGCTCTCTGCGGGTGGAGCTCGGTCTGGACCCCGCCCCCTGGGCCAGAATCGGGGAGGCGGGTCACACGATTCTGGCCATCGGTCCGCAGGGCTGAGCGTTCGACGGAGCCTGTGGTCGGGACGCCCGATGATCAGGCGTAGGGCTGCGATGCTCGGTTCAGCGCGGCGACGTCCTCCTCGTCGAGGGTGAGGGTGGCCGACTCCAGAAGGGCGGGAAGCTGGCCGGGGACGCGGGCGGAGGCGATGGGTGCGGCGACGTCCGGACGCGACCGCAGCCAGGCCAGGGCCGCGGTGGCGGGGGAGACCCCGTGTCGGCCGGCCACGGCGTCCAGAGCGTCCACCACGCCGAAGCCCTCGGGCGTCAGGAAGCCCGACACCATCCCGGCCCTGTCAACGCCCTCGGCGTCCCGTGCCGAACGATACTTGCCGGTGAGGAAGCCCGCCGCAAGCGAGAAATAGGGGAAGACGGCGAGGTCCTCCCGACGGGCGACCTCCCGCAGCGCGGATTCGAAGTCATGCCTGTGCACAAGGTTGTAGTGCGGCTCGAGGGCGACCGGAAGCGACAGATCGTTCTCCCGGGCGATGCGGAACCATTCGGCGATGCGGTCCGCGGAGTAGTTCGACAGTCCGATGGCACGGACCTTGCCGGCCTTCACCAGCGCGTCGAAGGCCGCGGCCGTCTCCTCCAGAGGCGTCGAGGGGTCGTCGAAATGCGCGTAGTACAGATCGATCCTGTCGGTTCCCAGACGCAGAAGCGACTCGTCGGCGGCGGCGGCCACCGTTCCTGCGGACAGGCCCTTGTACTGGGGGTGCTCGCTCACCTTCGTCGCGACGAGCACCCGGTCGCGTCTTCCTGAGGTCGCCAGCCAGCGGCCGAGGATGATCTCCGACTCCCCGCCGGAATGGCCGGGCGCCCATGAGGAGTACATGTCCGCCGTGTCGATGAGCGTGCCTCCCGCGTCGGCGAAGGCGTCGAGGACGGCCCGGCTGTCCTTTTCGGAGCTCGTCCATCCGAAGGTGTTGCCGCCGAGGACGAGGGGAAGGATGCCGGTGGACGATCCGTCGGCGAAGCGCAGGCTCGCCGAGCGGGCGGCCTTCAGGGAATCGGATGCGGAGCCGTGCGTGGCTGATGTGGTCATGAGTCCTCCTGGGCTGGGATTGTGACGTGTGCCTCCGGACCTCATGGGCCGGACGCCTCCATCGTGGCGCCGAAGAAGGATGCGAGGGACCGGTTCCGCTTCGGGAGAACCTTCGCCGTCCGCGGACCGCGGAACATGACGGGCGGGGCCCCTGAGGAGCCCCGCCCGTCGACCGGAGGGATGGGAAGTCCCGTCAGCCCTTGGCGATGGTCGTTCCGGCCTTGGCGCCGGCGGACAGGTCGTCGATCTCGGTGATCTCGAGCACCGGAACGACGGCGGGCTTCTTGGTCCCCTTCTCCTCGGCGACCTTCACCTGCGCGTCGTAGACGGCGTCGTCCTTGTGCAGCACGACGTTGCCGCGGAAGCGATAGCCCTTCTTCTGGGCGAGGTTCGCATAGGCGACGACAAGCGGGCTGCCGGCCTCGAGATTGCGGTAGTGCTGCCCGGCGGTGCGCTCGTGGTAGGCGAGATGGCTGTCGTCGAGCACGAACATCGACATCTTCGGACCGATGTTGAGCTCGCCGTCCTTGCTGATCGTGGTGATCCAGGCGAGGTTGTTCGCGATGAATTCCTTCATCTCCGGTGTGAGCGTTGCCATATCGGGGTCCTTTCCCTTGTGAGTGCGACCGACGACTCAAGATTATCGCCGGACGGGCCTTCGGGCGGACGGTGTGACATACCTCACCAATTCCGATGCCATCCGTTCTCGCATGCGAGCGCCGTGCACGCCCGTCTGGTCTCCACACGCCGGCGTTCGCGTGTTCGCCGCGGGCGCAGGATAGGCTGGCAGCAGCCGGTGACCTGATCCCCGGCGATGCGCCGGAAGCGGCGTCGGATGGGTCGGGAGGTCTGCGCGTCCGCGCGTCGGGAGGGTGAATGATTTCCCCGGATGGTGGAGGAATCGGCTCCGTGAGAAGTCGCCTCGCGGATGTCGGAAGCCGCATGTCGCGATCCTTCCCTCCGAACCTGGCCAAGGCGATGCTCGTCGCCTGCGCCGCGCTGTGGGGCGGAAGCTACGTCGTCGCCAAGTTCGTCCTCGAGACCGTCCCTCCTCAGTGGCTCATGTTCCTGCGCCTGTCCGGATCCTGCCTCGTCATGCTTGCGCTCTTCCATCGCAGCATCCTGCGGGCCATGCACCGCGACATCATCGTTCCCGCCCTCGTCGTCGGAATCACCTACTACGCCTCGATGGTCACCCAGACCGAGGGGCTTCTCACCGTGGACCCGGGGCGCAGCTCCTTCCTGTCCTCGGCGTACTGCGTGCTCACGCCCTTCGTCCTGTGGGCCGTCACGCGGCGGTCGCCGCGATCCGTGCATGTCGTCGCGGCGGTGGTGTGTCTCGCCGGCGTGGGCTTCGTCGCCCTCCGGCCCAGCTCGGCCTCGCTGCAGCTGTCGCGGGGCGACTGGCTGACGCTGTCCTGTGCGCTGTTCTTCTCTCTCAACCTCGTCGCCCTGGGCGTCTACACGCGGCGCTTCAACCCCATCGCCATGACCTTCGTCCAGTTCGCCGTCGGCTCCGTGCTGTTCCTCGCCGGGGCGCTGGCCACGGAGGAGGGGCCAGCCATGCGGTGGCTGTCGCCGGGAGTCGTCGGAGGCTTCCTTTATCTGCTGCTCGGCGCGACCACGCTCGCGCAGATCATGCAGAACATCGGGCTCGCCCATGTGCCGACGGCCAGCGCCTCGATCATCATGTGCAGCGAAAGCCTGTTCTCCGTGCTCTTCTCGGCGATCTTCTGGGGGGAGGGCATGGGCTGGACGTCCCTGGTCGGATTCGCGCTCATCTTCGCCTCCATGCTCATGGCCTCGGTGGAATGGAGACGCGACCGGCGTCGGCCAGGCCGTTGGCGGATTCCCCATGGTCTGCGGTAGGGGCGTCGCAGCCCTGTCGCCGCGGATGGTCGCGGATGTGGCCGCGTCGATGACCTCAACCGGGTCTCATCCCTGTCGTGCCCTGACGATTCGGGGATTTCGGCCGTCGTCATGAAAGAGTTCGGGGGACGTCCTCGGAGTGTTCAGGATTCCCGGGTCCGCGTCGACTAGGCTTCATCCTGTGTGGAAGTTCTTTCGGGGCATGTCGTGGACGCAGATTCTCGCCGGTTCGCTGGCGGCGGTCACGTCCTTCGTGCTCGCGGCTCACATCGGCATCGCCGGATCGGTGATCGGCGTGGCGGTCGGGTCCATCGTCTCCGCCGTCGCCTCGCAGATCTACCAGAACGTCCTCAAGGAATCGTCGAGAAAGCTCCATGACGCCTCGCCGTCCGATGGCGGGGACACGGGCGATGATGGCGTGAGGTCCAGAGTCTCGTCCGATGGGTCGGGATCGCGAGGGGTCGAGCCGGGACGGCGCGAAGCGGCGGGCGACGGGATCCGAGCGGACGCGCCATCGGGGTCATCCGTCGCGGGCCCTCGGGTCGTGAGCAGTGGCACGGTCGACGGTGTGGGTCTCGACCCGGCGAGGACCGAGGATGTCGTTGGGTCGACGACTCGGTTGGATGCTCTGTCTGCGAAAAGTGCCATTGAGGGCAACGAGCGCACTGCGGCGTCCGTGGTGGAGCCGGCCGAATCGGAGGGCGGGTCCTGCGCCGACGCGCCGACGTCTGATGACGCCGAAGCTTCGGACTCCCGAATCATGGCATCCAGTGCCGCTGATGCCGCGGTAGGGTCCTCCAAGGCCCGCGTCATCCGTGGGTCCTCGTCGGGCCGGTCGAAGAGCACGTCGACGCGATCGCGATCGCGAGCGGCACGCACACGGCGCACGGCGGTCGTCGTCGCCGTGGTCAGCGCCCTGGTCGCCACGCTACTGTCGGCGGGCGTCGTACTGCTCGTTACCCGGGGACGCGGGACGGATTCCGTGGTCAGAGACATGGTGAACTCCTCCCGGAGCGAGACGCCGTCGGATGGGTCGCAGTCCACGCCGAGCGGGACGCCCTCCCCGTCCTCCTCGGCATCCGAGGAGTCGTCGCCGACGTCTCAGGAGTCCGCGTCGTCGGCGCCTTCCGTGTCTTCCTCGGCATCCGCCTCATCCTCCTCCACTGACGAGGGGACCGGCTCGGATGGCCAGTCCTCGTCGTCATCGCCGTCGGCATCGTCATCGGCGTCGTCATCCTCGTCAGCGTCATCCTCGTCCTCGCCTTCGTCCTCCGCTTCGTCCTCCGCCTCGGAGGGGCAGACGACGGGGTCGTCGCCGACGGCCACGTCAACCACGGGCTCGGCGAATGACTAGGACTCAGACCCGGACCCGTACCTTGTAGAGGTTCTTTCGAAGCTCGAGTTCCGGCGCTCTGATACCCATCGACACGCCGGTTTGCCGCCCGCAATGAGCTGTTGTAGCCTGTGAAAGGCCCAAAAAGGCCGAATGTTCGGGGCTATGGCGCAGCTGGTAGCGCATCTCCATGGCATGGAGAGGGTCGGGGGTTCGAATCCCCCTAGCTCCACAAGGGACCGGGAATCGTTGGAATATCAACGGTTTCCGGTTTTTTCATGCCAGAAAAGCGGTATGTTTTTCGGTGTCGTCCAACGACCGTCCGGTTCCGGAGGATGCCATCTTCACGCGGCTTTTCGCGATCTGCGGTCACGGGCGTGGTGGCGATCGTCGTCGCCGCGACGGTGCTGGACCGAGAAGGTCCGTGGACCGTTATCTCGGTCATTCCCGCGCACGACCTGGCCGCGGGGACACCCGGGTCCTATCTCCCCACAAGCCTGGGAATGAATCGCAGCATGAGGACGGCCCCGGCGAGGCCGCAGACGCCGATGAGAACCGCCGCGGACCACAGTCCCGTCAGGGCGGTCATCCCTGAGATGGCCAGCGGCCCCAGTGCGGAGCCGGTGTCCGTGAAGGTTCTCCAGCCTCCCAGGAACCCCGGGGTGTCCTCGGCGGCGTAGCGGGAGGCGAGATCGGAGCCCAGCGTCATGACGATGCCGCTGCCCATGCCGTTGGCGAGGGACATGAGGATGGCCGCCGCCACGTAGGACCATTCCATGCCGGCCAGAGGAAGCAGCAGATGGGCGGCGCTGAGGCCGATGAGCACCGGGACGGCGACCCATCGCCGTCCGAAGCGGTCCATGACCTGTCCCGAGGTGTAGAAAAGCGACAGGTCGACGGCGCCGGCGACGCCCATGATGAGCGCGATGCGCGATTCGGGGATGTCGAGCTGGACGCCCCATAGGGGCAGGATCACCTGGCGGGAGGCGCGGAGCATCTGGAGGATGCCCGCGGCCGTCCCCAGGCGGATGAGGATTCGGAAGTAGGCGAACACGGGAAGGCGGCGGCGCTTCGTCGCTTCTGTTGGTGTTGCCGGCGTGTCGCCGGGGTTCGTGGCGGGGGCCTGCGCGCGTCGCGGAGAGCTCTCGTCCCGGGGCCCCAGCCCGTGGTCGGACCGCGCGGCGGCGAGGTTGGCCGCCAGGGTCTTCTCCGGGTCCGGCGTCACCTGGAGCAGGACGAGGACCGCCACGCATGCCGCGACATGGATCCAGTACACGCTGCGCGACCCCACCAGAGCTATGACGGGCGAGGCGAGGAACGGCCCGACGAAGTAGCCGACCCTCGTGGTTCCGCCGAGCAGCGACATGGCCCGTGCGCGATACCACCAGGGGGTCCAGGCCGTGAGGAAGGAGTGGCGGGCGAGGTTGAAGGTCGCGGAGGCGATGCCGATGAGCAGGACCCCGGCTGCGAGAACGCCCGGATTGGGAGCGAACCAGCAGGCGACGGCCGAGACGGCGGCGACGACCGCCGCCAGCCGCATGGCGAAGGTCTCGCCCCACCGCGCCACGGCGAATCCGCTCGGGATGTCGCCGATGACCACGCCGATCATCAGCAGTCCCGAGATGAGACCGGCCCCCGCAAGCCCGGATCCGAGGGCCTTCGCGGTGAGCGGGACCACGGGAATGAGGGCGCCCTCTCCGGTGGCGAACAGGATGGCGGGCATGTAGATGGGGACGAAGAGGTGTTTCAGGAAATCCGTCTGGTCCGACGTCGTGGTCCCCGTCCTCTGCATGCTCCGCATCCCATCCGTCATATGAGCCGTTCCTTTCCCTCGAAGCATCGGATGCCCGCCGCGTGGGCTCCGAACGGACATGGGGCCGGGAAGGGCCAAGGGCTTCCCTCTCCCGGCGTGCCGTGCTTGCAGTATAGGAAGGGCCCGGACCGGGGAGGGCACCGAGACCGGATGCTGGAGGCCCCTGCCTGGGGAACGTGTTCGTCGGCGGGGACTGCGGCGGGCGGGCGGGATGGAGCGGATAACATGGGCGGCATGACACAGGATCTTGTCTCCTTGACCGTCATCATGCTGGTGGCGGTCCTCTGCCCCATTCTCGCCCGGCTCATCCCTGGGCAGGTGGTGCCTCAGACGGTGCTGCTGCTTGTCGCGGGTGCCGCATTGGGTCCCCATGGTCTGGACGTCATCCATCCGACCACCTCGGTGGAGCTCGTCTCCGAACTGGGACTGGCCTTCCTCTTCCTCATCGCCGGATACGAGATCGATCCCTCCGTCCTGCGGGGGCATCAGGGAAGGGTCGGGGCGATCACCTGGGTCGTCTCCTTCGCCTTGTCCTGGCTGGCCGTCATCCTTCTGCCCTTCTTCGCCGAGCACGGCATGAACGGCGCGGCGGCGGCCATCTGCCTGACGACGACCGCCCTCGGCACCCTGATGCCCATTCTCAAGGAACGCGACCTCGAAGGCACGGCCGTCGGCGATGCGGTGGTCTCCTACGGCACCTGGGGAGAGCTGTTCCCCATCCTCGCCATGGCCCTGCTGCTGTCGACGCGCTCCCAATGGCAGACCATCGTCGTCCTCGTCCTTTTCGTCGGGGTCTGCCTGCTCGTCGCCGCTCTTCCCGTGGCGGCGAGACGCGCGGGCGGGTGGCTTTTCCGCTTCGTCTCGGACACCGCCGACACCTCCGCCCAGACGCTGATGCGTCTGACGGTGCTCATCATGCTGCTGCTCGTCACCTGCTCGGCGCTGTTCGGCCTCGATCTCGTCCTCGGAGCCTTCGCCGCGGGCTTCGTGCTGCGCATGATCCTTCCCCGTGGATCGGATTCCCTGGACGCCAAGCTTGATGGTACGGCCTATGGTTTCCTCATCCCCGTGTTCTTCGTGGTCTCGGGAGCGGCGATCGACGTGACCGCCGTCCTCGCCGACCCCGCGCTGTTCGTCGGATTCATCCTTCTGCTGCTGCTCGTGCGGTCGCTTCCCGTGTTCGCCGCCATGTCCCTTGACCGACGCAGCCCCATGTCCTCCCATCACCGCGCCGTCGTGTCCCTGTACTGCGCCACGGCCCTTCCCCTTATCGTCGCCGTCACCTCCGTGGCCGTCTCCTCGGGGGCCATGCGACGCTCCACGGCCTCCACGCTCGTGGCGGCGGGGGCCGTCACGGTTCTGCTCATGCCCCTGCTGGCCTCGCTCGTCTCACGCTTCGCGGACGCCCATCCTGCGGGCGCCGTCCGGGAGATGATCCATGCTCCCGCACGCACCCGGGACATCCTCACCGAGCACTGGCGTGTGTCGGAGCTTCTCTCACACCATGACGCGCTGGATTCCCTTGGCGCCCGACTCGCGGCCCATGAGGCGGACGACGAGAGCCTGCAGGTCCTGCGCCATGCCGTGGATCAGGCGCTTGAGGATCGCAGGCGTCTCCGCGAGGAGCTTCTCGGGCGCGCCGGTGTCTCGAAGGGGGATCCCGCCATGCGGGGGATGGTCGCGACCGGCGTGCCGTCGATTCCGCCGGCGTCTCCGGAAGGTCATGACGGGGAAGAGGCATGATGGTCCGGAAGGACAGGGAGACCGGCCCGAGCGGACCGCTGCAGGGGGTCAACGGAACCGTCGGCGCCCGGCTCGTCATCGAACGCCCCCTGGGGACCATGCTGGGCGTGTTCCACGCCGGACTCGTCATTCAGCTCGTCCTGTGCTGCGTGTCCCTGTCGCGGCGCGATGACGTGAGCTGGGACGTGTGGATGCTCACGGCGCTCGCCATCGTCTCCGCCGGGTCCATCTGCTGGTGGGTCCTGTCGAAGGGGACGTATCGGGTTCCCGTGCCTCTGGGGGCCGCCGATCTCCTCGTCGCGGTGTCGTCCCTCGTCGTCCTGGGGATTCGCCTGCCCCGAGACGCCCAGATAGGCGACTGGAACGTCTGGGCTCCCGCCAACGCCGACCTCACCGTGGCGACCCTTCCCGCGTGGATCGTCTCCATACCCGTCGCGTTCATCGTGGGGGCGGCCGTGGCGGGCCTGTACGTCGCGGTGGTGCTTCCCGGGAACACCGCATTGGTGCTGTCCGTCGTGATGAACGCGGTGAGCTATCTCGTCTTCGTCGTGGCCGCCGTCATCATCCTTGACGTCGCCAGGCGCATGGCCGAGCAGGTGGAACGCTCCCATGCCGATGCCGTGCGCCTCGCGGGCCAGCTCCGGCTGGATCGCTACCTCTTCCATATGCATAACGCCAGCGGCCTTCTTGCCCGGCTCTCCCGCGACGACACCCCGCCCGTGCTGCTGGCGCCTCTCCGAGTGCAGGCCGCGCGGGAGGCCTCGCGACTCAGGGAGGCGATGACGATGGAGGCGTCGACGGGCCCCGGGACTCGGTCCCTGGGCGAGGTCGTCGACGAGGCGGCGGCGGGATTCGGCCAGCTTCCGATCGAGGTCAACGACCTGCTCGGCAGGCATGTCATGCTTCCTCTCCATCAGGCCATGGCCGTCCAGATGGCGCTGATCACCGTGCTGTACAACGTCGAGTTCCACGCCTACGCCACGGAGGTCACCATCCATGCGGAGGACCACGGCTCCTGGTGGGAGGTGTCGGTCGTCGACGACGGGGTCGGCTTCGACATCAGTACGGTACCGCCGGGATTCGGCCTGCGTCATCAGGTCGTCGAGCCCCTGGCCGCCGAGGGACTGACGGTGGACATCGAGTCCCGGCCCGGTGAGGGGACGAGCGTCACGATCGAATCGCGTCCGGGCGGGCGGAAAAGAGGTAGGGTGAAGGGGTGACAGCCAGGCTCCTGGATTCGCATGATTCGCGAAAAGGTGACATCGGCGGCGGGGCGGATCACCGCTCCGGGGCGTCGAACCGCCCGCGGATCGTGGTCATCGACGACGAGACCCAGACCCGGGGGACCTTCGCCCTCGCCTATCCTCAGCTGGACGTGGTCGGCGCCTATGCGAGCGTGGAAAGCGAAATGGCGGACTCGCCCCAGGCCGACCTCATCGTCCTCGACCTCATGCTCGATACGGGATCGGTTGCCAAGGGCGTCCTTCAGGGACCGGAGGCCGTGCATCGCCTTCAGCGGGGCAGCCGGGTGTGTCTGTACACCGATGAGCGGCGTCTTCTCGTCCTGGCGCGGTGCTTCGTCGCAGGCGCCATCGGATTGGTGAGGAAGTCCGATCCGCTGGAGGAGAATCTCCGCGGCTTCCTCCAGGCGGCCGTCGGACGTCCCGTCGTGCCGAGGTCCATGGTCGGACTCGCCGAGCTTCTTGCCAGGCGGGACAGGCTTCCGGACCTCACCGACCGCCAGATTCAGGTCCTCGGCGCCCGCGCCCGCGGCGAGTCATGGCAGTCGCTGTCCCGTCGGCTGCATATCTCGCCCAAAACCGCCTACGACCATCTCGAGGCCGTCATGGGCAAGATGGTGTGGCATCTGCATGACGTGGG
>NZ_CAUTOG010000013.1:0-34084 GCF_963540075.1 uncultured Bifidobacterium sp.
GCCACGGAGTCGGCATCGACCTCCCGCAGCTCGTCCCTTCCCTCGTCGCCCGTCTCGGGGACGGATTCGTCCACGACCTCGATGGTGAGGCCGGGGACGAGGAAGGTCGTCTGACGGACGCGGGCGATGAGCTGCTCGTAGCTGAAGCGCGCGGTGTCGTTGAAGATCTCGGGATCGGCCCAGTAGCGGATGCGCGTGCCCGTGGTCGTCGCGGGCACCCTGCCGACGACCTCGAGCGGCGTGGGACGGTTCTTGCGGGTGCGGCGGAAGGACGAATCCGGCGAGGGATGCGCGGGGTCGGCATCCTCGTAGACGCCCGGATGGCCCTGATGGAAGGTCATGCGATGCGTCCGCCCGTCGCGGTCCACCTCGACGTCCAGACGCGAGCTCAGCGCGTTGACGACGGAGGAACCCACCCCATGCAGACCTCCGGCGGCCGTATACGAGGAGTTGCCGAACTTGGCGCCGGCATGGAGCTTGGTGAGAACGACCTCGACGCCTGTGAGGCCCGTCTTCGGTTCGACGTCGACGGGGATGCCGCGTCCGTTGTCGGCGACCTCCACGGAGCCGTCGGCGTGGAGGGTGACGACGATCCGCGTGCATGCGCCGGCGAGCGCCTCGTCCACCGAGTTGTCGAGGATCTCCCACAGGCAGTGCATAAGGCCCTGGCTGTCGGTGGTGCCGATGTACATGCCGGGCCGCTTGCGCACCGCGTCAAGTCCCTCAAGCACCGAGAGGTCCCGCGCGCTGTAGCGTTCAGCCATGGATATCCCTCATTTCATGCGGAAGCCGTCCGACGCGCGGCGGCGCCGGACGTGGAAGCGTCTTTCGGGAGGTGCCGATTCCTTGTGGACACCTCCGACGGGTTCACTGGTCGAGGAAGTCTCGCAGCGTCTGCGAGCGCGACGGATGCCGAAGCTTCGACATCGTCTTGGATTCGATCTGACGAATCCTTTCGCGGGTGACGCCGTACACGCGGCCGATGTCGTCCAGCGTCTTGGGCTGCCCGTCCTCGAGGCCGTAGCGCATCTTGATAACGCCGGCCTCACGAGGCGACAATGTCTCAAGGACCTGCCGGAACTGCTCCTGGAGCAGGGAGAAGGCCACGGCATCGGACGGGGCGATGGCGTCGGTGTCCTCGATGAGGTCGCCGAACTCCGAATCGCCGTCCTCGCCGAGCGGCGTGTGCAGGGAGATGGGCTCGCGACCGTACTTCTGCACCTCCTGGACCTTCTCGACCGGCATGTCGAGTTCGCGGGCGATCTCATCGGGCGTGGGCTCGCGGCCGAGATCCTGAAGCATCTGCCGCTGCACTCGGGAAAGCTTGTTGATGACCTCCACCATATGAACGGGCACGCGAATCGTGCGCGCCTGGTCGGCCATGGCGCGGGTGATCGCCTGTCTGATCCACCAGGTGGCGTACGTGGAGAACTTGAAGCCCTTCTTCCAGTCGAATTTCTCGACGGCGCGGATGAGGCCGAGGTTCCCCTCCTGGATGAGGTCGAGGAACAGCATGCCGCGTCCCGTGTAGCGCTTGGCGAGTGACACGACGAGACGCAGGTTCGCCTCGAGCAGATGGTCCTTCGCCTTCCGCCCGTCGGCGGCGGCCCATTCGAGCTCGCGCCTGCGGGAGAAACTGAGGGGCTCCTTCGCGGTGTCGAGAAGATGCTGGGCGTACAGCCCCGCCTCGATGCGCTCGGAGAGGTCCACCTCCTGCTCGGCGTTAAGAAGGCTGACTCGCCCTATCTGCTTGAGATAGTCCTTGACGGGGTCGGCCGTGGCGCCGACCGAGACGACGCGGCGACGCGACCGCACGGGCGTGGTGGGTTCCGGGTCGTCGTCGCGCAGGGTGAAGGCGCCCTTGGGACGCCGGGAATCATCCTCCTCGTCGGAATCGTCGGAGGAATCATCCGAATCCCCGGAGTCGTCCGCATCATCCTCGACCGCGTCCTCGTCGTTCTCGGTCTCGACGTCCCCATCGTCCTCATCGGCATCCTCGGAATCCATCGCATCCGAGGCGCCGGAGGCGCCGACGAGCTCCTCCCCGTCGGCCTCGTCGGCCGATGCATCCACGTCCTCGTCGGCGTCCCGCCGGTCCGTCTCCTCGGGATTCGGCGTCTCGGGACCGGCGTGCGAGGTGCGCGACGCGTGGCGCTTCGACGACGCGGATGCCGACCCTCGATGCGAGGAGCGGGAGGATTCCCCGGACTTCGACGATTCCCCCTCCGTCATCACCTGAGGTTCCTCGGACGTCTCCGTGCCGGAAATCTTCTGAGACGACATGCGCTTCGACGACCTCGTCCTCCCGCCGCGTTCGGTGGAAGACGTCTCAGAGTCCTTGGCGCCGTCCGAGGCGGCCGTACGCCTACGCGATGACGGGCGCTTTGTGGCGCGCGTCCCGGACGTATGGGGAACCGCGTCGCCGATCTCGACCTGTGCGGATTCCGGCGCCGTATCCTTGGTGACCAAAGTTGATTCCTCCCATTGCTCGCCCGCCCACCGGCACACGGAACGCATACGGCCGCAGGCTACACAGACAACCATTGGAGTCAACCATGAGCCGGGGACGATTATTCCCGCCCCCGCGCATCCCCGTGTCATCCAGACATCCCCGCCAAGGGTCACCGCGCGGGCTTCTTCGTCCCGTCCGAATCCTCCGGACCTCGGGACGTCGGGTCCGAGCCCTCGGGAAAGCCCCTGCTCACGCCGCCCTCCTCCTGCGCTCCCGCACCCCCGGACGGCGCCCCCGCTGCCGACGACGCGGTGCGGCACCATGCCGGAAGAATCCCGCGAGCGGCGGCCGCGAGCACGATCGAGGCCAGCGTGCAGTCGGGGTCGTCCCTGCGGATGAGCTCGGCGTCGCGGGCCGCATGGGGATCGTCCATCCACCACTTTGTGTACGCGATGACGGCCCGCGGCTGAATCGACAGGTCGGTCGGCACCCGGGACGCCATGTCCTCGAGCATCGCCATGCCACGTGAGCACCGGACCGAATCCGGGAAGCGCGTCGGATCATCGAAGAACATCGACAGCAGCGCCGTCATGCGCAGCACGTTCGTCGGATGCTGAGGGTTCGCCGCCATGTCTTTCAACGCCCGTCCGTCCTCGCTGCCGCACACCAGAGAGAGGATGAGGACGTCACGCACAGCAAGGGTCTCGCTCATCATCACGGCCAGGACGGCGACGTCCCTCGGGTCGAGCGCCGACCCGTCGGCGAGGGCATCCAGCCATCGGTCGAGGGGTCCGTCGACCCATTCGGCGTCGACGACGCAGGGCCCCCTTTCGAGCCGATCGGCCCTGAACGTCCCGGCCATCCCCCGAAGCGCGTTCTTCTCGAAGGGATCTCCCATCATCCCATCATCCGCCCACGGGGAGTCCGCCTCGCCGGCTTCCACTGACGTTTCCGCGGGAGACACGCGCAGGGAGTCGACATCGGAGGACCCCGGTACCGCACCGGCACGGCGATCGTCCGCGTCCGCTCCCCCCTCCTGACATCCCCCGCCCCCGAGGAGCCGGTCGCGCGCCTCCCCGGCCTCGTCGCACGCGCGTCGACCCATGTCGTGACCATCATCGTCCAGCAGCATCCGGTTCCCCCTCGTCCACGTCGTGCCCTCGTCACGAACAGTCGCCGCGACATCCCCGACGTTGCCGGACGAGGGACGATCCTCCGGGTCCGGGTCCGCGCTGTGGTCGAATCCGGATCTGTCCGCCGGTAGGACGGTGCGGATACCCTCGAAGCCATGAGCACGATTCCCGACCGCCTGAACATCGAGCGGCGCACGGTCGCACTGATCGGGGACTCGATCCGACGAGGCGCGTTGGCCGGAACCGCCGGCGGAACGGCCTCCGGAACGGATCGGGAGGACATCGCACGACCGGTGGCGGGCGGGGACGCGAAGGTGACCGACGCGGTGGTCATGCAGGCGCTGGATTCGTCGCGCGGCGGCAAAAGGCTCCGGGCCCGGCTGGCGATGACCGCATACGCCTGCACGGTCGACTCCGGCCTCCACGGCAAGGGACAACGCCCGGACCGCATGACGCCGGCGATGCTCGACCTGGCCTGCGCGATCGAGATCTTCCAGACGGCGGCCCTGGTGCACGACGACATCATCGACGAATCGGATCTGCGCCGCGGAAGACCCAGCGCGCACCGTGCCCTGGCCCGCGCGACGGGCGATGACGCGATGGGCCGAGGCCTGGGGCTTATGCTCGGCGACATCCTGGCAACCTGCAGCATCGACGTGGCCGAGCGCGCCTCCCGTGGTCTGGCCCATCCCTCGGCCGTCATGGACGCCTTCCTCGGCATGCAGCGCGACGTGGGCGCCGGACAGGTGCTGGACCTCGCCGTCGGACTCGCCCCGCTGGACGACATCCCGCGACTCACCCGCGAATCCCTCAATGTCTTCCGATGGAAGACGGCCAGCTACACGACAATCGCTCCCCTGAGACTGGGGCTCCTGGCCTCCGGCGGGATGAGCGAGCAGGAGGCGGTCCATCTGTCCCTCGCCGTCGGGGAGCCTCTGGGCGTCGCCTTCCAGCTGGCGGATGACCTTCTGGACGTCATCGGGTCGAGCGCCTCCACGGGAAAGCCGGTGGGCGGCGACATCCGTGAGGGCAAGCGCACGGTGCTTCTCGCCGACGCCCTTGCCGGGTCGGATCCTTCCGAACGCGACGAGCTGACCCGCATGTTCCGGTCCCCGACCCGAAGCGATGCGGACGTCGCCCGCGCCATCACTCTGTTCTGTTCGAGCGGAGCCATCGACCGCTCCCGTTCGCGCATCCGATCCTTGTGGTCCCAGACCTCCGCGGCGATCGGTCGGATGGGCCTGCCCGATGCGGACAGGGACATGCTTCTCGACGAGTGCAGGGACTTCGTGCCGATGCTCGACCGGGATCCGTCGGCGTGACCCCGGTCCCTATAGACTGGAGAGCGTTCATCCGAACAGGACGACGGGCATCCGCATCCGGCGAGGCGTCGCCTGCGGATGCGGATGCCATCGTCAGCGAATCTTCAGCGACGTCGATACGGGGGCCAAACGGGAGAATGGGTGACGCCATCACGCAGCCCGACCAGGGCCTGATCGACGGACGGTACCGCATCACGGGCCGTATCGCTTCGGGAGGCATGGCCACGGTGTACCAGGCCATGGACGAGCGTCTCGACCGGTCCGTGGCCATCAAGGTGATGCACGCGCAGCTGGCGCAGGGGCCTCATCGGGACGAATACGTGGCACGCTTCCATCGGGAGGCGCGCTCCGCCGCAACCCTTGCCAGCCCGCATATCGTGCAGGTGTACGACACGGGCGAGTGGAGGGGGCGCGAGTTCCTCGTGATGGAGTACGTCCACGGGGTCACGCTCCGCAGCGAGATGGAGCGCCGAGGGGTCTTCGACGTGCGTTCGACGCTGCGCATCGTCGCCGAAACGCTTGATGGTCTGGCGGCGGCGCATCGGGCGGGTCTGGTGCATCGGGACGTCAAGCCCGAGAACATCCTCATCAATGATCGGGGACGCGTCCAGATCACCGATTTCGGACTGGCGAAGGCCATCGACCAGGCGACCCTGTCCTCCACGGGCATGCTGCTGGGAACCGCCTCGTATCTGGCTCCCGAGCTCATCGAGCGTAACGAGGCCACTCCGCAGGGCGATTTGTACGCCGTGGGAATCATGGCCTGGGAGATGCTCACCGGAGACGTTCCCTACGTCTCCGACAATCCCGTCACGCTTGTCTTCCGGCATGTCCACGAGGACGTCCCGTCTCTGGTCTCCGTCTGCGCAGGCATCGACTCCTCCCTGTCGACCTATGTGGCGCATCTGACGGCCCGAGACCTGTCGCTGCGTCCGCCCGATGCCGACGCGGCGCTGGAGGAGCTCCGCGGGATGGCGGCAGGACTCCCACCCGAGTCATGGTCCTATATGCGGCCGGACCACGACACGAGGCCATTCCCCGCCCCATTCCCTGGAATCGTCCCGGAGGCTCCCTCATCGGAATCCGCTCGCGCGGGGCACGGCACGGGCAACACGAACGACACGAACAACGTGAATGACACGGACGACGCCACTGATGCGGCCCCGTCGACGCCGCCCGCCTTGCAGACGACCACGGACGGCACCATACCCTTGGCCGTCACGGCCGCGACGACGACACGAACCACTCCGCCCAGAGTCCGGTCCACGCGTGACCCGAGCACATCCTCATCCTCACCGACCACGGTGGTGGAGACGGAGGAAGCCGTCGAGGCGTCATCCCTCGCATCACCCGGTGGACGGCACCCCGACGCCGCGCTCTCCTCCCCGACGGCGACAAGAGGCGGAGGCCGACGTTTCGTCCTTCCGCTTCTTCTTGTCGCCGCGACGCTTGCAATCGTGGCCGGAGGCGGAATCTGGTGGTATCTGCTGGGACCGGGAAGCTACTGGACCATGCCCCGCCCCGTGGGGCTGTCCTGCGGCTCCTCATCCTCCTGCGTCATCCGCGACGTCGACTGGAAGGCCTACCGAAGCACCCTGAAGGTGGCGGGAATCCCCTACGCCGAGAAGACCGGCTACAGCGACGACGTCGCCAGCGGAAGGGTGATCTCGACCACGCCATCCACGGTCGGCGCGCATGTGAGCAGACGAGACGGGACGCGTGTGACCGTGATCGTCTCCAAGGGCGTGCGTAAGACCACGGTGCCGGCGGACATCCTCGACTCCTCCACGACCGATGGGGCGAAGCCCCTCGCCGCCCTGAAGAACGCCGGATTCACGAATATCCGCCACGACGAGGACGACGACCAATGGTCGCTGGACGTTCCCGAAGGCGCGCTCATCAGCATCAGCGTCGACCCGGGTACCACCGTCGCCCACTCGACGGCCGTCACCGTCGTGCTCTCCAAGGGGCCGATGCCGGTGAGCATGCCCGACGTCACGGGAAGAAGCCGCTCCGACGCGCAGGCCGCCTTCGACGACGCGAAGCTCGAGGCAAGCTACAGCGAGGAGTACAGCGATTCGGTGGCCAAGGGCAAGGTCGTCTCGACCTCCGTGACCGCGGGCACCCAGCTGCACTGGGGCGACTCCGTCGACGTCGTCGTCTCGAAGGGACCGGAGACGGCCGTCATCCCGTCGCTTGTGGGGAAGACGGCATCCGACGCCACAAGCATCCTCGAGGGGCTGGGGTTCAGCGTCAAGACGCAGGGGCTGAACATCCTCGGTCTGGTGCAGCAGCAGAGCGCCACGGGTGCCACGAGGCTGCGCGACACCAACGGCAAGGCCACCGTCATCATCCTCACGGTGGTGTAGCGCTCTCTCCGGGAATGCTCGAGGGGACGCACGTCCAGAGCCTGGCGGGATCGTCGCAGGCAGTGGTCACGCGCGAATCCAGGCATACGCGGACTCCCCCTGGGCTAATCCCGGCGTGGAACCAGAGAGGAGGGCAGACCGGCGAGGACGTGCGAGCGAACCGGTCAGCGGGCCGAACCCGATGCGACCTTGAGCTGGGCAAGCCTCTTCTTGACGGTCTGCGCGTATTCGTCGACGTAGTCCTGCCCGCTCATGGCCGCGATGGCCCGGACCACCCTGTCGGTGAGCTCGCGCAGCTCCTCATGCGTCACCGAATCGGGGTCCCGCCCCTTTACCTCGATGGGAGTCCCGTAGATGACCTGCGTGCATCCGTGGGAGGGAAGGACCTGGCCGGGCTTCTGCAGGTCACGGCTGCCGATGATCGCCGCCGGGATGATCGGGCAGCCGGTCTCGAAGGCGAGCCGCGCCGCGCCCGTATGGCCACGGTAGAGACGTCCGTCGGGACTGCGCGTGCCCTCGATATGGACTCCGAACAGATGTCCCTCCTCAAGGATGCGCCGGGCATGCAGCAGGGCGCCAAGCGATTTGGAACCGCCGGAGCGATCCACGGGAAACACCCCCACGGAGGTGAACCACCATTTCTTGAAGCGGCCCTTGATGCCGTGGCCTTCGAAGTACTCGGCCTTGCCCATGAAATGGATCATCCGCGGGCTCGTCAGTGGAAGCAGCGCATCATCGATGACGGCGAGATGGTTGGCGGCGATGATGGCGCCTCCGCTGGCCGGGATGTTCTCCACCCCCTTGGGCTCCGGATGAATCCGCCATCGCGCCAGCGGGCCCAGCATACGCACGAAGAACCAATAGAGCACCGGATCCCTCCCCCGTCATGCACGATGCACGCCGGGTTGACGTGCACCACCGTTACAGTGAAGCCATGACCGACCTCAACAATAGCAACCGTGGTGGCGACGGCTCCCCGTCCGAGGAACCCGACGAGGAATGGGCCCGGTTCGAACGCTCCCATGAGGACGACCTGCGCGACGTCGCCGGATCGCGTGCGGCGAAAAGGTTCGAGCGCCATGCACGTCGGCAGAAGCGCAAGGCGCTGCTGTCGGTGAAGGATCTGGACGACGGCAGCTTCACGGACGATCTCGGGGCCGGCCGCGGACCGAGGGATTTCACCGGTCCCAGCATCCTCGATGCGCCGGATGACGACTTCACCCCGCCGAATCCGAGCCTCGGCAGACCACGGACCTCCCTGCTCGTCTTCGCGGTGCTGCTGGTGGCGGGCATCGCCGGCGTCATCGCCGCGGCCTTTCTGCCGAGTCTCGCCGGCGCCTTGGGAACGATATGCGGCACCGCGGCGGTTATCGGAGGAGCAGGTCTTCTCATCATGCGCCGCGAGAGTCGCTCTCCAGGCCGTGACCCGGACGACGATGGAGCCCGCGTCTGACGGAGACCGACCCCGCGTCCTGACGCATAGTCCCGCCGTCGCCACCGGACATCACCGCAAAAGAGAAGGCCTATGCATGGGCATGCATAGGCCTTCTGCCATCGTTTCTGCACGAACTCCCCGAAAGTCAGCCGAGCGGCGATCATCCGACCCCGAAGGCCTCACGGGCATCCGGGAATCTCCCCCTGTGATTAGCGCGCGGCGACGGCCGCCGTGAGCCAGCGGTCGAGCAGAGCTGCGGCGCGCCCGGAGTCAATCTCCTTCTGGGCGAGGACGTAGGCGGCGGAGAAGCGGTCCGTGAGCGAGGCCGAGGAGTCCGGCAGCAGCCCGCCGTCAGCGACGATGGCCGAGGCGGCATTGAGCAGGGCGGTCTCGCGGTAGGGCACGTCATTCCCCGCGAGGAACTCCCTCATCTTCGTCGCGTTGTAGGCGGGCTCGGCGCCTTTGAGATCCGCGACCGTGACGGGCCTGAGCCCGAGCTGCCCGACCGGGTCGAAACTCGTCTCCTCGACCCTTCCCTCCCGAATCTCCCAGACGGACACCGGACCGGTGGGGGCCATCTCGTCGAGTCCCTCGGCGGAGGTGTACACCATGCCGGTCTGCCCGCGCTTCGCGTACACCTCGGCCATGATGGGGCTCAGACGCCTGTCCGCGCATCCGATGGCCACATGGGCCGGCCTGGCGGGGTTCGTCAGGGGCCCCAGGACGTTGAAGACGCAGGGGATGCCCAGCGCCGAACGCACAGGGCCGACGAAGCGCATGGCCGGATGGAAGGTCTTGGCAAAGGCGAAGGTGATGCCGACCTCGTCGCCTATCCGGCCGACGGCCTCCGGCGAGAGGTCGAGGGGAAGACCGAGAGCCTCGAGGCAGTCGGCCGCGCCGCATTTGCTCGAGGCCGCACGGTTGCCGTGCTTGACGATCCTGACGCCGGCGGATGCGGCGACCACGGAGGCCATCGTCGACAGATTCACGGTGGCGGCGCCATCGCCGCCAGTGCCCACGATGTCGGTCGTCTCGCCGGAGACGTGCAGGGGCACGGCATGGGCGACCATGGCGTTGGCGGCGCCGAAGACCTCAGGACTTGTCAGTCCCAGCTGCTGCTGGGTGGCCAGGACGGCCCCGACGGCGGCGGGGTTGGCGTTGCCGTCCATCAGGTCGTTGACGAACCAGTGAGATTCCTCCGCGCTCAGATGCCGTCCCGAGATGAGCTCCGTGAGAATCGACTTCCACGTGATCTCCGCCATGTTTCCTCCCTAGCCCTCCTGCCACCGGCGCCGGCGACGGTGGCCATTGTAGTACCGGCCGATGTCGCGGCGAACGGACCCGGTCAGCGCTCGTTCTGTCCGTGGCACATCTTGTATTTGCGTCCCGATCCGCAAGGGCACGGAGCGTTGCGGGACGTGCCCGGGAAGGTGCGTCCGTCCGTCCATGGAGCGTGGCTCTCCTCGCTTTTGGGCCTGCGGGATGCGGGCAGCTTCGCATCGGCGTGGCTGAGAGGCTGAGGGCCTACGGGCCCGGCCGGACGGTCCCCATGCACGGAGCCGACACTCTCGGACTCCACGTCGTCCCCGGTACCGTCCCGGCGATCGGCGGCGGCTCGTTCGACGTCGTCATCCTCGTCCGTGGCGTCGGGGTCCTCGGGGGCCTCTGCGGAGACGGGTTCGTCGGCATGGTCGCCGGACGGCAGGCCGATGGTCTTTTCGGCCTGGTCGACCGCCACGTCCTCGTCCGTCTCCGTGCCCAGGTTCTCGGTCCGGGCCACCTGCTCGATGTCGATGTGGAAGAGCAGCTGGACGCTCTCCTCCTTGATCGCCTCGACCATCGAGTTGTACATCTGGTAGCCCTCGCGCTGGTATTCGACCAGAGGGTCGCGCTGGCCCATGCCGCGCAGGCCGATGCCGTCCTTGAGGTAGTCCATCTCATAGAGGTGCTCGCGCCATTTGCGGTCGAGCACGGCGAGCACCACCCGGCGTTCGAGCTGCCGCAGGGCCTCCCCGCCGACCTTCTCCTCGAAGCCCTCGTACTGTTCGGTGGCGTCCTTGACGATGATGTCGTGGAGAGTCTCCGGAGCCTTCGCGCTCTTCTTCACGGCCAGGGTGGCCTTGCGGGCCTCATCGGGGTCGACGGCGACGGGGAACACGGTCGCGAGGGCCGTGAACAGGCCCTTCCAGTCCCAGCGATCCGGCCGGTCGGAGCCGTTCTTGGCCCCACGGACGTAGCTGTCCACGGTGTCGGAGATGAAACGCAGAATGTCCTCATGGATGTCGGCGCCCTTGAGCACGGCCTGACGCTCGGCGTAGATGACCTTGCGCTGCTTGTTCATGACGTCGTCGTACTTGAGGACGTTCTTGCGGATCTCGAAGTTGCGCGACTCCACGGCCTTCTGCGCGTTGCGCACGCCCTTGGAGACGCTTTTCGATTCGATGGGCTCGCCCTCGGGCAGACCCTTGGCCATGACGCGCGCCACGAGCTGGGTGTTGAACAGCCTCATGAGGTCGTCCTCGAGGCTCAGATAGAAGCGCGATTCGCCGGGGTCGCCCTGTCGTCCAGAACGTCCGCGCAGCTGGTTGTCGATCCGCCTCGACTCATGACGCTCGGTGCCGAGGACATAGAGGCCTCCGAGACGAACGACCTCCTCATGCTCGTCCTTGGCCTTGGCCTTGGCCTCGGCCAGGGCTCCCGGCCAGCGCTTCTCGTACTCCTCCGAGGTGTCGTCCGGGGAGTATCCCTCCGCCTTGAGCCTCTGGTCGGCGAGGAACTCGACGTTGCCGCCGAGCATGATGTCGGTGCCGCGGCCGGCCATGTTGGTCGCCACGGTGACGGCGCCCTTGCGTCCGGCGACGGCCACCACGGCGGCCTCCTGCGCATGCTGCTTCGCGTTGAGCACCTGGTGGGGGATGCCGGCGACGTCGAGCAGCGAGGACACGACCTCGGAGCTTTCGACGCTCGCGGTGCCCAGCAGAACCGGCTGGCCCTTGGCGTTGCGCTTCGCCACGTCCTTGACGATGGCCGCGAGCTTCTCCTTCTTCGTCCGGAAGATGAGGTCGTCCTGGTCCTCGCGGATCATCGGCTTGTTCGTCGGGATGGGCAGAACGCCGAGCTTGTAGGTGCCCATGAACTCCGCGGCCTCGGTTTCGGCCGTTCCGGTCATGCCGGCGAGCTTGTCGTACATGCGGAAGTAGTTCTGCAGCGTGATGGTCGCGAAGGTCTGGTTCTCCGGGCGGACCTCCACGCCCTCCTTCGCCTCGATCGCCTGGTGCAGCCCCTCGTTGTAGCGGCGTCCGGACAGGATGCGTCCGGTGTGCTCGTCGACGATGAGCACCTCACCGTGGGTGACGACGTAGTCGCGGTCGCGCAGGAAGAGCTCCTTGGCCTTGATCGCGTTGTTCAGATAGCCGATAAGAGCGGTATTGCCGGGCTCGTAGAGGTTGTCGATGCCCAGGAAGTCCTCGACCTTGGTGATTCCGGGGTCAAGGATACCGACGGTCTTCTTCTTCTCGTCGACCTCGTAGTCCTCGTCGCGGGTGAGCTTGGGCACGAGGCGGGCGAACTGCCGGTACCAGCGCGTCACGTCCCCCTCCGCGGGGCCGGAGATGATCAGAGGCGTGCGCGCCTCGTCGATGAGGATGGAGTCGACCTCGTCGACGATCGCGTAGCGATGGCCGCGCTGGACGAGCTCGCTTTTGTCCCATGCCATGTTGTCGCGCAGATAGTCGAAGCCGAACTCGTTGTTGGTGCCGTAGGTGATGTCGGCGGCGTACTGTCTGCGTCTTTCGGGAGGCTTCTGGTTGGTGACGATGCAGCCGACGCTCATCCCCAGGAAACGGAAGATGCGGCCCATAAGCTCGCTCTGGTAGCTCGCGAGGTAGTCGTTGACGGTGACCACGTGCACGCCCTTGCCCTCGAGCGCGTTGAGGTAGCTCGGCAGAGTGGCCACGAGGGTCTTGCCCTCGCCCGTCTTCATCTCGGCGATGTTTCCCCAGTGCAGGGCGGCGCCGCCCATGATCTGCACGTCGAAGTGCCGCTGCCCCAGCGTTCTCTTCGAGACCTCGCGCACCGTGGCGAAGGCCTCCGGCATGAGCTTGTCCAGGCTTTCGCCCTTCTCCAGGCGCTGCTTGAACTTGGCGGTCTGTCCCTTGAGCTCGTCGTCGTCCAGAGAGGAGATCTCGTCCTCGAGCGCGTTCACCGCCTTGGCCACGGCCTCCAGCTTCTTGATCTGGTGACCTTCGCCCATGCGCAGGGCCTTGTCGACGATATCCACCACGTTTCGCTCCCTTGTCGGTTCCACCGGGATCCCGGTCTCTACGGCCGGGCACAAGCCACGTTTCAGTGTACGCGACAGTTCCGATAAGCGCGTCGGGCGAACCGTCTCGCGGTGCCCCACCCACCGAATCGACATGAGGGATGCGAGCCAGGGGACGCAACGGTCCGTGCGAACGGAGTGACCGGGGTCCATGGCGGTCGCCTACGACACCCGTTCCGTGGCCGCTTGCAGCTCCGGCGACACGACGAACGGGTCGGTCCCTGAATCCGATGGATTCAGAGGCCGACCCGCCGATGCGATGCGCGAGACAGAGACGGCGGCTACTCGCCGGCTGCCTTCACGTTCTCCGGGGTGTCGATCTCGAAGACGCCGTAGCTCCATCCATGACGGTGATAGACCACGGATGGACGACCGGTGGCCTTGTTGACGAAGAGGAAGAAGTCATGGCCGATAAGCTCCATCTCGTAGAGGGCCTCGTCGATGCTCATGGGCTCGGCGATATGGAGCTTGCGCCGGATGACGATGGGGGTGTCCCCGACCTGCACCTCGACGGACTCGCCGGGACCGAGATCGGAGGCGACGGCCGCCTGGGGGCTGTTGACAGGCTCGTCCTCCGCGGCCTGCTGGTCCTCGGCCGGGGCGGCGGACTCAGGCTGCACGGCGCCGGCGTCCACCGGGACGGCGTAGCCGCGACGATGGTCCTTGCGCCGGTCCCTGGCGCGGCGCAGACGCAGGGTCAGCTTGTCCAAGGCCATGTCAAGGGCGCTGAACTCGTCGGCGCTGGAGGCCTCGGCGCGCACCACCGTGCGTCCGGCGATCACGGTGATCTCGACGCGGCGCGCGGTGTCCGCCTGCCGCGGATTGCCCTCGTGCGTCAGCACGATCTGGGCCCGCTGGGTGTCAGGCGCGATGGCGGTCACACGATTCATCTTGCTCTCGACGACATCGCGGAACTTCTGCTTGATCTGCGTGTGGCGTCCGGTAACGACGATTTCCATGTGGACCTCCTTGTTGACTCAGGCGGCGCGAGCCGCCATCTGTTCCGGCGGGGCTCCAGCGCCTAGCCGGGTAGGTTCATTGTAGCCGAGAACGTTACGCGACCGAGGGTGCGACCCACCGAAGCGGCGAGAAAACGCCGGTCCGATCGGATTCGGACGTCAGTTCCCGTCCGCTGGTACGATGTCTTCCCGAGACCCCCAGATGGCCGCGGTCCCGCCTCGTGCGGGACTGAGGAACTTCCGGGCTCCACAGAGCACGATGGCGGATAACGTCCGCCCAGGGTGACCTGAGAGACAGCGCCACAGAGAACAGACCGCCCCGCTTCGGCGGAGCAAGGGTGAAACGGCGGTGCAAGAGACCACCGGACCGTCGGCAACGACGGTCGCAGGGCAAGCCTCATCGGGAGCAAGGCCAAGCAGAAGGCGTCAAGGGCTGCTCGCCCGTGCCTTCGGGTAGGCTGCTGGAGCCTGGCGGCGACGCCAGGTCGAGATGGATGGCCATCCGCGCGTCCTCTGGACGCGCGACAGAACCCGGGGTATGCGGGGGTCTCATCACACGTCTCGCAGGAATATCCTCCGAGTCCGGATTCGCGTCATCGCGATGACGCACCGAGGCACGGGCGCGGGGGTCCCGGACCTAGGAGTAGGTTCCCTCGCCGGCATCACCGAGGTCCTCCTGGCCGTCGGGCGGGAACATCTCCTCGGCGACTCGATGAAGAACGTCGGCGTGATGGCCACGCCGACCTCCCGCCGCCCAGAAGCGGCGCAGGCGGACCTCCCTGTCCAGACCCTTCGTCCGGCGCGCCACCGCCCGACCCAGACCACGTGCGGCGTCCAGGAAGTCGCCGCGTCCTTGCGCCGCATCGACAAGCGTCTCCGTCAGGAAGGAATCGAGCCCCCTTCTCCGGAGCTCGCGCCGCACGCCCGCCGGCCCCATCCCCCTGCCCAGACAGCTTCTCAGAACCATGCCGCCATAGGTCTCGTCATCGACGAGGCCCACCTCGATGAGCCTGTCGACGACCGAGTCCGAAAGCTCCCGTGGGAATCCCTTGCCGACGAGCCTGTCGCTCAGATCACATGCCGACCGGGGAGCGGCGTCGAGCAGACGCAGCGCCGCCTCCCGGCATTCGTCGCGATCCCCCATGCCGAATCGCGTCGGGGATTGATCATGAGCATCGGACCCATGATCCGCGCGTCCGGCGCGTTGTTCCGTCGACCGACGCGAAACGTCCCCCGATCGGCCCGACCGATGCCGGGGCCGACCTTTGCGGCCGCGGCCGAATCGTCCCTCCTCGGAGTCGAACCGCGACGCGTCCTCCGGCTCGCCGATGCTGTCGGAAGGCACCGACGAACGTCCATCGCCGTCATGCGAAGACCGGGACAGGGACTCCAGGAATCCAGAGGCTTCGATCACTTGCCTTCAGCGGCCGAAGCATCACCAGCCGCCCCTTTCGGAGACCCGGACCCGTCGTCCCCCGTCGCGGAGCCATCGTCGGAGGATTCGTCATCCGCCGGCTGAAGACCGAACTTCTGCTTCACCTTGCGCTCGATCTCCTCGGTGACGCCCGGGTTGTCCTTGAGGAAACGGCGGACGTTCTCCCGTCCCTGGCCCAGCTGGTCGCCCTCGTAGGTGAACCAGGAACCGGACTTCTTGACGATGCCGCACTGCAGGGCCATGTCGAGGACGGACCCCTCGCGGGAGATTCCCTCCCCGTAGAGCACGTCGAATTCGGCCGATTTGAAGGGGGGGGCCATCTTGTTCTTGACGACCTTGACCTTGGTGCGGTTGCCCACCGCCTCGTCGCCGTTCTTCAGCGTCTGGATGCGTCTGATGTCGAGTCGGACGGAGGCGTAGAACTTCAGGGCCTTCCCGCCTGTGGTCGTCTCCGGGTTGCCGAAGAACACGCCGATCTTCTCGCGCAGCTGGTTGATGAAGATGGCGGTGGTCCCCGCCTGGGACAGGGCGCCGGTCATCTTCCGCAACGCCTGGCTCATCAGCCGGGCCTGGAGCCCCACATGGCTGTCCCCCATTTCGCCCTCGATCTCGGCCTTGGGGACCAGTGCCGCGACGGAATCGATGACGATGACGTCCAGAGCCCCGGAGCGGATGAGCATGTCGGCGATCTCCAGCGCCTGCTCGCCGTTGTCGGGCTGGGAGACGATAAGCGAATCGGTGTCGACCCCCAGATGCCGTGCATAGTCCGGGTCCAGGGCGTGCTCGGCGTCGATGAAGGCCGCGACGCCCCCGTTCTTCTGGGCGTTGGCCACCGCATGGAGGGCGAGGGTGGTCTTGCCCGAGGATTCGGGGCCATAGATCTCGACGATGCGACCCCGGGGAAGACCGCCGATCCCCAGCGCCATGTCCAGCGCCAGCGAACCAGTGGGGATGACCTCGACGTTCTGGTGGGGTTTGTCCCCCAGACGCATCGCGGATCCCTTGCCGAAGCTGCGTTCCACCTGATCGAGGGCCGTGTTCAGCGCCGCCTGGCGTCGCGGATCGATCGTGTGGCGCTGCGACCCCTCATCGGATGCAGAGGACTCCCCCGTCGAGCCCGCGGCGGAAACCGCCGTCGCGGTCCTGGTCTGATGCGCCATCGCTTCTCCTTACCGTTCGTGGCTATGTCCCGCCCCACGATAGGCGGCGGGACGCCGACTGCGGCCGACCGCGACATCTGTGGTCGAGCACGGCGTCATCCCGCGGATTCCTCCTGAAGTCTACCGCATGAAGCGAACATTTGTTCGAATGGCTCCACGGGTCTCATTGGTGACGCCGGCACACCTCCGCGCCGCCTCCCGCGCCGCGCCGGTCCCACCGCGACGTCACGGACCCAGGACCCTCCGGGTTCCGGGAAGAGGAGGGGCGTTGTGATCCTTCCCCCATCTGAGGGAGTCGGGAATCTCCATCTGATCGCACAGGACGTTCCACACGACACGCGGCTCAAGCCCGGCCGCCAGAGCCTCGACGACGGTGACGCCATGCAGGGCCGTCAGGCACAGATCCCGCGACAGGCTGCGCCCATAGGCGCGGCCGAAGACCTCGTCCAGCAGCTGCCAGAACTCACGTTCCCTCACGTCGGCCACACTGCCACCCTCCGGGGACGGCCATGGAACGACCACGCATAGACGATCGCACCGACGAACCACATGGAGGCCACAGGACGACCGACTCTCCACGCCCTTGGCACAGGCCCGCACGCGCCCGGAGGCACGGATTCGGGTCGGTCCGCGACACGAGGTCAGGGGGCACGACCCGCACGCGCCCAGACACGCCTCAACGCCCGCCGTCGTTGAGGCGTCGTTGGGAATGGCGTGACGCATGACAAACCCGCCGGCGCGCCGGAACGACATCCGACGCGGCCCGCGGGTCCATGCCAGGAAAACGGCCCCTCAGTCCTCGAGGGAATCGAGGTAGTCCGCGACCATCCTCAGCATCTGGGCCGTGCTCACGCCCAGGGATTCGGCGATGGAGCTGAGCAGCTCCGAGCTGGCCTCCTTCTGGCCCCTCTCGACCTCGGACAGATACCCCAGGGACACCCCGGCCTTCTCGCTGACCTCGCGCAGGGTCCGATGATCGCGAGTGCGCAGATCGCGCAGGACATGGCCGATGGCCTCCCGCAGAGAGACGTCGCGGACGGACCCCTCGGGCCCTGCGGCACGGACGGAGGAGCGCGTCTCCACCTCCGTCTCGTCATCCTCCTGACGCCACATGCGGTCCAGCGCGGCCTTCCTGTCGTCCCTGGCCTTCTTCGCGGCCCTCGCCATCAGGACCTGACGCTGGGCGAACATCACGGCACGACGCTGGGCGGGCGTCAGATCCCTCATTCGCGCCGAACCAGGAATCACCGGGCTGACCGCCGCCACGCCCTGGTTCTCACGCTCCGCGTTGCGAATCATGCTTTCCATGGTGCCATCCCCATTCTGTAGTCCCTAGGACCTGTTGATTACGTACGACATAAACAACAGGTCGATTCGGGGGATTATTCCCCCCAGGGCGCTGTGAGATGGCTCACATACCGGAGCAGAACGAACACCGTCCGCCGACGTATCTCCTCGCGCGAACCACGGGAACGCAGGCGGAGGACGTCGATGCGCCCTCGCAGCGGCGTCATACCGTCATCGGCCGCGACGCTCGGGACGGCTTCTGCGGAGCCCATGCCCTTCCCGATCGCCGGAACGACGTCGGAACCGACAAGAGAGGCCCTCACCCCGGCATCAGCGGACAGCCCCCGCTCGACATCCCGGAGGGCGGCCAGCGGATCATGCGCCAACACGACGCCGTTCCCGCCGCGATCGGGAAGGAACACTCCGGCATAGGCCAGGCCCTGGGGGTTCCCCCGGCCATCCGGCCCCGGACCCGCGACGCCCGTGGTGGACAGTCCGATAACGGGCACACCCGGATGCGGACGCCCGAACAGCAAGGCCGCTCCGAGCGCCATCTGCCTGGCAACAACCGGACGCACGGCGCCCTCGGCCGACAGAAGCCCCTCGTCGACGCCAAGCACCGAAGCCTTGGCCGCGACGTCGTAGGTGACCGCGGATCCAAGGAAAACGTCGGACGCGCCCGGAATCCTGACGAAGGCGTCGGAGACCAGACCCCCCGTCAGGGATTCGGACGCCGCGAGCAGCACGTCGGCGCAGCGACAGGACCTGAGAATCGCCGCGGCGGCCTCATCCGTGCCGGATTCCAGCCACGCGGGAACGTCGGAACGGCCGGATGACGGGGTCACGGTCATTCCCGGCCATCAGGGGAGGCAGGTGTCGCCGAGGGGGACTCCCCCGCATCGGAGGCGTGGCGATGGGAGAGAACGCTGTACAGATACAGACCGCCGGAGTACAGGCACAGGATCAGCGCCAGATAGATGACGGCGTAGGTGACGACGTAGTAGAGGGTGAGCCACATGGGGATGGCCGCTCCCGTGCCCGCGGGAGCAAGACCCGGGACGAGGGACCACATGGGCATGAGCAGCAGTCCCAGACCGACGCATTGCGCAAGGGTCTTGTACTTCCCGGCCTTCGACGCGGCGATCACGCGGCCGCTCGTGTCGATGACGAACAGACGCATGACCGTGATGCCCACCTCCCGGACGAGCATGAGTATCGTCACCCACCACCCGAGCTCCCCGAAGCAGGAGGCGAGCACCAGAGCGGAGCCGATGAGAAGCTTGTCAGCGATCGGATCCATCAGCTTGCCCAGCTCGGTGACGTGATTGTACGTGCGAGCCATCCAGCCGTCGAGCTTGTCTGTGGAGGCGGCTACGACGAACAGCCCGGCCGCCGTCCAGCGAAGCGGCAGACTGGAGACCCCCCATGACCCCGCCGCCACATCGACGCCGATGAAGGCGAGCACGAGCAGGATTCTCACGTAGGTGACGAGGTTCGGCGGGCTGTTCCAGCCATCGAGCAGGGACGGTCTCTCCGCGGCAGGATTTCGCATAGGCTCCACCATATACCCGGGGTCGCATCCTGCCGTGGAGGGCGGAGCCGTTCCACGGCCCGGAAGCCGCGCTATCGATCCTCGTCGGATGCGGCGGCCGTGGAACCCTGCATGGACGACGTCCTGCCTTTGATGAAGTCGAGCACCTGGGGAAGGTCCTGGGGCTGGACGAGCACCTCGCGGGCCTTCGACCCCTCGGAGGGGCCGACGACGCCGCGCGATTCGAGCAGGTCCATCAGCCTGCCCGCCTTGGCGAACCCGACGCGGAGCTTGCGCTGGAGCATGGACGTCGAACCGAACTGCGTGGTGACGACGAGCTCCGCGGCCTGCAGCAGCACGTCCATGTCGTCGCCGATGTCCTCGTCGGGTTCCGTCGCCTGGGCGTCCGCCTCCTTCGCCATCTGCTCGATGTCCTCGCGGTAGCGGGGCCTGCGCTGGGTACGCACGAAGTCCACGGCACGGCGAATCTCGGATTCGCTCACCCATGACCCCTGGACGCGGATCGGCTTGGCCGACCCCATCGGCAGGAACAGCGCGTCGCCCTGACCGATCAGCGATTCGGCCCCCACGGAGTCGAGGATGACCCTCGAATCGGTCGCCGAGGAGGTGGCGAAGGCCAGACGCGAGGGAATGTTCGCCTTGATGAGGCCGGTGACGACGTCCACCGACGGCCTTTGAGTGGCCAGGACGAGATGGACGCCGGCCGCGCGGGCCAGCTGCGTGATGCGCTGGATGGAGCTCTCCACGTCGTTCTTCGCGACCATCATGAGGTCGGCCATCTCGTCGACGACGACGAGCAGATACGGATACGGCGCGACCTTGCGGTTGGAGCCCAGCGGGACGTGCACCTTGCCCGCGTGGACGGCGGCGTTGAAGTCCTTGACATGGCGGAATCCGAAGAACTGCAGGTCGTCGTAGCGCGCATCCATCTCCTTGACCACCCACTCAAGGGCCTGGGAGGCCCTCTTGGGGTCGGTGATGATGGGCGTGAGCAGATGCGGGATGCCGGCATAGGCGGACAGCTCGACGCGCTTGGGGTCCACGAGGATGAGTCTCACCTGCTCCGGCGTCGCGCGCATGATGATCGAGGTGAGCATCGAATTGATGAAGCTCGACTTTCCGGAGCCGGTGGCGCCGGCGACGAGCAGATGCGGCATCTTCGTGAGATCCGCGGTGACGAAATGCCCCTCCACGTCCTTGCCGACGCCCGCAAGCATGGGGTTGGGATCGGAGGTGGCCGTGTCGCTGCGAAGCACGTCGCCGAGATGGACGATCTCGCGGTCGACGTTGGGGATCTCGATGCCTATGGCCGACTTGCCGGGGATCGGCGACAGGATGCGCACATCGGAGCTGGCCACGGCGTAGGCGATGTTGCGCTGGAGGTTCGTGACCTTCTCCACCTTGACACCGGGGCCGAGCTCCACCTCGTACTGGGTGACGGAGGGGCCGCGCAGGAAGCCGACGACACGGGCGTCGACGTGGAACTGCCGGAAGGTGGAGGTCAGCGAGCGGATTACCGCGTCGTTGGCCGGAGTCCGAGCGGCATGCGGCTTGCCGAGCGCGAGCAGGTCCAGACCGGGCAGGCGATAGGGGGCCGTCGCCTCGGAATCCGCATCGTCATCGGCTCCCCCCGGCGTCATCGGAGAGGAGGACGCGGTGGAGGGCGATGCATCCGCGGAGAATGCGGAGCCGGCCGCAGCGGGCGTCGCGGTCCCGGCGTCGGACGGCCCCGCGGGCTCTGTCGCGGCCCAGGGGTCGCCAGGCGCCTCGTCTCGGTCCCACCCCTCCGAGGCGCTCCGAGAACCGGCGGAACCGGCATTCGAAGGCAGTGCCGTGGTCGGCAGGGCGGCGGGCATGGGCATGGTCCCCCCCTGGCCACCATCGTCCGACGTCGACCCCTCGCTCCCCGACGTTCTGAAACCGCCCGTGGAGGACGACGCCGACCGGGGATGACGCCCCGCCCCCTCGTCCCCTTCATCCCGATCGGCCTCCCGGGCGGACGCGGAGATGAAGGCATCGTCGCCGGCATAGCTGTCAAGGGAGCCATCCTCGGGGTCCTTGCCTCGATGGAAAAACCGCGACAGCCTGGCGAGGAATCCTGTGCGGACGGACGGAGGATACTGAGTCTCCTCGTCATCACCGTCATGGGAGGGAACGCCGGCGGCGACGGGAAGTACGGCGTCCCCGACCCGCACCTCGTCGGGAAACTCGTCGTCGTCCCCGGCCTCCGCCGCCTTCCCCTGTCTCCGGAACAGCCCACGCACGGAGGACGCCACGTCACCGATGGACATCCTGGCGATCATGAGCAGCGAGAACAGGGCGAGAAGAACGAACACGACGATGGCGAAGGGAGCCGACAGCCCCCAGGCCAGCGGGGACCCGATGACGAAGCCGAGAAGACCACCCGCGGACTGGAGCCGGGTGATGTCGAAGCCGCGATTCCCGGAGGCCAGCGCCACATCGATGATGGAGCACACCGACCAGACAAGCAGCACCCATCCGCTGATGACGCGGGGATTCTCGGACCCCTCCCCCGCATGGCGGAGCAGCCGCATGGCCAGTACCGCAAGCAGAAGGGGGAGCGCCAGGCTCATCACGCCGAAGACCCCGGAGGCCACGGCATGAAGGACGCGTCCCAGCACCCCGTCGACGCGGAACCATTCGGACGCGCAGAAGAGGACGGCGAGGACAAGCAGAAGCAGGCACAGGCCATCACGCCTGTACGCGGGGTCGAAATCGTCTCCGACACCGCTCACGGACCGCACCAGAGTTCCCAGAGCGCGAGGAACGGCGAGAATCAGGCGCTTCCACACGGGCTCGCGCGGCTCATCCTGGGTCGAACGGCCCCCCTTCCGCGTCGAGGGGCCTTCGGACGGCGACGAGTCGGGGGACGAATCGGATGAGGACGACCTGGCGGACGCCCTGCGTCCGCCCCCGGATGATGCCTGTCGTGTCATAGCAGCACGATTCTACGCGGCGCCTTCTACGACGCCCGTCCCATCGAAGGCCCCAAGATGACGACGAACGACATCGTCGGCATGGGAATCCGTCTCATCGTAGTAGCCGGCGTCCGCATGCCGGATGACCGCCAGTGCGTTGCGGAGCAGACGAGGGCCGCCTGCATCGAGCCAATGGATACGAGGGTCACGGCCGAACCAGCCCATCTGCTTGCGCGCGAGCCGACGGGTACGACGGGCGATGTCGGCGAAGGCCTCGTCCTCGCTCCACAGCCCGTCCAGA
This sequence comes from uncultured Bifidobacterium sp., assembly GCF_963540075.1. Classification (GTDB taxonomy): domain Bacteria; phylum Actinomycetota; class Actinomycetes; order Actinomycetales; family Bifidobacteriaceae; genus Bifidobacterium. The sequence goes on from NZ_CAUTOG010000013.1 coordinate 22,666, forward strand.
TAGTCGGCCACCTGCTGATATCCCAGGGCACGGGCCGCCGTGGGCCCGAGACGCTGGCGAATCCACCTGACCTCGTCAACGAAGCCGGCTTCGCGCATGCGCACGGTACGCACCTCGATGCGGTGGTCGATGTCCTCGCGAGGCATGTCGAGACCGATCTGCACCGCGGGGATCGCATAGCGGTACCTCGGAAGGCTCGCCGAATACGGACGACCGGTCAGCTCGATGACCTCGAGGGCACGGATGGTCCGCCGCGGGTTGCGGGGATCCATTCTGGCGGCCGCCTCCGGGTCGCGCCGCCGAAGCTCCTCGAACAGGGCGCCGGCCCCCTCCTCGTCGAGCCGCCGCTCGAGACCGGCGCGCACCGCCCGGTCGGTTCCGGGGAAGGACATCTCGTCCAGCGCGGCCCGTGCGTACAGGCCCGATCCTCCGACGAGCAGAGGCCGCACGCCCCTGGACTTCAGCTCGGCTATGCAGTCGCGGACCATCCCCTGGAAGCGTGCGACCGTCATGTTCTCATCGGGGTCGATGACGTCGAGAAGATGATGGGGGACGGCCGCCCTCTCCTCGGCCGTGGGCTTGGCGGTGCCGATCGACATTCCGCGGTACATCTGGTAGGCGTCGGCGTTGACGATCTGCGTGCGGTCGCCCTGGGCGGTCAGCGAGCGGGCGACGGCGATGGCCAGCCTGGTCTTGCCCGATGCCGTGGGACCCACGATGGACACGACCCGACGGGAATCCTGATGCCCGGCCGCCGCTGCCGACCCTGCGGCATCTCGCGATCCACTCCCGTCTTGCGGCGCGTCCATCGGCTGCGGGTCCGCGTGATCCGTGCGCTCCGGCGCCCGTCCGGACGGACCGCCCGGCACCGTGGACGTCCCGTCCAGAGGGTCGTTCCAGCCGTCGTCGGCCTCGTCGGCGTCAGCGTCGTATGTCATAGGTCTGCCCCCGTTCGGGATCAGGATCGGCGATGAGATGATGCGGTCCGGCATGGGTCACCGTCGCGGTGACCAGGTCCCCCACCGCGGGACGGGCGAACCCCAGGGGAACGCCGACGTGCACCAGCGCTCCCGTCCGTTCGCGGCCGGTCACCCTGCCCGTCCTATCGTCCTTTCGGCCCGCCGCCCCGGTGACGAGCACCTCGACGTCATGCCCTTCGAACCGTGCCATGCTCTCGACGGTGATGCGCTCCTGCACCGCCAGCAGGCGGTCGAAGCGCTCCGAGACCACCTCGTCAGGCACCTGGGGCATCGCGGCCGCCGGGGTGCCGGGACGAGGCGAGTAGCGGAAGAGAAAGGCCGAGGAGAAGCGGGCCTGTTCGATGACCTCGAGGGTGCGCCGGAAGTCGTCCTCCGTCTCGCCGGGGAATCCGACGATGACGTCGGTGGACACCCTCGCGTCGGGCATGGCCTCCCGGACGCGTGCGAGAATCCCCAGGAATCTTGCGGATCTGTAGGAGCGGCGCATGGCTCTGAGCACCCGGTCGGACCCGGACTGCAGAGGCATATGCAGCTGATGCATGACGTTGGGGGTCTCGGCCATCGCCTCGATGACGTCATCGGTGAACGCGGCGGGATGGGGCGACGTGAACCTGACCCTCCGAAGCCCCTCGATTCCCCCGCAGGCGCGCAGCAGCCGGGAGAAGGCGTAGCGGTCGCCCATCGAATATCCGTACGAGTTGACGTTCTGCCCCAGCAGGGTGACCTCCCGGGCGCCGGAGGCGACGCAGCCTCGGATCTCCTCGAGCACGTCCCCGGGACGACGGTCGTGCTCGCGTCCGCGCGTGGTGGGGACGATGCAGAAGGTGCAGGTGTTGTTGCACCCCATGGAGATGGACACCCAGGCGGTGACGCGGGAGGAGCGGACGGCGGGCAGCTGGCTCGGGAAGTAGCTGAAGGTGTCGGGGACCCCCACCTGCGGCGTCCCGCTGCGTCTCGCGGTGTCGAGCAGCTCGGGAAGCGCTCCGACGTTGCGCGTGCCGAACACCGCGTCCACCCACGGCGCCCGGCGGACGATCCGCTCGCGATCGAGCTGGGCCATGCATCCGCCCACGGCGATCTGCAGCCCCGGGTTGCGTCTTTTGAGCGCGGCCCATTCCCCGATCGTCCCGTACATCCGCTCGGCGGCGTTCTCCCTCACCGCGCAGGTGTTGAGGACCACGAGGTCGACGTCCCTGTCCCTGAGCTCTCGCTCCGATGCCGGACGGTAGCCCCTGCTCTCCAGGACGCCGGCGATGCGCTCGGAGTCGTGGACGTTCATCTGGCAGCCCAGGGTGTGCACGTAGTACACGCCGGTGCCGCGTCCCGCGTCCGGGCGGTCGTCGCCCACCTTCGACGAGCGCTCCTCGACCGTCATCATCTCCTCATCCATACCAGCGATTCTATTCCGGCCGCGTCGACCTGCGCGTTCCGGCCCATGCGGGCCTTGCGGGACGGCGTGGCCCCTCCGCCGATGCACGGGCTGTCATGCACGGCCCAGCCGACGCACAGACTCGCGGGTATCATGGGGGCCCGTGATACTTGACCGACACGACCGCATCAACTCCTCGCAGATCAAGGCGCGCCTTGAATCCATGGATTCCCCGGAACACCGGTTCCCCATCGACGAGATCGAGGAGTTCATCGACCTCATGCAGGTGTACGAGGGGGCGATGTACGAGATCAGCACCAAGCTGGAGATCCTCGACGGCGAGTTCCAGGTGCGCTTCTCGCACGACCCCATCCACCACATGGAGCGTCGCCTCAAGTCCGTGGATTCCATCCTCGGCAAGCTCATACGCAAGGGGCTGCCCCTGACGACGAAGTCCATCCGCGACCACCTCTTCGACGTGGCCGGCATCCGCGTCATCTGCAACTACCGCGACGACGTGTACTCGGTGTCGAACTACCTGTCGGGGCAGTCCGACATCGAGGTGCTCAGGGTCAAGGACTACATCCGCAATCCGAAGCAGAACGGCTATCGCAGCCTGCACGTCATCTATGCCGTGCCCGTGTTCCTGTCGTCCGGCCCGCACTACACCCCGGTGGAGGTCCAGTTCCGCACCGTCGCCATGGACTACTGGGCGAGCCTCGAGCATGCGCTGCGATACAAGTCGGACCTCCCGGACGCCAGGCTCGCCGAGCATTCGCAGACGCTGCTCGACTGCGCCCGCAGCCTGCAGAACGTCGAGGCGCAGATGCAGAGCATCCACCGCGACATCAACGGCGCGCCCCGCAGCGAGGAGACGCCGCGGGAGACGCGTTCCTGACGCGTTCGCGTCGGGCGCGCGACGACGCATGCGCACCCGGCCGGCTGATTCCGCCCCCGGATGCATCCGAGAGGCATGCGCGACTCCGCCACGGGGATCTTCAGGAACCCCGCCCCTTCGCAGGACCTCCTAGAAGTCGACGTGGTCGGGATCGGATCCCGTGCGCACCCCGGTGTCCATGGCGTCGATCGCCGCCATGTCGTCGTGGGACAGTCGGAAGCCGAACACGTCGATGTTCTGCCGGATCCGATCGACATGCACGGATTTGGGGATGACCACGACCCCATGCTGCAGATGCCAGCGGATGACGACCTGCGCGGGGGTCACCCCATGGGCGCGGGCGATGGCGGCCAGCCTCGGATCCGAGAGCAGCGTTCCACCGGTGCCCCCGAGCGGACTCCACGCCTCGGCGGCGATTCCCAGGGATCGGACGTGGTCGATGAGCTCGCGGTTCGCGAACGCCGGGGAGGACTCCACCTGGTCCACCGCCGGACGCATGTGGCCAAGGGCCATGAGCTCGTCAAGATGATGGTGCTGGAAGTTGCTCACTCCGATGGCCCTGACCCGGTGCTCCTCGTACAGCCGCACCATCTCCTCCCATGCCTGCCGCCATCCGTCCACGGGCCAGTGGATGAGATAGAGGTCGACGTAGTCCGTACCGAGACGATCAAGGCTGGCGAGGAAGGCGTCACGCGCGTTCAGGGCCCGGATGTCGCCGTTCCACAGCTTCGTGGTGAGGAACACCTCCTGCCGGGGGACGCCCGAACGGCGGATGCCCTCCCCCACGGACGCCTCGTTGCCGTAGATCATGGCGGTGTCGATGTGGCGGTATCCCGCCTTCAGCGCCACGTCGACGGCCGATGCGGTCACCTCGCCGTCGGGAGTCTGGAAGACTCCCAGCCCGAGCTGGGGAATGGTCACACCGTTGTTGAGCATGATCTGCGGTACCGTCACGGCCATGGCGATCTCCTCTCGCATGCGGCGTCCCGCGGCGCCGACTGAGGCGACCATCCCATATCGTCCGGACGCGGAGCGGACGGGTTGCGCCGTCGGCGGAACCCTCGCAGCGAACGGAGGACGTCCCGGCTCAGGACGCCGACGCGGAGGGCATCACGCCCGCTCCCGGGGAGATGCCAGCCGTCATCCCTTCGCGATTCGCGCCGGGGACGGGACCTTGGGCCGGACGCCGCCGGACGCCGACGCCGTGGGCATATCCAGCGAATTCACAGCGCTCCGACTATGATAAGTGGACAAAAGATGGCCGAAAGGCCGGAACGAAGGAGCGACATGGCACAGACACAGCACTCCGGCGATTCGCGGAACGACGCCGGTTCCCCGGTCTACGCGGGCGGATACGCTCAGACGCCGTATTCGCAGTCCCCCTCCATGCAGCAGCCGGCGTACGGGCAGTCCTACCAGACGCCGCAGCAGTATGCCGGGGGGCCATACGGAACCGCCGCCCCCACCGTGATGGACACGCAGGCCACCTATTCCTACGAGAACGCCCGGCGAACCTCCGTGGTCCGCGCCTATGCGGAGATGACCGCCGGGCTCGCGGTCACCGCGGTCGTCGCGGTGCTCACCCAGATGACAGGCGCCCTCGAGTCCTTCCTCATGGCCACGGGAACCCTGGGATGGATCGGTCTGGCCATCGTCCAGGTGATCCTGGCAGTCGTGCTGGGCGCCCGCGTGATGTCCATGCGGCCCGCCACCGCCCGCGTGGTCTTCTACCTGTACGCGGCGCTGATGGGCTTCACCCTCAGCTCCATCTTCCTCGTGTACGACCTGGGGTCGATCGGGCTGACTCTGGGCCTGTGCGTGGGCTTCTTCTTCGCCCTGACCATGCTCGCCCTCACGACGAAGCGGGACATGCTCAAGGCCGGTCCCATCCTCATGGTGGCCCTTCTCGTTCTCGTCGTCGGCGAGCTGATCCTCATGTTCGTGTCCCCCAGCGACACGACGCTGATGGTCGTCTCGGCCATCGGTCTGCTCGTCTTCGCGGGTCTCACCGCCTACGACGCACAGAAGACGCGCGCCCTGTTCGCCTCCTACGCCGGGAACCCCGAGGCCATCGAGCGGCTCTCCATCCTGTGCGCACTGAACCTGTATCTCGACTTCGTCAACATGTTCCTCTACCTGTTGCGTCTCTTCGGAAGCCGCGACTAGCGGCCATACCCGTTCCGGCATGACCGGGACACGGGAGGAGATAGGGGAAGGGCCCGCCGGAATTCCGGCGGGCCCTTCCCCTATCTCCTCCACGCTCAGCGCTCGTTCATCAGGCCGCGCAGCACGTACTGGAGGATGCCGCCGTTGCGGTAGTAGTCGGCCTCCCCGGGCGTGTCGATGCGGACGACCGCGTCGAAGGAGGTCGTCGTGCCATCGGCCTTGGTGGCCGTGACCTCCACCGTGCGTGGGACGCCGCCCGCGTTGAAGGCCTCGATCCCATGGATGTCATAGGTCTCGGTGCCGTCAAGCCCGAGGGACTCGGCGGACTCGCCCTCCGGGAACTGCAGGGGCAGCACGCCCATCCCGATGAGATTCGAACGGTGGATGCGCTCGAAGCTCCGGGTGATGACCGCCCGCACGCCGAGCATCATCGTGCCCTTGGCCGCCCAGTCGCGCGACGAGCCGGTGCCGTATTCCTTGCCGGCGAGCACGACGAGCGGAACGCCGGCCTTCCGGTAGTCCGTGGCGGCATCGAAGATCGTCGACGGTCGGCCGGCGATGAAGTCGTAGGTGTAGCCACCCGGCCGCACCTCCTCGCCCACGGAGGCGAGGAGCTGGTTGCGAAGACGGATGTTGCCGAAGGTGCCGCGCACCATGACCTCGTGGTTGCCGCGCCTCGACCCATAGGAGTTGAAGTCCTTGGGGTTCACGCCGTGCTCGACGAGGTAGCGTCCCGCCGGGCTCGAGACGGGGAAGGCTCCGGCCGGCGAGATGTGGTCGGTGGTCACCGAATCGCCGAGCAGGGCGAGCACTCGGGCGCCGGTGACGTCGGACACGGGCGCGGGCTCGGCGGGCATGCCGTCGAACAGGGTCTGGCGTCGCACGTAGGTGGAGTCCCGGTCCCACGCGAACAGCTCCCCGTGGGGCACGTCCAGCCCCTTCCAGCGGAAGTCGCCGTCGAACACGGAGGCGTAGTCGCGCACGTACATGTCACGGGAGATGGTCGCGTCGACAACCTTCCTCACGTCCTCGTTGCTCGGCCAGATGTCCCGCAGGAACACGTCGCGGCCCTCGTCGTCCTTTCCCAGGGGCTGGGCGTCGAAGTCGAAGTCCAGCGTGCCCGCCAGGGCGTAGGCGATGACGAGCGGCGGCGAGGCGAGGTAGTTCATCTTCACGTCGGGGCTGATGCGGCCCTCGAAGTTGCGGTTGCCGGACAGCACCGCCGCGACGGTCAGATCGTTGTCGTTGACGGCCTGGGAGATCTCCGGAAGCAGAGGTCCCGAGTTGCCGATGCAGGTCGTGCAGCCGAAGCCGACGACCTCGTAGCCGAGGGCGTCCAGGTCGTCCTGCAGCCCGGCGCGCTGAAGATAGTCGGCGACGACCTGCGATCCGGGGGCCAGGGAGGTCTTCACCCAGGGCTTGGGCCTCAGGCCCTTCGTCCTGGCGTTGCGGGCGAGCAGACCGGCCGAGACCATCACCGACGGGTTCGAGGTGTTGGTGCAGCTGGTGATCGACGCGATGGCCACATCGCCGTTCCTCACGTCGAAGTCGCCCCGGAAGCCCGTACTCACGGGAATCGGATCCTTGGCCGTCTTCGGCGTCTCGTAACCGGGCAGCGTCCTTTCGAACGTCGTCTTCGACTCGGACAGCGGGATGCGGTCCTGAGGTCTCTTGGGACCGGCGATGGACGGCACGACGTCGCCGAGGTCGAGCTCCAGATACTCCGAGTACTCGGGCTCCACGTAGTCCGGGTCGGAGGTGTCGCCCCACAGGCGATTGGCCTTCGCATAGGCCTTCACAAGGGCTATCTGCTCCTCGGAACGGCCGGTCAGACGCAGATAGTCAAGCGTGACCTCGTCGACGGGGAAGATGCCGCAGGTCGAGCCGAATTCCGGGCTCATATTGCCGATGGTGGCCCGGTTGGCCAGAGGGACGGAGGCGACGCCCTCGCCGTAGAACTCGACGAACTTGCCGACCACTCCATGCCGGCGCAGCATGTCGGTGATCGTGAGCACCACGTCGGTGGCGGTGACCCCCTCGGGGATCGAACCCTTGAGGCGGAATCCCACGACGCGCGGCACGAGCATGGAGATGGGCTGGCCGAGCATGGCCGCCTCCGCCTCGATGCCTCCGACTCCCCAGCCCAGCACGCCGAGCCCGTTGACCATGGTGGTATGCGAATCCGTGCCGACGCAGGAATCCAGATACGCCAGGTCGCGTTCCCGGGGGCCCGGCCTTCTCATGACGACGGTGGCGAGATATTCGATGTTGACCTGATGGATGATTCCCGTGCCCGGAGGGACGACGCGGAAGTTGCGGAAGGCCTGCTGCCCCCATCGCAGGAAGCGGTAGCGCTCGCCGTTGCGGCGGTACTCGATGTCCATGTTCTGCTCCACGGCATCGGCGACGCCGTACCGGTCGATCTGCACCGAATGGTCGATGACCATGTCGGCGGGAACCTGCGGGTTGATGACCTCGGGGTCGCCGCCCAACGACTTCACGGCGTCGCGCATGGTGGCGAGGTCGACGATGCAGGGGACCCCGGTGAAGTCCTGCATGACGACGCGGGAGGGGGTGAACTGGATCTCGTGGCTCGGCTGCGCCTGCGGGTCCCATCGGAGCAGACTCGCCACCTCGTCGTCGGTGATCGTCCTTCCGTCGGCGTTGCGCACGAGGTTCTCCACCAGGACCTTGAGCGCATACGGAAGATGCTCGATGCCCGGCAGATCGGCGATCCGATAGTAGTCGAACTCCCGTCCCGCGATCTTCAGGGTGGATAGCTGGTCGTCACGCAATGACATTCTTCATCCTCCGAACCTGGGACGCATCGGGCGTGGAAACGCCCGTCGCGCAGCCATCTCGTTATGGGTCTCTTCGATTATCCGACGCCCGCGGTACAGAACCGTGAACACGGCGTGACGCGCCGCTCCCGTCAAGGCCTTCGCCGGCCCGTCACCCCATCACGCAGGCGTGCAGCCAGACGCACGACGGCCGGCGCCAGGGCATGACCGAGGACGAACAGGACCGCGGCGAAGGCGAGAACGGCCAGGGTCGCCCCCAGCATGCGCTCCGTGGGCAGCTGCAGGGCGAAGAAGGAGGCCACGGGCGGGATGACGAGACCGGCGAGACCGGCGAGCGCGAAGGCGAGGATGAGCAGCCCACGCCACGAACGCAGGGGCCGGGCGACCCGGCCCAGCACGGCTATGCCCAGGACGAACAGGATGATGGCGCAGGTGGATCGGAGCTCCGTCAGGTCGGAGGCCCTCCCCAGATCCCATCCCATCACCCCCGGCAGCATCCAGGCGGACAGCAGCACGGACAGCGCGATGACGACGCCTCCGGGAAGGGCGAAGCGCACGACGCGACCGAGGAATCCCGGGATGTAGCGGCGGGTGTTCGGCGCCAGTGCGAGGATGAAGGCCGGGATGCCGATGGTGAGCGCCCCCACGTAGGTGATGTGCCGCGGCAGATACGGGAACGGGATGCCGCTGAGCACCACCCCCAGGGCGATTAGCGAGGAGTAGACGGTTTTGGTGAGGAAGAGGCTGGCCACGCGTTCCATGTTGGCCATGACCTGCCGGCCCCGGGCGACCACGTCGGGCAGATGGGAGAAGCGCGAGTCGACGAGGACCAGCTGGGCGACGGCCTTCGTCGCCGGGGCCGCATTGCCCATGGCGATCCCCAGGTCGGCCTCCTTGAGCGCGAGCGCGTCGTTGACCCCGTCGCCGGTCATGGCCACGACGCGGCCTCGGGCATGCAGGGCCTGGACGATGACCTTCTTCTGCTCCGGCAGCACGCGTCCGAGCACGTCGACGTTCTCGAGCACCCGCGACAGCTCGTCGATCTCCTCCGGCAGTTCGCGCGCGTCCATCGTGCGCGCGGGCCGGTCGCCGGTCAGATTCACGCGGTCGGCGATGGCGCCCACGGTGGCAGGGTTGTCCCCCGAGATGATCCGACAGCGCACGCCCTGTTCACGGAACCAGGCAAGGGTCGGGCGCGCATCCTCCCGAACGGATTCGGAGCACACGACGAGCGCGATGGGCGCGGCCCTCGGATCAAGCCGCGGGTCGTCCGGATCCGGCGCCTGCGGCGCATGGGCGACCAGGAGCACGCGGTCCCCCCGCGAGGCGAGGCTCGACACCGTGGCGGCGACGTCCGCATGGTCGTCGTCGATGGCGGACAGAAGCACCTCCGGGGCGCCCAGGTACCATCCGCCGTCCGTCGTGCGCACCGCGCTCCATTTGCGAGCCGAGGAGAACGGGATGCGTGCCTCCACGGACGCCGGCACCACCCCCCGACGGGCCAGCCCCTCGAGGATGGCCGTCCCCGTGGCGTTGGGACTCTCCTCGGCGCACAGGGCCGCGATGCGGGACTCCAGCACGGCGTCCGCCGGCGTCGCCCGATCGGACGCCGCATCGCCCGCGACGGCATCGGCCGACACCGCATCGGCGGGCGCCCCCCCGAGAGGGACCACCCCTCTGAGAGTGACGCCGCCGTCCGTGATGGTGCCGGTCTTGTCGAGGTTCAGGCAGTCGACGCGGGCCAGCGTCTCGACGGATTCGAGCTCCTGGACGAGGGTGTTGCCCCGCGCGAGGCGCATGGCGGCGATGGCGAAGTTGAGGGAGACGAGCAGCACCAGCCCCTCGGGGATCATGCCCACCACCCCGGCGACGGCCGAGACGACCGCCTCCCGCCAACGTCCGGTGGCGACGGCCACGTCAAGACCTCCTACGGCGCGCAGCTGGGACCAGACGAGAAGAGCGCACAGCGGCACGACGACGACGGTCATGCACTTGAGTATCGTGTTGATGCCGCGGCTGAGGTCGGAGACCGTACGCCGGTACACCTTCGCCTGGGCGGTGAGCGTGGCCGCGTAGCCGTGCTCGCCCACCGCCGTCACTCGCGTCAGGGCGAGGCCGGAGACCACCGTCGACCCCGAATACACGGACTCGCCATCCCTGCGCCTCACCGTGCGCGACTCGCCGGTGAGCATCGACTCGTCGAGCTCCAGCCCCCAGGTCCTCACGACGACCGCGTCGGCCGGAACCTGGTCGCCGGAGCGAATCCACAGGAGGTCGTCGATGACGATGCCCTCATGGGGGACGGTGACGTCCCTGCCGTCCCTGCGGACGGCGTAGTCGGCGGCAACGAGGATGGAGAGCCGGTCGAGCGTGTGCTTGGCCCTCGTCTCGGTGAGGACTCCGATGCCGGAGTTGACGATGATGATGAGCCCGAAGACGGCGTCCTTCCATGACCCCGTGAGCAGGACGAGGACCATCGCCGTGAGAATGATCCCGTTGAACAGCGTGAAGACGTTGGCACGCAGGATGTCCGCGAAGGAGCGGGACGTGGAGCCCTTCACATGGTTGGTCCGTCCCGATTCGACGCGCTCGCGCACCTCGTCCGAGGTCAGCCCCGGCTCGACGACGGGGGGAAGCCCGGCGGCCGACGATGCGGAGGCCGCCGTTCCATCGGCCGTCGTGCGGACCCGCGTGTCGGTCATGCCGTCCCCTCCGTCACGTCGATGACCCCGCCGGGGGACCGGGAGTTGGCCGCGTCCCGGACCGCGTCGGCAAGGGTGTCCGAGAAGCCGGAGGAGACGACGCGCAGCACGCAGGCGTACAGGACCGGATCCTTCGGAAGACTGGAGGGGTCGACGAGCACCACGGGGACGTCGGCCCGTCTCGCGATGCTCAGCGCGTCATCCCATCCGCCCTCGTCGGACCGGGCGGACAGCCCCAGCACGACGATGACGCTGACCTGACGATGGGCGAAGTCGCGCACGGCCTTCCGGCCGGCTTCATCGGGGTCGGCGGCGTTCTCCAGGGAGGCGTAGGAGGCGTTGAGCCCGGCGTCCGTCAGGGACGACATGACCTGGTCGTCACGGGAGGACGCCGACGCCGACCCGACGACTCCTGCCATGAAGTCCGCGTCGTCGATGCCGTCATGCACGGTGCCGTCGGCCGCGACGCCGAGCGCCCGCGCGGGGATCAGTGAGAAGGAGAG
>NZ_CAUTOG010000014.1:0-33741 GCF_963540075.1 uncultured Bifidobacterium sp.
GGCATCCTGAGAACCTCCGGCATCGTGCGGATCTCGGGCATCGGGAGAGTATGCGGCATCGTGCGGACCTCGGGCGTCGTGCGAATCTTCCGAACCGAGCGTGAATCGGACGTGAATTCTCGTCGCCACGCCGTGGCTTCCGGCATGCTTTCTGATGAGCTCCCGGCGTGTTTCGACCCACTGTCATAGAGGCATGGAACCATGGGGGCCATGGATAAGCAGCAGGAGTTCGCTCTGCGAACGGTCGAGGAACGCGATGTGCGCTTCATTCGTCTGTGGTTCACCGATGTGCTGGGGACGCTGAAGTCCGTGGCCATCGCCCCCGCCGAGCTGGAGGCGGCGTTCGAGGAGGGGCTGGGCTTCGACGGCTCGGCCATCGAGGGCATGACGCGCGTGTCCGAGGACGACATGATCGTCAAGCCGGATCCCTCCACCTTCCAGATCCTCCCCTGGAGAGGCGGTCCCCAGGGCACGGCCCGGATGTTCTGCGACATCCTCACCCCCGAGGGCGAGCCGTCGCTCGGCGATCCGCGTCATGTGCTCAAAACCGCGCTTGCCAAGGCCAAGGAGAAGGGCTTCACCTTCTACGTGCATCCGGAGATCGAGTTCTATCTCTTCGAGCGTCAGGACGACTGGTCGCAGACGCCCACCCCCATCGATGAGGGCGGCTACTTCGACCATGTGCCGCGCAGTCCCGGAATGGACTTCCGCCGTGCCACGGTGAACATGCTCGAGCAGATGGGCATCTCCGTCGAGTACTCTCACCACGAGGCGGGTCCCGGTCAGAACGAGATCGACCTGAGATACGCCGACGCCCTCACCACGGCCGACAACATCATGACCTTCCGCACGGTCGTCAAGGAGATTTCGCTGGAGCGGGGCATCCATGCCAGCTTCATGCCCAAGCCCTTCGCCGATCAGCCAGGATCCGGCATGCACACGCATCTGAGTCTGTTCGAGGGCGATTCCAACGCCTTCTACGAGGCGGGCCAGGAGTTCAACATGTCGCTGGTGGCCCGGCAGTTCGCCGCGGGCATCCTCTACCATGCCGCGGAGATCAGCGCGGTCGTCGACCAGTACGTCAACTCGTACAAGCGCCTCTGGGGCGGCAACGAGGCCCCGAGCTACATCTGCTGGGGACACAACAACCGCTCGGCGCTGCTTCGCATCCCCCAGTACAAGCCCGGCAAGGGCAACTCGGCGCGTATGGAGTTCCGTGCCCTCGATCCCGTCGCCAACCCGTATCTCGCCTATTCGGTGCTCCTGGCCGCGGGTCTCGACGGCATCGAGAAGAAGATGGTGCTCGGCGATCCGACCAGCGACGACGTGTGGGAGCTCACCGACGACGAACGCCAGGCGATGGGCATCCAGCCGCTTCCGCATTCGCTCGACGAGGCTCTGAAGGCCATGGAGAAGTCCGACTTCGTCGCCGGGGTGATCGGGGAGCACGCCTTCGAGTACTTCCTGCGCAACAAGCGTCAGGAATGGGATCAGTACAGCCGACAGGTCACGCCCTATGAGCTGCGCAAATACCTTCCTCGCCTGTAGGCGCCTGCCTTCGGAACAGTGGCACCATCGGTGACATCATCCAGTGACGCCCCCGTGAGGACTCATTCGGCCCCCTCCGCTGCGCTTCCGGAGGGCAGACGTTTCTTTTCGCCCGCCGTTCTCACGTTGATCTTCTCCACCTTCCTGCTGGGTATGAGCGAGTTCGTGATCGTCGGCATCCTGCCGGACGTGGCCCACAGCCTTGACGTTTCCGAGGTCACGGTCGGCAATCTGGTCGCCGTTTTCGCCGTCGTGTACGCGCCGTGCACGCCCTTCGGATCCGCCTACGTGGCGCGTTTCCCGCGCTTCGCGACGCATGTCACGCTCATCGCCGTGTTCCTCGCCGGCAACGTGCTGTGCGCCTTCGCGGTCGGATACGGCATGCTCGTCGTCGGGCGCGTCGTCATTGCGGTGGTGTCCGGAACGCTGGTGGCGGTCGCGATGACCTACGCCCCTGACGTCGTCTCACCACGCAACCGCACGCGTTTCATCGCCTGGGTGTTCTCCGGCTTCTCCGTGGCCTCCGTCGTCGGCGTGCCCGTGGGCACCTGGGTGGCAGGCGTGCTCGGATGGCGCTGGTCCTTCCATCTCATCGATCTGCTCACCGTGGCGCTGCTCGCCGCCATGGCCGTCACCCTTCCGCGCGGCGGTCGACCGATCCGCATGGGCTTCCTCGCCCAGTTCCGGCTCTTCTTCGACCGACGCATCCAGCTCGGCGTGCTCGCCGTCGTGTTCGGAGCGGCCGCCAGCTACACCTTCTACACGTATCTGACGCCGATACTCCGTGACGAGGTCGGCGTGCCCGCGAGATACGTGTCCACGGCCCTCGTCGTCTTCGGGCTGGCCTGCCTATGGAGCAACCTCGTCAGCGGGCGGTTGGCGGCGCGCGGAGAGGGTGTGGAACCGCTCACGCGTATCCGCCCGATCTACCTCGTGCAGGCCGTGATGCTGTGTCTTCTCGCCTTCGCGGCCCAGGTCCCGGTTCTCGGCGCGGTGCTTCTCGTCGTCCTCGGCATGATGATGTACCTGCAGAACTCGGCTTCGCAGGTGCTGTACATGGACACGGCCGCCTCCGCGCATCCGGGGTCCATGAATCTCGCGGCCTCGTTGAACTCCATGTCCTTCAACATCGGCATCGCCTTGGGCTCGGCCGTCGGGGGAGCGGTGAACGACGTCTCCGGGCTTCGCTGGCTGGGGCCGTCCGGGGCCGTGTTCGCTCTGCTCGCCGTCGGAACCGTCACCCTGCTGCGACGTTACGTCGTCGAGCCGAACCAGTCGGTGTAGATGAGCCAGAAGTTGCGGTTGCCGTAGCTCGAGCAGGAGTCGCCCTCGCCCGCCCCGGCCTTCAGTGCCGCCACGTTCGGCTGGTAGGGCGTGTAGATGTACAGCAGACGCGTCGCCCTGCCGCGGATGACGACGTTCGCGCCGCCGCAGGCCGAATCAGGACTGTACCGTACGAAGCTCAGCGATCCGACCGTGTATCCGTAGCGGTCGCCGTGCGCCAGATAGTAGCGGAAGCGCTTCGCCGCACCGAACACCTGTTTGAAGAATCCGGCGTATTCCGGGTCGCAGTCGGCGGTGTCCGGACAGCTCAGACCCATCGCCGCCTCGTACTGGAAGTCGGTCGTGGACGTGGCCGTGACGAGATGCTGCTCCTTCTGGAGCATGACGAGGAGCACCTGCGGGCTGATGGTGCAGGCCTTCGCGGCCTTGGCGATGATGCCCGCGGCCGTCTGGCGGTTGCTCGCATCGGCCGTGTAGGCGCCGCACAGCGAGTCGGCCTTCTGTGCGGAGGTCTCGAAGACCTTGGTTTTCAGGCAGCCGTCCCCGCTGCAGGAGGAGCCCTTCTCGTTGAGGAACGCCTGAATCTCCGCCTGGCTCATGGCGTTGGCGTCGAAGAAGCTCGAATCGGAGATGATGTCGCCGGGATCGAAGCCGTATTCGGCGGACAGCTCGGTCTGCCGGTCCTCGGCCGCCTTGATCAGAAGGCGCCACTGGACGACGCGGACCAGCCCCATGATGAGAGCGATGACGACGATGACGGCCACGATGCCGCCCAGCGCCATGCCGATGTGGCCGGAGATCCCCGAGCGCCGCCAGCGCGACCGCAGCGTGCGCAGGGGATGGCGCAGCGTCCTGCGCAGCGCCCGTCCGAGCGTCTGCCGTCGCGTCGGGGGACGTCGTCCGTGGGAAGGCTTCGCAGCCGTCATGCCAGAGCCCGGTGGATGCGCTGAAGGCTGACGGGTTCGGCGGTCCCGAGCTCCTGCGCCCACAACGAGACGTAGAACTCCTCGAGCATCCAGCGGGCCTTCACGGCCTTCTCCATCGCCTGCTCGTGGCGGGGACCGGCGGGTTCGCCCTTCGCCTGCATCATGGCCTTCTCCACCAGCGTGTGGGCCTCATCGGCCTTCCACGCCCAGCGCACGTCACGATTGCGGTCCTTCCTGGCCTTCTCGAGCCGCAGCAGGTCGGCACGCAGATAGCGCTCGATGCGGCGCAGCGAATCCGGGGGTGCCTGACCGATGAATCCGGGGAAGACGAGCGAGTCGATATGCTCTCGTATCCACTGCAGCACGGCGAGCAGGGGAAGATCCGCCGGCCCGGACACGGCCCTGTCGACTTCGGCGTGGCGTTCGAGGATGGCGATGGCGTCATGCGCGACATCGTAGACGGTGTCCTCAAAAATCTCCCGAACGCCCTCCACCGCGGTCGCCAGCGCCTCGTCGTCAGGCAGGTCCACCGCATGGGGGAGCAGTCTCTTGACGGCGGCCAGCTGCAGGTCCTCCGCCAACGCGGAGGTGTTCGGGTACGGCGCCGACGCGAGACGCAGCGCCTCCGTCCCCAGCCAGCGGCTGGAGACCCGCTCGTCCGGAAGCTTCAGCGCCTTGAGGGCCGCCTTCCACAGCATGGAGGAACGCGATTCCGTGGTCGCGCCCGCGCGATGCAGCAGATTGGCCTTCTCGACGACCTCGCCGCGTCTTTCCGCGGCCGCCGCCTTCCGTCCGACCTCATGGCGGGCGGACTGGCGCGCCTGCTCGGCGAACCGACGCTGCAGCTCGGTCAGGGACTTTCCGGTCCCGAGGACCTGAGGCGCCCCGTGGCCACGGGCGGAGTTCGCCGTCTGCGGTTCGTTCTGCGGATTGCCATGTGAATCCGCGCGCGAATCGTCGCGTGACACATCACCGTGGAGATCACCGTGCGAGTCGTCGCGTGGATTCCTCTGCGTATCCCCTCGTGCCGTATCCCCGCGCCGTGACTTCCCGTCCGCGTTCCCGCGACGCCCGTCGGCCGTCCGACTCTCCGGGTTCCCTTCGACACTGAAGGTCATGCGCAGATAGGGGGGGAGCCGGTCCACCAGCGTCTCGGACAGCACCTCGGGATGGATCTGCGCGCCGACCACCTCGATGGCCGCGCGGGCGAAGACGTGGAGGAAGTCCGGCCATGAGCCCGCCGCCCTTTTGCCGCCGGAGTCGTGTGAACCGGAGCCTCCCGAACCGACCGAACCGCCCGATTTGCCGGAGCGGCCCGAACCACCCGTACCCTCCGCGTCACCGTCCTGCGGGGGAGACGCCGGACGTCCGTCCCTCCCCGATCCGGGCAGGTCCGGATAATGCTCGTCGACCCATCCGCGGATCGATCGCGCGGCGTCCGGGGCAGGGACGAACTGCACCCG
Organism: uncultured Bifidobacterium sp.; assembly: GCF_963540075.1. Classification (GTDB taxonomy): domain Bacteria; phylum Actinomycetota; class Actinomycetes; order Actinomycetales; family Bifidobacteriaceae; genus Bifidobacterium. The sequence goes on from NZ_CAUTOG010000014.1 coordinate 5,222, forward strand.
CAGGGCCTTCGGCAGGGCGCGGATGGTGCCGAGGATGAGCTCGTCGAGCAGTCCGGGCACGTTCCAGGTGAACTGCTCGGGCGACAGTCGCGATAGCGCGGAGATCGGCACATGCACCGTGACCCCGTCGGCCGGGTTCTGCGGGTCGTACAGATAGCCGAGTCTCAGATCCACGGCCGCGCCGTCGGTGGTCCGGGTATGCCACCTGTCCGGATAGTCGTCCAGGCTGGCCGTCTCCACCTCCTCGAGACGGTCCACCGCATCAGGATCGAAGTCGAGCAGATGCGGATGCGCGTCATGCCCATGCCTCCACCAGTCGGCCAGCGTCGCGACGGAGGTGGCCTCTGGCGGCAGCACCGCGTCATAGAAGTCCGCGAGGTCGTCGTCGTTCACCGTGCCGCCGGGATGACGGGTGCGGTTCGAGTCGTCGCCGGCGCGTTCGAGGATGTCGAGATTGCCCCGGACGAAGTCGTCATGGTCGAAGCGCTCGTGGATGTCGCCCTCCACCAGGCCCTGACGGATGAGCATCTGCCGGGCCTCGACGGGGTTGATGCGTCCCCACTGCACCGTGCGGTCCGCCACGATGGGCAGTCCGTACAGCAGCAGCCTGGCCTTCGCCACCGCGGACCCGCGCGATCCCGACCAGTGCGGCTCGGCGTAGGTGGTGCGCAGCAGCGATCCGGCGAGCGGCTCCGCCCAGGACGGGTCGATGGTGGCGGCGTAGCGCGCCCACAGCCGGGAGGTCTCGACCAGCTCCGCACCCATCACCCAGCTGGGCGGCTTGCGGGAGACGGCGGAGGCGGGGAAGATCGCGAAATGGGTGCCGCGGGCGCCGAGATACTCGTTGCGCGCCGTCTTGGTCGCCCGCTTCATCGCCCGAGCCCTCGCGGCGCCCTTGAGTCCCGCGAAGTCGGAGGCCTTGGGCTCCCGCACCACCTGCATGCCCATCATGGACAGCAGCCCGGCGAGCATGGAACGGTGAATGCCTTCGGAGTCCCAGGACCGGCACAGGGCGTGCGCCGGCTGACGCTCCGGCGGAAGTCCGGTCACGCTCGGATCGGGTCGGGAGACGGGAGTGACCTCGCCCACCGTGAAACGCAATTCGCGGCACATCCCGCGCAGCTGCGAGACGAGGTCCCTCCACTGGCGCAGTCGCAGGAAGCTGAGGAATTCGTCTCTGCTGAGACGCCGCAGAGCGCCGTTGCCGGGGTTGCCGTCGACCTCGAAGACCCGGTCCCACAGATTGAGCGCGGTGAGGAAGTCGCTGGTCGGGTCGGCGTAGCGGTTGTGCAGACGGTCGGCCTCCTCGCGCTTCTCCTCGGGTCGCTCGCGCGGGTCCTGAAGGCTGAGGAAGGCGACGATGACGAGCACGGCGGCCAGGGTGTTCGGCGTGGTCCTGTTCGCGGCCTCGATGACCATGCGCCCCAGACGCACATCGATGGGCAGTCGGGCCAGCTGACGGCCGATTCTCGTGAGCGTGGCGTCGCTCCCGTCCCCGCGGATCGCCCCCAGCTCGGAGAGCTCCGCGAAGCCGTCCGTCACGGAGCGGGTGTCCGGAGGGTCGATGAAGCCGAAATGCGTCACGTCGTTCGCCGTGCGGGCCACTCCGACGGACAGCATGTGCAGCACCACCGCCCCCAGCGAGGTGCGCAGGATCTCCGGTTCGGTGAACCGTGGTCGAGTCTCATAGTCCTCGGCGGAGTACAGGCGGATGGCGATGCCGTCGGCCACGCGGCCGCATCGGCCGGAGCGCTGGTCGGCGCTCGCCTGCGAGACGGGCTCGATGGGCAGACGCTGCACCTTGGCCGTCTTCGAATACCGCGAGATACGGGCGGTGCCCGGATCCACGACATAGCGGATGCCGGGGACGGTGAGCGAGGTCTCGGCCACGTTGGTGGCGATGACGATGCGCTGATGCGCATGCGCCTCGAACACGCGGTGCTGCTCCTTGGCGGAGAGGCGGGCGAACAGGGGGACGATCTCGATGGCATCCGGGCGACGAAGGTCGGAGGCACGAGGACCGAAATGGCGGCGCAGCGCCGTCTCAAAGTCGCGGATGTCGCGCTCGCCGGAGGCGAAGACGAGGATGTCGCGCGGCCCGCGTTCATGCGTGGAGCGCAGGGCCAGCTCGGCGCAGGCCCGCGCCACGGCGGTGGGAACGTCCATCTCGCCGGACTCGTCGTCGGACATGTCCTCGAAGCCGGGGACGTGATCCATCAGGGCCGGCGGCTCGTCCGGCGGCTCGTACACGACCTGCACGGGCCAGGTGCGTCCGGACACCTCGATGACGGGCACCTCGGCGTGCAGCGCCCTGGCGAAATGGTCGCGGAACTTCACCGAATCGATGGTGGCGGAGGTGATGATGAGCCTGAGGTCCGGGCGGCGCGGGAGCAGGGCGGTGAGATAGCCGAGCAGGAAGTCGATGTTCAGGCTGCGCTCGTGCGCCTCGTCGATGATCACCGTGTCGTAGCGCGACAGCTGCGGGTCGCGCTGGATCTGCGCGAGCAGGATGCCGTCGGTGACGATGCGCAGGCGCGTCCCCGGCGAGCTTTCGTCGGTGAAGCGCACCTGGTAGCCGATCTCCTGGCCGAGATGCACGCCCATCTCCTGGCACAGGCGTTCGGCGACCGTGCGGGCCGCGATGCGCCGCGGCTGCGTGTGGACGATCTGACGGCCGTGGCCGCCGCGGCCCATCTCCAGCAGCATCTTGGGTATCTGCGTGGTCTTGCCCGAACCGGTCTGTCCGGAGATGATGACGACCTGGCTGGAGCGGACGGCGGCGATGATGTCGTCATGCGCCGCGCTGACCGGGAGCTCCGCGGGATAGTCGTATCTCATGCGGTGCGGCGCACCTCGATGACGCGGTATCCCTTGGAGCTCGCGTACTTCGAGCAGGCGAAGGACGGGAGCGCCGAGGAGAGCCAGGCGAGCAGCGAATCGGAGCCCAGATTGCGCTGGACGACGAGATACGCGGTCCCCGACGGGTTCAGCCGGGGCAGCCAGGACATCAGCAGCGCGTGGAGCGCCTCCTTGCCCACGCGGATGGGCGGATTGGACCAGATGAGGTCGAAGCGCAGGTCCTCGGGGACCGCGTCCGCGAGGACGGCATGCACGTTGGGGGCGGAGTTGGAGGCCGCGTTGCGAGCGGTGAGCTCGACGGCGCGCTCGTTCACGTCCACGGCCCAGACGGAGGCCTCCGGGGACTCCAGGGCCATCGTCAGCGACAGAGGACCCCAGCCGCAGCCGAGGTCGAGGAGGGTGCCTCGAAGAGGCGGTTCGGGGGCATGCCTGAGCAGCACCGAGGTGCCGAGGTCGAGTCGATGCGCGGAGAACACGCCGTTCGAGGTCTCGACCGTCACGTCACGGCCGCGCAGCTCGAGGTGGAGGCTGCGGCGGACGTCGGGGGACTCGGGGGAGGAGGAGAAGTACTGCTCGCCGCCGTCGCCCTGTGCCATCTGCGTCTCCCCCCGGTCGTGGTGACCTGGTCGTCGTGCTCTGGATCATCGTGCCGCCGCTTCCGCCGACGGCGCAGGGCTTGTCGCCCAACACGATGATAATAGCGTCCATATTCCTACGCGGAGAGGTGGTACGTGACGCAGAGCCTGCGGGATGCCGGTACGGGACGTGTGATGACGGACGATGACGCCGATGGGGTCCCCGATCGAGTCGTTGATGGGGATGGTGCGAAGGGAGCGGCCGATGGTCGCGGGGGGGCTTCGACGCGCGCGGCCATGATGTCCGGCTCCTCGCTGACGGGCTCCTCGGACGTGCTGCTCGCCGACTCCGCGGCCGGGGCCGCGGCTGGACGGACCAGCGAGGAGTGGCGGGAGCGGGAGGCGCGCAACGAGTTCAAGCACGTCGCCGGTCTGGGTGAGCTTCAGGACGTCACCGAGGTCGAGTACCGGCGGCTCAGACTCGAAAGGGTCGTCCTCGTCGGCGTCTGGTCGTCCGCGACGAGCACGCCGGCCCAGGCGGAGGAGTCGCTGAGGGAGCTCGCCGCGCTCGCCGAGACGGCCGGTGCGGTGGTGTGCGACGGGCTGCTCCAGCATCGCTTCAAGCCGGATGCGGCCACCTACGTGGGCAGCGGCAAGGCCCGCGAGCTGGCCGGCATCGTGGCCGAGCGCGAGGCGGACACCATCATCGTCGACGACGACATGGCGCCCAGCCAGCGCCGCGCCCTCGAGGACGCCACGAAGGTCAAGGTCGTCGACCGCACGGCCGTCATCCTCGACATCTTCGCCCAGCACGCGACCAGCCGCGAGGGCAAGGCCCAGGTCGAGCTCGCCCAGCTCGAGTACATGCTTCCGCGCCTGCGTGGCTGGGGCGGTTCGCTGTCCCGTCAGGCCGGCGGGCGTGCGGCCGGCGCGGACGCCGGCATCGGCTCGCGTGGCCCCGGCGAGACGAAGATCGAGATGGATCGCCGCGTCATCCGCACCCGCATCGCCCGGCTGCGTCGCCAGATCGCCCGCATGGCTCCGGCGCGCGAGGTCAAGCGCGGCTCGCGCCGGCGCTTCGGCATGCCCACCGTGGCCGTCGTCGGATACACGAACGCCGGCAAGTCCTCGCTGACGAACAGGCTCACGGGCTCCGGCGAGCTCGTCGAGAACGCGCTGTTCGCCACCCTTGACACGGCCGTGCGGCGCGCCAGGGCCGCTGACGGCCGCATCTACGCCTACGTGGACACGGTCGGGTTCGTCCGCCGTCTGCCCACGCAGCTCGTCGAGGCCTTCAAGTCCACGCTGGAGGAGGTCGCGGACGCGGACGTCATCCTCCACGTCGTGGACGCCTCCCATCCCGACCCCTTCGGGCAGATCGACGCGGTCAACGCCATTCTGGCGGATATCGAGGGCGCCGAGGACATCCCCCGCGTCATCGCCTTCAACAAATGCGACCGCGTGGACGAGGCCATGCGCGACCGGTTGCACGCCCTGTACCCGGACTCCCATGTGGTATCCGCCTTCACCGGCGAGGGGATCGAGGCGCTGAAGGCCGATGTCGAGTGTCTGCTGCCCGTCCCCGACGTGCATGTCAGCGCCCTGCTGCCCTACACCGCCGGATCGCTCGTCTCACGCGTCAGGGAGTACGGACGGGTGGACAGCGTCGACTATCGGGACGACGGCGTGCGCATCGAGGCCGACGTCGATGCCCCTCTTGCGGCCCGCGTCGTCGAACAGGCCATCGGCTGAGACGTTGGCGCCCGCGTCCGACATCATCGCGAGAACGCTCACATCGCCGTCACGTCGCCGTCCTTCGACGTCTCCGCGACCCGAGCGAATCCACGTCACAGTGTGTGGATACAGTGAAACCGCTGAAATAACGAAGCCCGTCACGAACGGGGTATCAGGCTAAGAGAGGTCCGATATATGGTGGATTCACCGATCAAGCCCACGAAGCTCGCGATCATCGGCGCCGGGGCCGTGGGCTCCACGCTCGCCTTCGCCGCCGCCCAGCGTGGCGTGGCCCGCGAGATCGTCCTCGAGGACATCGCCAAGGAGCGCGTCGAGGCCGAGGTGCTCGACATGCAGCATGGCTCCAGCTTCTATCCCACGGTCTCCATCGACGGGTCCGACGACGTCGAGGTCTGCCGTGACGCCGACATGGTCGTCATCACCGCCGGCGCCAGGCAGAAGCCCGGACAGTCGCGCCTCGACCTGGCCGGCGCGACCATCCAGATCATGAAGTCGATCATCCCGGGCGTCGTGAAGGTCGCCCCGAACGCCATCTACATGCTCATCACGAATCCGGTGGACGTCGTCACCCATGTGTCGATGAAGCTCTCCGGCCTGCCGACGAACCAGATCTTCGGCTCCGGGACGAACCTCGACTCGGCGCGTCTGCGCTTCCTCATCGCGCAGCAGACCGGCGTCAACGTCAAGAACGTCCACGCCTACATCGCCGGCGAGCACGGCGACTCCGAGGTTCCTCTGTGGGCCTCCGCGACCATCGGCGGCGTCCCCATGTGCGACTGGGCCCCGCTGCCCGGCCATGATCCCCTGGATGCCGCCAAGCGCGAGGAGATCCATCAGGAGGTCAAGAACGCCGCCTACCGGATCATCAACGGCAAGGGCGCCACGAACTACGCCATCGCCATGTCCGGGGTGGACATCATCGAGGCCATTCTGCACGACACCAACAGGATCCTGCCGGTGAGCTCGCTGCTCGACGGCTTCCACGGCATCTCCGGCGTGTGCATGTCCGTGCCGACCCTGCTCAACCGCCAGGGCGTCAACTCGCGGATCAACACGCCGGTGTCCGACCGTGAGCTCGCCGCGCTCAAGCGCTCCGCCGAGACCCTCAAGGAGACCGCCGCCAAGTTCGGCTTCTGAGCGGTTCGGCGTCCTGCCCTTCGGTGGGACGCATGGGATCACGACGATGGTCCGGCTTCCTTCAACGGAGTCGGGCCATCGCCATGTCTGCGCATCGTCCCGGCTTGTTCACCTCCGCGTTTCCGCGTCCTGCGTGACCATGCCGGTGGATGACATCCGAATGGCATTCCATTGATTGGGGCCGCGATCGTCGGAGGGGCCGGCGCATCCGTCGTCCTCGATCAGATGACGACGATTCCCATCGTCATGAGTCCATGGTGTGAACACCGTTCGTTCGCCTGCGCTGTCGACCAGCCAGCGCAAGTGCACAACATTCCGACAATGGCGGAATTCCGCCGTTTCGCTCTGTTCTTTCGCTTCCGACCGCGGTATAGTCGGTCCCCGCGCCCGGTGGGTCGAACGTTCGAGGAGGTTCGCGGTGGATGATGCGCATGGTTCTGACGGTGACGTCGGGAAGACACCTGGTTCCGGTTCCGGTGCCGGTGGGGACCATCGTCTCCGTTCCGAGGGGATGGATCCGAACCGCGAGCATCAGCGCCGGCTGTCCCTGACGCTGGCCCTGACGGGGACGGTGTTCATCGTCGAGCTCGTCGGCGCCGCCATCACCGGGTCGCTCGCCCTGCTCGTGGACGCGGGCCATATGCTCACCGACCTCTCGGTGCTTTCCGCGTCCGTGGTCACGGCTCTGCTGATGCGGCGCAAGCCGAACGGCACGCGCACCTGGGGGTGGGCTCGTCTCGAGGTGCTCACTGCCGCGGGCGGCGCCCTGGCCCTTCTTTTCGTGGGGCTCTACGCCATCGTGGAGGCGGGGATGCGCCTGTTCGGCACGGCCGACGAGGAAATCCACGACATCCGCCTGCTTCTCGCCTTCGGCGTCCTTGGTCTCCTTGCGAACGCCGGGTCGATGGCCATCCTCTCCTCACGGCGCGCCGACAACATGAACATGCGGGCGGCCTTCCTCGAGGTCATCAACGACGCCCTGGGATCGGTGGCGGTCGTCGTCTCCGCCATCGTGATGATGATCACCGGCTGGAACGGCTTCGACGCCGTGGCCGGTGGGCTCATCGCGCTTCTCATGATTCCTCGGGCCGTGCTGCTGCTGCGCAACGCCGTACGCGTGCTGCTCGAGGAGACTCCCGATGGTCTCGACCTCTCCGCCGTGAGGGAGCATATGGAGAGGGTTCCGCACGTCGTCGCCGTCCACGATCTGCACGCCAGCACGGTCTCGACCGGCATGCCCGTGCTCATGGCCCATGTGGAGGTGGATGACGGCCTCGACATGGAGCAGACCTCCCGGATCCTCGAAAGCCTGCAGGAGTGCCTCAGAAGACATTTTCCGGTGTCGGTGGAGCATACGACGTTCCAGCTCGAACCGGTGGGATACCGTCGCCGGCATTCGGAGCGCCTGCATTCCTAGAAGGCCGCCTCCGGCGACGCCGTTGCGGCGTCGGTCCCGCGTCCGTCGATGCGTTACAGCCGGCGCAGAACCGTGACGACCCTGCCCATGATCCGGGCGTCGGTGCCGTCGATGGGGGAGTAGGCGGGATTGTGGGGGATGAGCCAGACGTGTCCCCGCTCCCGGCGGAAGGTTTTCACCGTCGCCTCGTCATCCAGCAGGGCGGCGACGATGTCGCCGTTCTCCGCCGTCTCCTGCTCGCGGACCACGACGAAGTCCCCGTCGCAGATGGCCGCATCCACCATCGAGTCGCCATGCACCTCGAGCATGAAGAGATTGCCGTCCCCGGTGAGTCGCTCGGGCAGTCGCATGACGTCCTCGACATGCTGCTCGGCGGTGATGGGCGTGCCGGCGGCGATGCGTCCGACAAGAGGCACGTCGCGTGAGTCGAGGATGGACGGGCTGTCGTCGTCCAACGTGGGGAAGGGGAAGATCCTGGCGCCCTGGCGGCCCGCGTTCGGTCGTCCATGGTCCGTCGGCGCGCTCGAACCGGCCTGTGGCGTCGGACGGTCGGAGGTTGCGGAGGCATGGCCCGATGGCGACGAGGCCGGGGTCGGATCGGCCGGCGTGGTGTCCTGCGGATTCGTCGCATCCACGAGTTCGATGGCGCGTCCCTTGTTCGCCCCCATGCGGATGAATCCGAGCAGTTCAAGGGTTTCCAACTGATGCTTGACGGAGGAGGTGCTCTTCAGACCGACATGCTCGCCGATCTCGCGGAAGGAGGGGGCGAATCCGCTTTCGGCCATATGCGTCCTGATGGCCTTCAGAACAAGCTTCTGTCGTTCGGTGAGAGAGGGTCGCTCAGTGAGAGAGGGGGTCCCGCCTGCATCCGACTCGGGTCCCCGGTCGTCCTCCGGGGATGTCGTGGCACCCGCGTCCGGGCCCGAGGGCTTTCGGGGGGAGGACCCCGCATGCGGGGTGAAGGGGACGGTGCTCACCGGCTGCTCCTTTCGGGAACTGGGACCAGCATAACGTGTCGGTCCTGTGAAATCAAACATCTGTTCGATGATTTCCCTTGTTTTGGTCGAACATCCGTGCGATAGTAAGAACATCCGTTCGATAGAACATATGTTCGATTGACGGGGGAAGAGATGCGGAGGAAGGGAGCACACCATGATCTCCATGACGGCTGGATTGATGACGTCCGAACCGATGATGTTTCCGGTGATCGGATGTGCGACGGCCCGGCTGACGCCGCGCTCCGTCAGTGGCGGGTCCCCGCAGGGGAAGCGAACCGGAGAATCGCCGCGACTTGCGTTCCTGGAGGCTGACTCCCCGGTTCGTCCGAGCGTGGCGGAGAAGGCCCGGGCTCGTCGTGCCTTCGCTGTGAGGAGCGGCTCCTTCATGGCCATGTCGCAGTCAGCGTCGCCGACTCCGAAACGCGAACGCGCGACGCTGACGAGGCGGGGGAGGGTGGTGACCGTGCTTCTCGCGTTCGCGCTTTCCTGTGGCGCTGTGGGCGGCTTCGCCGCGGTGCGTGCGCAGTCGGCCACCGGTCCCGTCGAGACATCGACCGAGGTCGTGCAGCAGGGGGACACCCTATGGACCTATGCCGAAGGCATTACGCCGCGGGGAGATGACGTCTCGGTGACGGTCGATCGGCTTATGGCCCTGAACAATCTCGACAGCGCCACGCTTCATCCGGGGCAGCGCATCGTCGTCCCCGTGGACTCCTCGCAGTGGTGACCGTGGCAGGTGATGCCGCGGCAGGGGGTGACGCGGCCTCCTAAGGCTATTGTGGAGAGCATGCATTGCCCGTTCTGTCAGAACCCCGACACGAAGGTCGTCGATACTCGGCTGAGCGAGGATGGCCACACCATCCGGCGCCGGCGAGAATGCCCCCACTGCGGTCGACGCTTCACGACGGTCGAAAGCACCATGCTTCTCGTGCTCAAACGCTCGGGGAACGTCGAGCCCTTTGACCGCGCCAAGGTCATCGCCGGAGTTCGCAAGGCCTGTCAGGGCCGTCCCATCGACGAAGACGACCTCAAGGCCCTGGGGCAGAAGGTCGAGGAGGACCTGCGTTCGCGTGGCCTCGCCCAGGTGAAATCCGAGGACGTCGGCAAAGCCATCCTCGGGCCTCTGCGCGATCTCGACGAGGTCGCGTATCTGCGTTTCGCAAGCGTCTACCGCAACTTCGGCGATCTCGAGGACTTCCAGAAGGCCATCAACGGGCTGCGCCACGACCGTGACGAGCATGCCTCGGAATGATCGTCACGGTCGCGACCGACTGCCTATAGCTCGATGATCCTCATCCGGATCGTTCCCGCAAGATGCCTCAGCGCGTCGAGGGCGGCAGGCGTCGGCCTGGATGCCACGTCGGTGACGACGTAGCCCAGTTCGCCCTCGGTCGCCAGGGACTGGGCGGAGATGTTGATGTTCTCCTCGCCGAGCACCTTGTTCACCCTTGCGAGCACGCCCGGAAGGTTGTCATGCAGATGGGCGATGCGCGCCGCGCCTTTTCCCTGGTGCAGAGTCATCGGGGGCATGTTCACGGACAGCGTCGTCGAGGCGCGAAACCAGTAGTCCTCGAGCCGCTGGGAGACGAAGTGTCCGATCGACTCCTGGGCCTCCAGCGTCGATCCGCCGATATGCGGGGTGAGGATCATGTTGTCCTCGTCGGCCAGGGGAGTGACGAAGACGTCCCCGCTTTTCTTCGGTTCGACCGGGTACACGTCCACGGCGGCGCCGGACAGATGGCCCGAATCCAGATGGCGCTTGAGGGCATCGAGATCGGCGACGAAGCCACGGGAAAGGTTGATGAAGATCGCGTCCTGCTTCATATGGGCGAACTGGTCCTCGCCGAAGAAGCCGACGTTGGACTTGCGTCCGTCGACGTGCAGCGTCACTGCATCCGCCTGTTCGAGAAGCTCGTTGAGCGTGGACATGCGCCTGGCGTTGCCCATCGCGAGCTTCTCCTCGATGTCGTAGAACACGACGCGCATGCCCATGGCCTCGGCGAGAACCGACAGCTGCGAGCCGATGTTGCCGTAGCCGACGATGCCCAGCGTCTTGCCGCGCACCTCGTGCGACCCCTTCGCCGACTTGTCCCACAGGCCGTGCTTGAGATGGTGGGTGTGCGCCGGGATGCGGCGCATGAGGCAGATGATGTCGGAGATGACGAGCTCGACCACGGATCGGGTGTTCGAATACGGGGCGTTGAAGACGGCGATGCCCTTCCTGCCGGCGTAGTCGAGGTCGACCTGGTTGGTTCCGATGCAGAAGCATCCGATGGCGGTCAGGTCGGGACGAGCGTCGAGGACGCGGCGGGTCACGGTGGTCTTGGATCGGATGCCCAGCACGTCAACGCCGTCAAGGGCCTCGATGAGCTCGTCCTCTCCAAGCGCCCCGGGCCGGGTCTCGACCTCGAAGCCGTGGTCGCGCAACGACTGCGCGGCGTCGGGATGGATGTTCTCCAACAACAGTGCTTTGGGCATATTCCCCACCTTAGAGCTCCAGTGCGCGGGCGTCATCCCGCGTCCGAACGATGACCAGACGCTGCGTCGGCCTGGTCATGGCCACATACAGATCCGACGCCGCCGTGAGACGGGATGGCGCCGACTCCTCGATTTCGCCGGGCTGCACGACCACGACGGCATCGTATTCCAGACCCTTAACCGCGTCCGTGCCGCAGACGACGATCTGACGGTCCCATAACGCCTGGCCGGCGAGCCGGTCGGTCTCCTCGGAGGGCAGGGCGCCGCGGAGGGCGGCGTCAAGAAGGGACGTCAGACCGGCGATCCAGCCATCGGGGGCGATGATGGCCACGCGCCCCGTGCCGTCGTCGCCGACGAACTCGTGCGCAAGCTTCGGAACCAGGGAGGAGAGGCCCCTCTCCAGATCGGCCCGGTTCTCGACCACGAGACGCGACACCGAAAGGGGGACGGCCCGAACGGCCTTGGTCGTGGAGACGTACAGCCCTGAGCGTTCGGCGAACGCCGAGGAGAGCTCGGAGACCTCGCGGGGGTTGCGGTAGTTGATGCTCAGTTCCTTCAGGGACCATCCCCCCGGGCCGAACAGGCGATCCATCATCCGGTTCCAGTCACGGGTGCCGCCCATCGCCGCCGTCTGCGCCACGTCGCCGACGATGGTGAACGAGCGTGACGGACAACGCCTCAGAAGCATCCGCCAGTCCATCGCCGTCAGCTCCTGCGCCTCGTCGACGACCACATGGCCGTAGGTCCAGTCCCTGTCCGCACCGGCCCGACGGGCCACGGTGCCTCCGTCGATCTGCGACATCTGCTCGGCCAGCATCGAGGCCGTGACGATGCCCGACCCGATTCCGGCCTGGGCGAGGGTCTCCTTCGCGTAGCTCACCTCCTCCGCACGGGCCGAATCCCTCGCCCTCCGTGCCGCCGCGGCATGCGGGTCGGGGCCAAGCAGCTCCATCGCCTCGTCGAGCAGAGGGATGTCGGAGCGGGTGAAGGGTGACCCCTTCGGCCTGATGAGGGCCGCGACGTCGTCGTCGTCCAGCCAGGGAGCGTACCGGCGGAGCTGGGCCGGCTTGGCGAGCATCTGGTCGATGAGCCAGGTGGCCGTCATCGGCAGCCAGGCGAGGTTGAGGGCGTGCCGCACCGCGTCGTTGAGGGCCAGCTGCGTTTCCACGTCCGACAGCTCGGACTGGTCCGGGGAGTAGTCGACCTTCTCCGCATAGCGGTTGCGCAGGGTCGTCAGCATGGTGCGGATGAAGGTCTCGCGCGCCTTGTTGTGGGGCTGGCGGGTGCGTCGGGCCCCCTCGACCGCCTGTTCGACGTCGGAGGCGAGCATGCTCACGTCGACGCCGTTGACTCGCGTGGTCGGCAGCGCCGCGGGGATGCGCTCGCGGGAGCTTACCGCGTTCGCGATGGCCGAGGCCATCCTCGAGTCCCCCTTGATCCGTGCGGCCTGGGGGGTGTCCATGGCGGTGGCGTCGATGTCCGGGATGAGATCGCCGATGGTGCGGCTGACGACCCCGGTCTCGCCGAGGGAGGGCAGGACCTGGTCGATGTAGTGGAGGAAGGACTGGCTGGGCCCGACCACGAGCACGCCGGAGGACGCGAGGCGTCTGCGGTGCGTGTACAGCAGATACGCCGCTCGATGCAGGGCCACGGCCGTCTTTCCCGTCCCGGGGCCTCCCTGGACGACCAGCGCACCGGACAGCGGCGCACGGATGATCCTGTCCTGTTCCGCCTGGATGGTGGCGACGATATCCGTCATCCTTCCGGTGCGGCGGGATCCGAGGGACGTCAGAAGCGCGCCCTCGCCCGTCAGCGTTCCGGATTCCGTGGCCCGGTCGACTTCGGAGGAGGCCATGTCGAGGACCTCATCCTCGAGCCCCACGACGTCGCGGAAACGCAGGGTGATGTGACGGCGCAGCACGATGTCGCCGTGATGGGCGGGCGTCGCCTCGTAGAAGGGACGCGCCGCCTCGGCACGCCAGTCCGTGAGCATGGGCTCGTGGTTCTCGCTGGACATCCCGATGCGTCCTATGTACCGCCGGACGCCGGTCTCGTCGTCAAGACGGCCGAAGACGAGACGGTCCTCCACGGCCCGCAGCTGCGCAAGGCGGTCCTCGTACATCGTGGCGAACGAGTCCCGTTCCGTGCGCTGCGTCGGAGATCCGTGCGACCCGGCCGCTCTGACGGCGTCGAGACGCAGACGGGTGGAGGACCTGAGGTCGTCGAGACGCTCGTAGAGGCGGGTGACGACCTGCTGCTCCTCATGAAGCTGTGTGGAGTAACTCGACATGCTCTTCCGTTCCGTGCTGGTCGGTTTCCAGGGCTCTTCGGAAGGGTCCTGACCGGGAAACTCAGGCACTCCACTGTAGCGTCACCCCACTACGACAGGGGCCCCTCGCACTGGAGGCCCAGGCGGTGACATGGGGCTTCGGTGTCGGATGTGGGATGATTCACCCCATATTGTGGGGGGAAATGGGGTGTTGTGGGGTAAGGTGGGGAAACAGTTGTGACCGTCGGCGTCGGCTGGCCTTCGAGGTTTCGGCGTCGACCGCGGGGAAGCAACGATTCTGGCGAAGGGAGGTGCCATGACGGACTCGACCGACGACATCGACGAACGCGGTGATGGGGACGCCTCCGACTCGCTCGCGCTTCCTCTTCTGCTCGGCACCTACACCCCCAAGATCGACGCCAAGGGCCGGATGGCCCTCCCCGCGAAGCTCCGCTCCCAGCTCGGGGCGGGAATGGTGATGGCCCGTGGTCAGGAGCGCTGCATCTATCTCCTTCCCCTCGCCGAGTTCCGCAGCATTGCCATGCGCATCCAGCGCACCTCGATGGGCAACAAGGCCGCCAGGGACTATCTGCGCGTCTTCCTGTCCGGAGCCGTGGACCAGCAGCCCGACCGTCAGGGGCGCGTCCTCATCCCGCCGATGCTGCGCGACTACGCAAGCCTCGGGAACGACGTCGTCGTCATCGGAGTGGGCACCCGCGCCGAGATCTGGAACAGGCAGGCATGGGAGTCCTACCTGCAGGAGAAGGAGCAGGGATATTCGGACATCGCCGATGACGTCCTGCCGGCGGTGGATCTGTGATGGCCGCCGTCGCCGCCGACTATTCGGCCATCCATCGCCCCGTCCTCCTGACCCGATGCGTCGAGCTCGTCGCCCCGGCCCTCCGGCATCGCGGCGCCGTCGTCGTCGACTGCACCCTGGGACTCGCCGGCCACGCCACGGCCTTCCTCGAGGCAGCGCCCCAGGCCCGCCTGATCGGCATCGACCGTGATGCCGAGGCGCTCGGCCTCGCAGCGAAACGCATGGACGACGCGGGTCTCGCCGACAGATTCATCCCCGTGCATGCCGCCTTTGCCTCCTTCGACGCCATTCTCGACGACCTGGGCGTCGACCGCGTCGACGCCGCCTTCATGGACCTGGGCCTGTCCAGCCTGCAGATCGACGAGACGGACCGCGGCTTCTCCTACTCCCATGACTCCCCGCTGGATATGCGCATGGACACCGGACAGTCGCGTGATGCCCGACAGGTCCTCGCCGAGGATTCCGAGGAGGATCTGGAACGCATCCTCCGCGTCTACGGCGAGGAACGGTACGCCCGGCGCATCGCCGAAGCGATCGTCCGCGAGCGGGCCCGCGAGCCCCTGACGACGTCGGGGCAGCTCGCCCGACTCGTCGACGCGGTCGTTCCGAGGGCCCACCGACCGGCGGGAAATCCGGCGAAACGCGTCTTCCAGGCCCTGCGCATCGAGGTCAACGGCGAGCTGGACATGCTCGCCCGCACCCTTCCCGCCATCGCCTGTCGGCTGGCCGTCGGCGGTCGACTCGTCGTGGAGTCCTACCACTCGCTGGAGGACCGGACGGTCAAGACCTTCATGGCCAGGGGGCTTGACGTGGACGTCCCCCCCGACCTGCCCGTCGTCCCCGACGACGCCAGACCCTTCTTCCGTGCGCTCACCCATGGGGCCCTCAAGGCCGATGAGGAGGAGCTCGCCGGCAACCCCAGATCGGCCTCGGTGCGTCTGAGGGGCGTCGAGCTGGTCCGGCCGATCCCCGAACGCCGGATCCGCGAGCTGCGAGGTAGGGAAACGGATGACGGGTTCCACGAGGTCCGAGGATCCCGACAGGGGACGAGGACGCGAACGCGAACGGGTGCGACGGGAGCGAGGAGATAGCCATGGCGGTTGCACAGAGGAGCATACGCTCGCATGCGGCTCCGGCCGGCCGTCCCGATGACGGCGAGCAGAGGTCCATCAGGCCCAATCTGAAGGTCTCGCGTGGCGGTCGCCGCGCCGATGCGGTGGGTGACGGATTCCGGCGGCTGCTCACCTGGACCCGTTCGCGCAGAACGCCCCTGATTCATCTAGTTCTGGCCGTCGTGTTCCTGGTGTCCTCGCTTGTCGGATCGCTGATGTTCCGGACTCGGATGGTCGAGAACGCCTTCGAGCAGACGCAGATCGAATCGCGGATATCCGAGCTGACCCAGGACGTCCAGACCGACCAGGCCGCGCTGGACGACCTCGAGACCTCGCTGCCGCAGAAGGCCGAGAAGATGGGGATGGAGCCGGCCTCCAGCTCGGTGACCATCGACCTCAACGGCTACAAGGCCTCGGACGGAGAAAGCAAATGACCGGGACGCCGGGACGCGCACGCGGATTCGCACGCCGGGTGACCGCCATATGCGTGATCATGAGCCTGGCGGCTCTCGCCTGTCTGGGCAGGCTCGCCTTCATCCAGCTGCTCGAGGGTCGCAGCATCGCCGAGGCTGCGACGGCCAGCCGCACCCTATCGGTGCCCATCAGCGCGAGCCGCGGCCGCATCCTCGACCGCAACGGGACGGTGCTCGCGTCGAGCGTGGAGCGGTACACGGTCGTCGCCAATCCGGATGCCATCGCCGATTTCACTCCCGTGACCTGCACATCCAAGACGAAGAGCTACTGCCATGAGGTCGACGGCAAACCCGTCGGGGCCACGGGCGCCGCGGCGGTGGCCCGTCTGCTGGCTCCGGTGCTTGGCATGAACGCCCTTGAGCTCGGCGCGACGATGTCGGTCAGCGGGCAGTACGTCATTCTCAAGAAGAACGTCACGCCGACCGTCATGCGCAGGATCGAGGCGCTGAACCTCGGAGGCTACGTCTACGGCGAGCTCAGCTCCGACCGCGTCTACACCTCCGGCACCCTCGCGGGCGCGCTGCTCGGAGGCGTGAACGACGAGGGCACCGGCGTCGCCGGGATCGAGCTCATGGAGAACAGCAATCTCACCGGCACCGACGGCTACAAGGTCTATCAGCGGGGCAACGGAGGCGAGGAGATTCCCGGCACCGTGACGAAGTCCAAGGACGCCGTGAATGGCAGCGACGTGACGCTGACGATCGACTCCGACGTGGACTGGTACGTCAAGAAGGTTCTGACGGAGGGCGTCAAGCAGTACGACGCCGACTGGGCGATCGCCTGCGTCCAGGACGTGTCGACGGGGCAGATCCTCGCCCTTGAGGATTCCGACGACGTGACGGCCGGCAGCGACGAGGCGAAGATGAGCGTCTCCCGTGCCGTGGGCACCACCTTCGAACCCGGTTCGATCGGCAAGGTGTTCTCCATATCCGGCATGCTCCAGACAGGAGCCCACAGCCTCACCGACCGTTTCACCGTCCCCTGGAAGATAGAGAAGGACGGGCAGACCTACCGGGACTCCGACGAGCATGCGACGAGTCGCTGGACGCTGGCCGGGATACTCGCCGAATCATCCAACGTCGGCATGGTCATGGCGGGCGACAAGTATTCCAACGCCGAGCGCTACGAGTTCCTCACGAAGTTCGGCATCGGGCAGAGCAGCGGGCTCGGCCTGCCGGGTGAATCCCTGGGAACGCTCGGAAGTGCGTCCTCATGGGATGGCCGCACGCAGAACACCGTCCTCTTCGGTCAGGGGTATTCGACGAACATCCTCCAGATCACCAATGCCATCGCCACCATCGCGAACAAAGGCGTCAGACTGCAGCAGTCGATCATCAAATCCGTCACCAAGGCCGGCGGGCACACGACGACGACCTCGACCGGAAAGGCGACCCGCGTCGTCGACGCCGACGTGGCGTCGCAGATGATGAATGCCATGGAGTCGTCCGCCGAGCACTACAAGAACTACGTCTCGATCAGCGGCTATCGCATAGCCGCCAAAAGCGGCACCGCGGAGGTCATGGGGACGAACGGGAAGGTCGACGGCATCGTCGCCGACTGGGCCGGCATCCTCCCCGCGGACAACCCGCGCTTCGTCATCACCGTCGTGATGAAGAACCCCGAGGGCGACTACGGCGGCATCACGTCTGGCCCTCTGTTCAAGAAGATCGGTGAATTCCTCATGCAGAAGTACCAGGTGGCGTCCTCCTCGACGCGCACGGGTGCTATTGCAGTGGATTGGTGAGCTTCGGGAGGGACGTCATGGGCACGGTGAACGAATCGATTCCGGGACGGGTGACCCTGCGATCCCTCGTCAACGACTATGGATTCGAGCTCGATCCGCCTTCCGCCGACAAGGTCACCATCACCTCGATCACCGACGACGCCTCCTCGGCTCGTCCGGGATCCCTGGTCATCGTCCAGAACCCGACGGACCGCTCCGAACTGGAGGTCGCCCAGTTCCGAGGCGCGTACGCCATCATGCTGCCCGCGGCGGAGGCGGGCTCAGGCAGCGTGGACTGCGACGTCCCCGTGCTCTACGCCTCCCCGACGCCCCGGCAGCTGGGGGATCTGGCAGGCGGCATCGCGGGGAACCCATCCTCCGCCATGGCGGTGTTCGCCGTGGCGGGCTCCGATGCGGACGAGGTCCGGGCGAGCGTCATCCGCATCGCCGACTTCCTTCATATGCTCGGCAATCCCGTGGCCGTCATCAGCGCGGCGGGGTCGCGGTCCTTGGAACGTCAGCTCCCGCTGAACCATCCGATCGGCGTTCTCGACGTCGAGAACACCCTCGCCGTCTGCGCCGAGGATGGGGCAACGGCCGTGATCCTCGCGATGGAGGCGTCCACGCTCAAACGCGATTCGCTTCAGGCGGTGGAGGTCGACGTCCTCGCGACGGTCGACGACGTGGACGCCGCGGATGGCGGCGTCGCGGTGCGCGAATCTCTGGTTCGTCGGTATGGCTTCAGCCTGGCGGACGAGGCGCCTCTGGTGACGGTGAGCCGCGAATCCGACGAGCTTGCCGCGCAGTCAGGCCTTTCCCATGGTCCCGGAGGAGGCAGACGGCTGTCGCTGGCCATCGCGATGTCTCTGGCCGCAGGGGTGAGACGCGGCAACATCCGCGGGGCCCTCAAGGTTTCGCGGGAACTGGGCTGAATGCCATTGCGCGGATTCGGTGACGGGACGAGGACGCGACGGCCGTGGTCGGACCCACGGACGGACGGCGTGCGGACGAACAGCGAAGGGAGACCACGATGATGCCCATGACCCTGGAGGAGACGGCGGCCGCGGTGCGGGGGAGGCTCGTTCCCCCCGACGGGCGGGACTCCGCCCGGTCCCCGGTGTCCTCCGTCGTCTCGGATTCGAGGCGCGCCCAGGCCGGGTCGTTGTTCGTCGCCATCCGCGGCGATCGCGTGGACGGGCATGACTTCCTGCCGGCGGCGGCGGAGAGCGGGGCGATCGCGGCTCTTGTCGACCATGACGTGCCCAACGAGGAACTCGCGCGGATCATCGTGCCCGATACGGTCAAGGCGCTCGGGCTGCTCGCCCGGTCGGTCGTCGACCGGCGTCGCTCCGGGTCTCAGGGTTCGCCGTTCACCGTCGTCGGCATCACCGGATCGGTGGGCAAGACCACCACCAAGGACATGCTGCACGCGCTGCTCAGGACAATGGGGCCCACCGTGGCTCCCGTGGGGTCGTTCAACAACGAGATCGGACTTCCCCTCACCGTCTGCGAGGTCGGCTCCGCAACGCGCTTTCTTATCGCGGAGATGGGCGCCAACCATGTGGGGGAGATCGCGGGGCTTACGCGCGTGGTCCCACCGGACATCGCCGTGGTGCTCAAGGTGGGGGTGGCCCATCTGGGGGAGTTCGGCTCTGTCGAGCGGATAGCGCAGGCGAAAGGCGAGATCGTTCAGGGGCTGGTGCCCCACGGCGCCGCCGTCCTCAACGCCGGGGACGCACGGGTGTCGGCGATGCGGCGCCTGGCGCCGGGCGACGTTCTGTGGTTCGGCTTGGAGGGCGACCCGGCGCATCCGGGGATGCTCGTCGGTTCGGACGTGGACGTCGACGATTCGGACAGACCCTCCTTCCTCATGTCGGATGGACGCTCGTCCGCGCGCGTGCAGCTGGGCATCCCCGGACGTCACAACGTGGCCAACGCCCTGGCCGCGGCGACGGTGGCCGTCCGCCTGGGGATGAGGCTCGACCAGGCTGCTGAGGTCCTCTCCTCCCTGACGAGCATCAGTCCGCACCGCATGGCCCTCGGCAAGGTCAGGGAGAGCGGCGTCGGCTTCACCCTGATCGACGACTCCTTCAACGCCAATCCGGACTCCACCAAGGCGGGCGTCGACGGACTCGTCCGATGGCATGCCGGTCTCGATGCCTCCGATGGACCCAGACCCTTCCGCATAGCGGTTCTCGGAGCCATGCTCGAACTCGGCGACGACGAGGAGGAGCTTCACGAACGCACCGGCGCCTACGCCGTGGGGGCCGGGGTCGACGCCGTCATCGCCGTCGGAAGCGCGGCGGACCCGCACGTCGATGCTCTGGCGGGCTCGCTCGCCCGGGGGGCCCGTGCCGCGGCGGAGACGGGACGAGTCTCGGTAGACTGGGTGCATGGCGCGCAGGAGGCCGACGAAAGCATCGTCGACCTCGTCCGCGTCCATCCGAACGCGGTGGTCCTGCTCAAGGGGTCGCACGCCTCGGGGCTGAGCGAGCTTGCCGAACGATGGACGTCGACCGCCTCACGATGATCGTGCGAAGCGCCGTGACTCGGGATCGTGCGGTGCACGCGGAGGGATGCAGAGGGATGGAGGAGCTAGGGAAATGGGGCTGATGCGGTGATTTCGCTCATCATAGGGATTCTGGTGTCGCTGGTGGTGGTCATAGCCGGCACCCCCGCGCTCATCCATCTCGTCCATCGGCTCCACTACGGGCAGTACATACGCCAGGACGGTCCGCAGTCCCATCTCGTCAAGCGGGGGACCCCCACCATGGGCGGCGTGGTCATCAATCTCGCCATCGTCCTGGGCTGGGCAAGCTCCGCCGTCTACCGCTATCTGACGGTGGGGGTCGCGCCCTCCTGGTCGGCGGTGCTCGTGCTCTTCGCCATGCTGTCCATGGGTCTGCTCGGCTTCATCGACGACTTCGCCAAGGTCCGCAAGAAGCAGAATCTCGGGCTGTCCGTGCATGCGAAGTTCATCGGCCAGTTCGTGT
The DNA here is from genome assembly GCF_963540075.1 of uncultured Bifidobacterium sp. GTDB lineage: Bacteria > Actinomycetota > Actinomycetes > Actinomycetales > Bifidobacteriaceae > Bifidobacterium. The sequence goes on from NZ_CAUTOG010000014.1 coordinate 25,832, forward strand.
TCGCCACCGTGTACGCGGTCCTTGCCCTGCTCATGCCCACGAGATCCGGCTTTCGCAGCGCGCAGTCGGGGATGAGCTTCATCGAGACGCCCTTCCTGAGCTTCGAGGGAGCCGGCCGAGTCCTGTCCGTCCTGCTGTTCATCCTCTGGGTCAACTTCCTCATGAGCGCCTGGACGAACGCCGTGAACCTTACCGACGGGCTGGACGGCCTGGCCTCCGGATCATCGATGATCGCCTTCGCCGGCTATGCCCTCATCGCCTTCTGGGAGAGCTACCACATCCGCGGAGGCGGGAAGGCAGGGTTCTCCTACGCGGTCTCCGACCCGCTCGACCTTACCATCATCGCCGTGTGCGCGGCGGTGGCCTGCTTCGGATTCCTCTGGTTCAACTCCAACCCGGCCACCATCTTCATGGGGGACACCGGGTCCCTGGCGCTCGGGGGCCTGTTCGCCGCATTGTCGATAGCCACCCATACCGAGTTCCTTGCGCTTATCGTCGGCGGCCTCTTCGTCATCGAGACGCTGTCGGACGTCATCCAGGTCGGATGCTTCAAGCTCACCCGCCGTCGGGTGTTCCGCATGGCACCCATCCATCATCACTTCGAGCTGCTGGGATGGGGCGAGTCCAAGGTCGTCGTGAGGTTCTGGATGGTCGAGCTCATGTTCGTCCTCATCGGACTTATGGTGTTCTACGCCGATTGGGCGGGTCGGTCGGGACTGTTGTCATGACGGGCCGGCGTCGGCAGCCCGTCCTCGTTCGCTCGGGAAAGAGGCAATCGTGGAACTGACAGGGAAAACCGTTCTCGTGGCGGGACTGGGCATCTCCGGTCGCAGCGTCAGGGACGTTCTGCGCGCTCGTGGGGTGAAGGTCGTCGCCGTCGATGAGCGTCGGGACGACGCGGACCTGACCTCCTTCGACGACGTCGATTGGGAGACCGTCGACGTCGTCATGAGCTCGCCGGTGTTCACTCCGCGCGCAGCCTTCGTCCTTGAGGCCGACAGGCGCGGCATCCCCGTCGTCAGCGAGGTGGAGATCGCCTGGTGGCTGCGCGCGGACAGCGCGTCCACCGGAAGGCCCGCGCCGTGGATCGGCATCACCGGGACGAACGGCAAGACCTCCACGACCGAGATGACCTCGCGCATGCTCACCGCATGCGGCTTGACCGCCCCTGCCGTCGGGAACATCGGTCGGGCGGTGTCCCACGCCGCCGTCGACCCGGCCAACGACGCGCTCTGCGTCGAGCTGAGCTCCTTCCAGCTTCATTTCACCTCCTCCCTGGAGCTCGAGTGCGCCGCGATCACCAACATCGCCGCCGATCATCTCGACTGGCATGGAGGGATGGAAAGGTACGCCGCGGACAAATCGACGGTTTTCCGGGGCGCCCGTCGCACGCTGGTGTACAACGCCGACGACGCCCGGGTCTCTGCGCTGGCCGAGGCCGCGCATCCCGCCGAGGGATGCCGGCGCGTGGGATTCACCCTCGGCGCGCCGGTTGCCGGCATGATCGGCGTCGAGGACGGATGGATCGTCGACAGAAGCGGGGTCGCGGGTTCGCCGGTCGGGGAGGCCGAACGTCTGGCCGAGGTCTCCTCCTTCCCTCATCTGCAGGAGCCGGACGGCAGGGTGTATCCGCATCTTCTCGCCGACGCTCTCACCGCGCTTGCCCTGTCGCTCGGATTCGGAGCCGACCGCCACACCGCCATCGAGGCGCTGCGAGGGTTCGCCCCCGGTGGACACCGCATCCAGACGGTGGCGACGCTGGGGACCGGAGCCGGTTCGATTCGCTTCGTGGATGATTCGAAGGCCACCAACGCCCATGCCGCCAAGGCCTCTCTGGCAAGCTTCCGGCCCAAGTCCGTCGTCTGGATCGCCGGGGGGCTGGCCAAGGGAGCCCGCTTCGAGGACCTCATCGCCGACCGCCGTGACGTCATCAAGGCCGCCGTGGTCATCGGGCTCGACCAGAGGCCCATGCTCGAGGCGCTCAGATCGCAGGCGCCGGACATCCCCCTCACCGTCATCGATCCCGAGGACCGGATGACGGTCATGCAGCGGGCCGTGGATGCTGCCGCCGACCTGGCCGCTCCCGGCGACGTGGTGCTGATGGCCCCCGCATGCGCCTCGATGGACCAGTTCGCCTCCTATGCGGATCGCGGCTCGCAGTTCGCCGCCGCGTCCGAGCGGTGGGTGGGGGCGCATGGCGGACGGTGATTCGCGTCCGCGCCGATCGTCCTCCCCGATGCGGAACCGTCGCGGCGCACGTGCGGCTTCCGGTTCGGAGGGAAGGTCCGCGGGCCGTCGCGGACCGACACGGGACGCAGAGGCGGTGGATGGGAGGGGACGACCCGATCCGCCGTTCTTCGGGATCCGGACTCTGACCAATCCGCTGTGGTGCTATCACGGCTTCCGCATCGCGGTGATCATCCTCACCTGCTTCGGCGTGGTCATGGTGTTCTCCAGCTCGACCGTCAGCATGATCTCCTCCGGCCAGTCGCCATGGAAGCAGGCGGTCAGCCAGTCCCTGTACTGCGTGATCGGCCTTGTCCTCGGATTCGTCGCCATGCAGGTGCCTGCGGAAAGGTACCGCAGGATCACGTTTCTTCTGCTTCTTGTGGCGTTGGTGATGCAGCTGTCGACGATGACCGGTCTGGGGGTCACGGTCAACGGCAATTCCGGATGGATTGCCATCGGCCCCTTCACGGCGCAGCCCGCCGAGGTCATGAAGCTCGTGCTGTGTCTGTGGCTGCCGCAGGCCCTGGGCGTCTCCGCGAGGACGTATCCCACGAGGGGCATCAGGGCCTTCGCCGTGCCTGCCGTCGCCTTCGCATGCTGTCTGGGGGCGGTGCTGCTGGGCAAGGATCTCGGCACGGCGCTGATCATCGTGGCCATCGGCGTGGTGGCCTTCCTGCTGTCGGGGTTCCCGATGCGATGGTTCGCCCTGATCAGCGCGGTGCTGATCGCCGTCATCGGGGTTTTCGTCATCACCAGCCCCAACAGGATGAAGCGCATATTCGCCGCCTATCAGCCGTGCACGAACGAGCAGGCCCAGCAGGTGTGCTACCAGGCGATCCACGCCAAGTACGCCATGGCCTCCGGGGGCTTCCTCGGGGTCGGCATCGGCAACTCCAAGGAGAAATGGAACTATCTGCCCGAGGCGCATAACGATTTCATCTTCGCCATCATCGGCGAGGAGACCGGCTTCGTGGGCGCGGCCGCGGTCATCCTCCTCTTCGTGGTCATGGGATGGTGCCTCGTGGCCGTCGCCCTCCAGACCCGCGACTCCTATGCCTCGATGGTCCTGCTCTGCATCACGACGTGGATCGTCGGCCAGGGGCTTGTCAACATCATGGTCGTGGTGGGTCTGTTCCCCGTGATGGGCGTGCCCATGCCCTTCGTCTCAGCCGGCGGATCGTCGCTCATCATGTGTCTGACGGCGGCGGGCGCCGCGGTGAGCATGATGCGCCAGCAGGACCAGATCCATGACTACGTCACTGCGCTAAGCTCATGACCGTGACAGGAACAGCGACTTCCGACCCGGCGTCATCGATTCGTCCCGGAACCGGGCACGCAAGCTCGACGGCGACCGATGGTCGCGGCGTGGACCAGGTCCATGTGGTCCTGGCCGGTGGAGGAACCGCCGGGCATGTGAACCCGCTGCTGTCCGTCGCGGCCGCCCTGCATCGGCTCGATCGGGACGTCGTCACCAGCGTCATCGGAACCTCGGTGGGCCTCGAGGCCCGCCTCGTCCCCCAGGCGGGCTATGCGCTCGACGCCATCGAGAAGGTCCCGTTCCCCCGTCGTCCCGGAACCGCCATGCTGCGCTTCCCCTCACGCTGGCTGCGCGAGGTCGGCCGCGTCGAGTCGATTCTGCGCTCGCGCCGGGCCTGCGTCGTCGTGGGATTCGGCGGATACGCCTCCGCGCCGGCCTACTGGGCGGCCCACAGGATGGGCATCCCCATCGCCCTGCACGAGCAGAACGCGCGGGCGGGCATGGCCAACAGGCTGGGCGCCCGATGGGCCGACGTGGTCGCCACCGCCTACGACGGCACCGGACTCAGCCCGCGTCGGGGGGTGGATGCCGTGCGCGTGGGTCTGCCGCTGCGTCCGGCCATAGCGGAGCTGTGCCGGCGCCGCGCGGAGGAACCGGAGGCCTGCCGTCGGGAATGCGCCGCCGCGCTGGGTCTCGACCCGGACAGGCCCGTGCTCGTCGTCACCGGGGGGTCCCTGGGCGCGGTGAGTCTCAATCGGTCCGTGGCCTCCTGCGCGTCGGAGCTTCTGGCCCATTCCCAGGTCATCCATCTCACCGGCCGTGGAAAGGCCGACGAAGTGCGTTCCCTTGTGGCGGCATCGGCGGGGGAGGGCGCACTGGGGGATCTCAATCCCGCCCGCATCGGTCAGGGCGGTTATCGGGTCGCCGAATATCTGGAGCGCATCGATCTGGCCTTCGGATGTGCCGACCTCGTGGTCTGCCGGTCGGGTGCGGGCTCGGTCAGCGAACTCGCGGCGCTGGGTCTTCCGGCCGTCTACGTGCCCCTGCCCATCGGGAACGGCGAGCAGCGCTTCAACGCCGAGCCGGTCGTCAGGGCCGGTGGCGGGATGCTGGTCGCCGACCGGGACTTCAGCCCCGACTACGTGCGGGCCACCATTCCCCGTCTCCTGGGGGACCATGACCTGGTGACGCGTATGGGCGGGAACGCCTGGTCCTACGGCATCAGGGACGCGGCGGAGAGGATGGCGGGGCTCGTCCTCGGTCTCTCCGGACGGGATTCCTCGCATGACGATCCCGGGGATGCAAGGTCTTGACCCCGGGTGCGACCATACTGGAGTGCGGTCATACTCACAGAAAAGGTCCGGGCCGCACCCGTCCGGCCTGAGGCATGGAATTCGCGCGCGAAGCGCGTGCGCGGAAGGAACGCGGGTCTCGCCGGCCCCGACGTTGAGCGCGCGGACGGGCGATGCGCCCGCAGGTCAAGGAGAACAGGGATTGTCCGACATGAAGTCCATTGACGCCGATGCCAGAGCCGTCGATCTCGACCCCACGCAGGCCGGGTTCCCTTCCGGATTCACGCTTGATCGGCTCGGAACCACGCATTTCATCGGCATCGGAGGAGCGGGAATGAGCGTTCTGGCCGAGATGCTTCTGCAGCGTGGCGTCACGGTGACCGGTTCCGACACGGCCTCCGGGCCCCGCACCGAACGGCTTGCCTCGCTCGGCGCCGACGTGGCCATCGGCCAGGACGCGCGCAACGTCGATGGCGCCTCGACCGTCGTCTACTCCTCGGCGGTTCGCCCCGACAACCCCGAGATCCGGGCCGCGGCCAAGACGGGTCTGAGAATCGTCCATCGCAGCGACATCCTCGCCCTGCTGATGTCCGACCGCCGTTCCGTCACGGTCGCCGGAACGCATGGCAAGACCACGACAAGTTCGCTGATCGCCCATATCCTGCGTTTCGCCGGAACCGGTGATCTCGCCGATCCCGGATACGCCATCGGCGGGACGATCCAGGGGCCTGATGGCACCACGCTGGACGGAGGACATGCCGGGTCCGGGGCGGTTCTTGTGGCTGAGGCGGACGAATCCGACGGCAGTTTCGCCAAGTACCGTCCCGACATCGCCGTCATCACCAACGCGGAATCCGACCATCTCGACCATTACGGCACGGTGGAGCGGTATCGCGAGGCGTTCGTCGATTATGCCCGGCACGCGCGGGGGACTATCGTCATCTGCGCCGATGACGAGGGGGCCCTTCAGGTGCTCCGGGCGCTTGGTGCGGACACCGCGGCGCGTGCCATCGCCTATTCCACCCGTCCGGCCGGGGAGGTCGGCGATCTCAACGGGGCGCGCCTGGTCTCCATCGAATCCGAGGAGGAAAGCGCCGGAAGCGGCAGGGAGCGCTTCACGGTCCGCATGCCCGCCGGATCGGTGGGCGAGGACCCCATCGAGATGAGGGTGGCCCTGCGTATCGCGGGAATCCACAACGCCCGCAACGCCGCGGCGGCTCTCGTCGTCGCCGTGGTTCTCGGCGTGGACCCCGAAAAGGGTGCGCAGGCTGCCGGGACCTTCCTTGGCGCCAGTCGCAGGTTCGAGCTGCGTGGAACCGTGAAGCAGGTCAGCGTGTTCGACGACTACGCCCACCATCCCACGGAGGTGGCGGCCCTGCTGTCGGCCGCCCGTCGGCGTTTCCCGAACTCCACCATCCGCGTGCTGTTCCAGCCTCATCTGTTCTCGCGCACCCGGTTCTTCGCGTCCGCCTTCGCCAGGGCCCTGTCCATCGCCGACGACGTCCTCGTGACGGGCGTGTACCCCGCCAGGGAGAGCCAGAAGGACTTCCCCGATGTGACGGCGTCGACGATCGTGGACGCGGCCGCCGGCATCGACCACGACCCGGCCCGGTGGATCGAGGCGGTCGAGGATATGCACGTGGCCGCGCAGATGCTCGCCATGCGATCCCATCACGGCGACGTGATCCTCACCGTGGGGGCCGGGGACGTCACCCGGATGGGTCCGGTGATCCTCCATGTGCTCGAGACTCATCGCGCGTCCTGCGAGGGCTGACCCATGGCCCGGCGCATCGTCGGATCCGCCTCGGATCGTTCGGCCCATGACGGTGATCGTTCCGATGCCGACGCGACTGAAGACCGTCGTCAGGCGCATCCGGCCCCGCGGTCACGGGGACTGATCGCCCGCCTGGGTCGATTCCTCGGCCGGGGCGCTTCCCCGGCGGGGGGATCCTCTCGCGTCATTCGCGGCAATGCCGGCGCCGTGCAGGGCTCGGTCGGGCGCTCCGGGTCGCCGGCGAGAAGAATCGTCCGATCCGCGAACGATTCCGCCGCCGCTTCGTCGGAATCTTCCGAGAAGGACATGGCGTCATCGCTCGAGAAGGACATGGCGTCGAGCAGCGTTCCGGGGCAGTTCGTCGACGCCCGAGGCATGCCCAGCGACGACGCCGTGGCCAGAACGCTGAAGGAGACGAGCAGTCCTCTCGGCATCGCGTCCCGTCCGAAGATCGTCGACTTCACCGCGCGCTTCAGGGAGCGCCGTCGTGCCCACGTCCTTGCGGCGGCCTCGCGCGTGGGCATCGTGCTCGCGGTCGTGGCGGCGGTCGCCGCGCTGCTGTGGGTGGCGTTGTTCTCCCCTGTCTTCCGCCTCGAGGTCTCGGGTATCTCCGTGTCGGGTCAGAACGCGTGGGTGACGACAAGCCAGGTGATGGCGATAGCCTCGAAGCAGGCGGGACGCTCCGTGTTCCTCGTCTCCTCCTCCGACGTCGTCGACCAGCTGCGGAACATCCCCGGGGTGACCGGCGCCACCGCGACGAAGCATCTTCCGAACAGGCTGGTGGTGACGGTGACGGCACAGCGCCCCGTCGCCATGCTGCGCACCTCGGATGGCACGCTCACGGCCGTGGACAGCAGGGGGCGGGTCCTCAATTCCGTGAGCGACACCTCCTCGAGCGGCATTCCCGTCATCGACGTCACCGATGTGAAGTCCGCGCTGCGGCGGAACGCCATCAAGGAGACACTCGCCATCCTCTCCTCGCTGCCGGAATCGCTGCGTCAGCGGGTCAGCTCGGTCGTGACGAAGACCCAGGACTCCATCACCACCGGGCTCGACAAGGGGAAGTACACCATCATCTGGGGCGACGCCTCGGATCTGGCGCTCAAGAAGGCCGTCGTCAATACCCTGCTGTCGGATTCGACGGCTCTTGGCAGCCATACCGAGATCGACGTATCCGCCCCGACCAGACCGATTCTCAAATAGCCCGGGGGAGATGGTGACGGGGCGACCGGCGGCCCATGCCGTTCCACCCTGGGCTCAGGGTGGATTCCTCTCGGGTCCCGTCCGCGCTATCATGGGAAGACCCGAGGAATCGGGCATGATGATTGCAGTTGATAATCGCATAGGGGCTGATCGG
>NZ_CAUTOG010000015.1:0-32430 GCF_963540075.1 uncultured Bifidobacterium sp.
GTCCGACACGTCGAGCATGCGCACCGGATACCCGTGCCAGGCGAACTGCAGGGCCGTGGCATGGCCCATCGTGCCCGACCCGATGTTGGCGATGACATGAACGTCATCCCTGACGCCATCCATAACGTCATCCATGGCAAACCTCCTTGTTTGCGCGTCCGCGAAGGAAGACCCTCGCATGACGTTCATTCTATGAGGGACGGCTCGGCGCGAGGACGCTTCCACGCAAGAACGTGCATTCAATGCACCGACCATGGGGAACGGAATGCTCAGAGGCATAATCCACGGGAGCGGATCTCGGAGAAGCGGTCCCGAACGAAGCGGTCCCGAACGAAGCGAATCCTTGTTGCGGAATGGCGGGGCTTCGCCTCGCCTAGCTTCGTTCCGCGGCCGGAATGGCCAGCACCACCACGGCGAGCGCCCATACCGCCGGATAGGCGTACAGGGCATGGGTTTCGGCGCCCAGCCAGTCGACGGCATGGGCCGTCAGGATGGCCAGCCCGAGAAAGCCGGCGGATGAGACGAGCAGCCTTCTGCGCGTCCTCGTCGCCACGGTGGTGGCATGGACGTCGGGAATGGCGAACGCCAGCAGGGACAGCAGTCAGATCAGCGGATAGGCATACAAAGCCTGTCGACCGACTCCCCCGACCAGACTGACCACTCTGGCGCAGATCACGGTCATCCCGCGAACGCGCGGGATGTGGAGCACAATTGGCGCTCAACCTCCGCATCGTCCGGAAACACAGAAGGACCCCGCTCCCTTTATGGGAGTAGGGTCCTTGTTCTGGTGCGCCAGACAGGATTCGAACCTGCAACCTGCTGATCCGTAGTCAGCTGCTCTAATCCATTGGGCTACTGGCGCAACATCACCGTCGCGACCCCGTTTCCGGTTCCGTTTTCGGCAACTCGAATAGAATAACGCGGAAGCCGGTCACCCGCAAATGGGCGTGTCGGCCGTCACCGGAACCCGGAAGAGCAGGGCCTCAGGCGGTGAGCCTGCGCCTGCGCCGATCGACGGGTGCCGCCGCGACGCCCCTCTCCCCCCGCACGAGCTTCGGCTCGCCGCCGTCGATGCTGTCGGCGTCCACCACGACCTTCGCCACGTCCTGCATCTCAGGAAGACGGAACATCGTGTCCTGCAGCGTGTGCTCGATGATGGACCGCAGGCCGCGCGCCCCCGTCCCCTGCTTCATCGCCCGGGAGGCGATGGCATGGAGCGCGTCGTCGGTGAACTCGAGATCCACCCCGTCCACGGCGAACAGACGCCGGTACTGCCTGGTGAGCGCATCCGCGGGCCGGCTGAGCACGGCGACCAGATCGTCCTCCGTCAGCGGATCAAGCACCGCCACGACGGGAAGACGGCCGATGAACTCCGGCAGCAGACCGAACTCCTCGAGATCGTCCGCCGTCACCTGGCGCAGCACCTGCGTCTCCGGTATCTCCCGGTCCCGCCATGACGCCCCGAAGCCGCTGGCATGGGCACCCACGCGCCTCTCGACGAGCTCGCGCAGACCCACGAACGCCCCAGCGCAGATGAACAGCACGCCCGAGGTGTCCATGCGCATGGTCTCCTGTTCGCGGCTTTTGCGCGTGCCCTCCATCGGCACGTTCGCGACCGTGCCCTCGATGATCTTCAGCAGCGCCTGCTGCACGCCCTCGCCGCTCACGTCACGGGTGATGGACGTGTTCTCGCCGCTTTTGCGGGCGATCTTGTCGATCTCGTCGATGTACACGATCCCATGGCCGGCGCGCTCGACGTCCCCGTCCGCCGCCTGGATGAGCCGCTGCAGCACGGTCTCCACGTCATCGCCCACGTAGCCGGCCTCGGTGAGGGTCGTCGCGTCCACCATCGCGAAGGGCACGTCCAGCGCCTGGGCCAGCGTGCGGGCCAGATACGTCTTGCCCACGCCCGTGGGACCCAGCAGCAGGATGTTCGACTTCTCGACATGCACGTTCGCTAGGTCGTCCGGCAGACCGCCGTCGGGCCTGAAGGAGGCGGTTGCGCGGTCGTCGCCGGAGGCGGCGGAAGAGCCCGGACCCCGGTCCGACCCGTCGCGCAGCGAACCGGAGGCACGCTCCATCTCCATGTTCACGAGCTTGCAGTGATTGCACACCGCCACGGACAGCGCCCGCTTCGCCTCGTCCTGGCCTATGACGTAGCGGTCCAGATGCCGTTTGATGGCGGAGGGGGCCGGAACCGCCAGCCGCGTCGCCTCGGCGTCCTTGCGCCCCTCCTCCGAAATGATCTCCACGCACAGCGCGATGCATTCGTCGCAGATGGCCGCGCTCGGGCCCGTCACGAGCTTGCGGACCTGATGCTCGCTTTTGCCGCAGAAGGTGCAGCGCGGAGCATCCTCGTTGTAGCTCACGACACGTCCCATGACGACTCCTTCCGCCGCATCCCGCCACACGTTCCCCGCGCGGTCATCGGCCGCGTATGCGGGTCCGTTCGGCGCACGCGGACCCCGTCGGATTCGACGATACCCCCGACGCCGGGGCGCCGAGGGTATCGGATGTGGAGATGTCGGAAGAACCGTCCGCGCGAATGCGAGCGCCGGTCAGCTCTCGATCTGCTTCTTGCGGGGTCCCAGCACCTCGTCGACGATCCCATACTCCTTGGCGGCGTCCGCCGTGAGGATGGTGTCGACCTCGATGTCCTTGCGGACCTTCTCGACGTCCTGGCCGGTATGCTTCGCCAGAGTGCTCTCCAGCCATTCGCGCAGACGGAGCATCTCCTTGGCCTGGATCTCGATCTCCGTGGCCTTGCCGAAGTCCTGGCCCATCGCGGGCTGGTGGATGAGCACCCGGGCGTTCGGCAGGATGAGCCGCTTGCCCTTCGTGCCCGCGGCCAGCAGCACGGCCGCCGCGGAGGCGGCCTGACCCAGGCATACGGTCTGCACGTCGGGCTTGATGTACTGCATGGTGTCGTAGATGGCCGTCATGGCCGTCATGGAGCCGCCGGGCGAGTTGATGTACATCATGACGTCGCGGTCGGCGTCCTGGCTCTCCAGGACAAGCAGCTGGGCCATGATGTCATCCGCCGAGGTGTCGTCCACCTGGACGCCCATGAAGATGATGCGGTCCTCGAACAGCTTGGTGTACGGGTCCTGCGTCTTGACGCCGTACGGCGTGCGCTCCGAGAACTGCGGCACCACGTAGCGGCTTTCCGCACGCAGCCCGCCGATCCCGACGGGACCCGCCAGACGCCGCGCGCTGGCGACGAACTTCGCTTCCTCGCTGGCCATGCTCACTCCCCCTGCTTCCGTGCGCTCATCGTGCCCGGCGTGGTCACGATCCTGTCGACGAACCCGTAGTCGAGCGCCTGCTGCGCGGTGAACCAGTGGTCGTACTCGTTGTCGCGGTAGATCTCCTCCACCGTGTGGCCGGTCTGCTGCGCGGTCAGCTCGGACAGGGTCTTCTTCATGTCCATGATGAGCTCGGCGTTGATGCGCACGTCGGTCGCGGTGCCGCCCACGCCGCCCGAGGGCTGATGCATGAGCACGCGGGCGTGGGAGGTGATGAAGCGCTTGCCGGGCGTGCCGGAGGTCAGCAGGAACTGGCCCATGGACGCCGCCATGCCCACGGCGACGGTCGCGACGTCCGGCTCGATGAGCTGCATCGTGTCGTAGATCGCCATGCCCGCGGTGATGGAGCCGCCGGGCGAGTTGATGTACAGCCAGATGTCCTTCTTGGGGTCCTCCGCGGCCAGCATGAGCATCTGCGCGCAGATGACGTTGGCGTTGTCGTCCTTCACCTCGGACCCGAGCCAGATGATCCGCTCCCTGAGCAGCCTGGTGAAGATGGGGTCCGTCGCGGTGGGCGCCTCGCCCTCGGCCATTGAGGGCAGCGCCGCCAGGACCGGGGATGTCAGAGAATCTGCCACCATGTCTCCTTATCGATTGTGTGTCTCTGTGAACACTACCGCTCCGAAGGGACCGGCGGAGCGGCTTTGCGCTCCCTGCGCAACCATCCGGATTCGATCCGCTTCGAGACGAGGAAGGACACCGCGACAGCGAGACCCACGGGCACGACGAGCGACATGGGGGCGTCGACGAGCTCCAGCACCAGGCACATGGCCATCAGAGGCGCCTGCTGGGAGGCCGCCAGAAGCGCCGCTCCGCCCATCACCGCGCAGGCCGCCATGGAATCGCCCGGCACGAGCAGCGTCCATCCGCATCCGAGCAGCGTCCCTAGGGAGACGCCCAGCGCGATGCCGGGCTGGAGCACGCCGCCGGACGCGCCCGACCGCAGGGTCATCAGCGTGACCAGGGCCTTCGCGAGGAAGGTCACGGCGGCGACGGCCGCCACGGTCCTCACGGATTGCGAGGAGGAGAGCATCGACATGGCGAGCTGGGCGGAGGCGCGGCCGTTGCCCATCACCTGGGGGACCTTGATGGCCACCAGACCCGTGACAAGCGCCGCGGCGGGCATCATCCACAGGATTCCCGCCCCGCGGGGACGCCTGGAGGTGGCGCGGCGGGAGGCGATGCGGAAGGCCGCCCCCGCCATGCCGAACACCGCGCCGGCGAGCAGCGCGAACAGCATGAGGGTGGGGGTGAACGTCGGGGACAGTCCGGAGATGTCGTAGAAGACGCGGTGACCCTTGATCAGCGCCGCGACGAAGGCGGCCACCGACGAGGCGCCCAGCGCCATGGCGGCCGTGACCGCCGAGGCGTCCGTCAGGAGGATCTCGGTGGCGAAGAACAGGCCGGCGAAGGGCGCGTCGTACACGCCCGCCAGGCCGGCCGCCGCCGCGATGGCGACGATCGTGCGGCGACGCCCCGGATCGTCGACATGCAGCAGGTCGCCGAAGCGCTGGCCGAGCATCGCGCCGAGCTCGCGGGGAGCCACCTCGCGGCCGATGGAGGACCCGCAGCCGACGATGAGGATCTGCAGGCACACATGGGTCACCGTCTGCCAGATGGGCATCCGCTCGCCCGACACGGCGCCCGCGACGGAGGGCACCTTCTTCGCGCGGGACCGCAGCAGCCACCAGGCGACGGCCGCCAGGCAGGCGCCGGCGACCACGGAGACGATCCGTCGCCACGGCTCCACGAGGAAGGGACCGGGCTGCGAGGACGTCTCGACGAACCCGAGGGCGAGACGCTCCACGCCGTAGAGCAGCAGCGTGAGCAGACCCGCGCCGAGACCCGCGATGGCCCCGAGAACGACAACGACGAGGGCCGCATGGAGCGGTCCCCCGCTCACCGCGGTCCTCGTCGCGTCCGACGCGGAATCCCTCCGGTCCGTCACGCGGATCTCCGGACTTCCGCGCCTCCGGTCTCGTCCGGAGGCGTCACGCCGTGACGGATGGGCACGTCACTTCTCGGCGTCGCCATCGGCGGGCTGGCCGTCATCCTTCGATGTGAGCTCGTCGGCGACCTCCGCCGCGGCCGAGGCGGCCTCGACGCTTTCCGACTCCTCGTCCTGGGCGGCCTCGCCGAGGAACTCCCCGAGGTCAAGCGGCTGGCCGTCGCTGGTGAAGGAGGCCTTGCGCATGCCGGCGAGAAGGGCCTTGGACCTCCCCACCTCCTGGACGGCCGGCCCGAGCTGGCCGTTGCGCACGACGGAGGTGATGAACTTGCTGGGGTCCATGCCGTACTGCTGGGCGACGGAGGCGAGGAAGTTGGTGACCTCGGCCTGGCTGACGCTGACCTCGAGCTTCTCGGCGAGCGCGTCGAGCACCATCTGGTCGAGGAGCTGCTTGTCGACGGTCTCCTCCGCCTGCTTCCTCTGCTCGTCGGTGACCTTCTTGGGGTCGGCGGCCACGTTCTTGAGCTGCTCCTCCAGCATCGAAGCGCGCACGCCCTTGGGCAGCGGAATGTCCTGACCCTCTTCAAGACGGGCGATGAAGGCGTCGCGGGCCTGCGTGGCCTGACGTCCCTCGACATCATTCTGAGCGGCCTTGCGCACGTCGGCCTTGAGCTCCTCGAGGGTGTCGAACTCCGAGGCCTCCTGGGCGAAGTCGTCGTCGAGGTCCGGAAGCTCCTCCGTCTTGACGGAATTGACCCTGACCTTGATCTGGGCCTTCTGGCCCTCATGCTCGCCGGCCTCGAGAGTGCCCTCGAAGGTCGTCTCCTCGCCTGCGGACAACCCCTCGAGAGCCTCGTCAAGCCCGTCCAGCATGGTGCCGGAGCCGAGCTGGTAGCTCACGCCCTCCTGGGAATCGGCGCTTTCGCCGTCGATCGTGGCGTCAAGGTCGATGCTGGCGAAGTCGCCCTTCTCGGCGGGACGATCGACGCCCACGAGGGTGGCGAAGCGCTGGCGGAGGGTCTCGAGGCGACGGTCCACGTCCTCGTCGGTGACCTCGGCCTTCTCCACGTCGATCGTCAGACCGTCGAAGTCGGGCAGCTCGATGTCGGGACGACGCTCGACGGTGGCCACGAACTTGAGCTTCGTCTCGTCGTCCGCGGACTCCGGAACCTCCTGCACGTCAAGCTCCGGATCGGCCATCGGGCGGATCTTCTTGGTCTCGAGGGCCTTGGAGTACAGCTCCGGGACGCCCTTGTTGACGGCTTCGCCGGCGACGGCGGAGAAGCCCAGGCGCTGCTCGACGATCCGTCCGGGGATGTGCCCCTTGCGGAAGCCCGGGACGCTGATCTGGCCGGCGATGTCCGTGCGGGCCTGATCCAGGTAGGGATCGAACTCCTCCGGGTCGACCGTGACGGTGAGCCTCACCTTGGTGGGCTCGAGATTCCTGACGCTGATTTTCACGCTGGCGCTCCTGAAGACGGAATGTTCTGCTGGTCTGCCGCTAAGGCAACCGTTACATGATAGCGCGGGAGAGGGACTCGGCCACCAGTCCCACCTGCCACGGTCTGGCCCCCTCGGCGACCAGGAAGGAGGCGACGTCCCGCTCTCCGGGCTCGTCGGTCCAGCACAGATTGCGCAGGGCCTGGGGGCGCAGAATGAGGTCGGCGGGGGTCCTCGTGTCCTCCGCGATGACGCGGATCGCGTCCCTGGCCGTCCGGAGCCGGCGCATGCGGTCCGGATGATGCGACCAGACCTTCATCGAGCGCGGCGCCTCCGCGTGGACCTCGTCGCCCCCGCCCGCCGCCGTGCGCACGCCACCCGATCCGGCATCGCCTCCAGCCGTCGCGAGGCCGCCCCTGTGCCCGCCGCTGCGCGCACCGACGTCACGCGGGGCGGGGGCGACGGCCGCGGTCCGACCCGCTGCCTCACCCGCCGTCCTCACCAGCCGCGGCTCCCCATGTGCCGGAGGCTCCAGAACCCCCGCGATGACGCGTCGCCAGATGCTGGGACGCACCTGGCGCTGGATGGGCGCATACCGCTCGAACATCCGCTCCCGGTCGTCTCCCGTACGCACGCGCACGCGCTCGTTCAGGGCCCGGATGGCCCGGAACTCCGCGCCGTTGCGGGGCTTGAGGCGTGCCGCCTCGACGATGGCCCGGTCGGACAGCAGCAGCGAGGGCGCGATGTCATGCTCGCGGGCCAGCCTGTCCCGTTCCAGCCACAGGGCCCTGGCCACCTCCAGTCCCAGGGCGTCATGCCCCAGGGAGGTGATTCCCGACAGATGCCGCCACGGCTCGTCGTCGACGGGCCGTGGAGCCGTTCCCCTGCGCAGGGCGTGGCGGAACTCCTCCTGCGCCCATTCCAGCTTGCCCTGGCGGACGAGCCCGTCCGTCATCACCTCGTCCAGCTCGATGAGCAGCTCGACGTCCAGTGCCGCATAGTTGCGCCAGTCCCTGGGAATGGGCCGGTAGGACCAGTCCGCGGCGGAATGCTCCTTGGCGAGGGTGATCCCCAGGAAGCGCGCGGTGACCGCGGCGAGGCCGAAGCGCTTCAGTCCGAGCATCCGCGCGGCAATCTCGGTGTCGAACAGGCCGACGGGCACGAGTCCGAGGTCCGCGAAGCCGGGAAGGTCCTGCAGCGAGTCATGGATGATCCAGTCGACGTCGCCCACGGCCCCCATGAGCTCGGCCCAGTCGACGTGAAGCCGATCCAGGGCCACGGGATCGAGAAGCACGATCCCCGACCCCTCGCGTTTGAACTGGATGAGCTGGTCCTCACGCCCGTACCGGAATCCGGAGGCGCGCTCCGCGTCGGCCGCCAGAGGGCCGGAGCCGGAGGCCAGACGCTCGCATGCGCGCTGGTAGCCCTCAATGTCGTCGGTCACGTCGGGCACGCCGCCGCGGGGCTCGGACTGCAGGCGGGGCGCGTCTCGCATGGCTGCACCCGCGGGACGGAAGAGGGGGTTCATGTCGTCCATGGCTTCCTAGGCTAGAGACCCCTCACCCCAGAGACGTGTCGAGGACGCATCAGTAGACGACGAAGCCATGGTCGCGGAACTGCCCCTTCACCCTGTCGCGCAGCTCCTTCGACGGGCCCTTGCGGTCCTCGAGGGGATACGGGATGCGCAGCTCATGCCATTTGGGACGGCCGAGCTGGTGGAAGCCGAGCACGTCGACATGCTCCACGGCGTCGCCGAAGCGCTCGCAGATGCGCGCGACGTTCTCGACGTTCTCCACGGAATCGGTCAGTCCGGGGACGAGCACGAAGCGAACCCAGATCTTCCTGCCCCGGGCCGCCAGCCTCTCTCCGAAGGCGATGGTCGGAGCCAGCATGCCGCCGGTGACCCGATGGTAGGTCTGCTCGTCGCCGGATTTGACGTCGAGCAGGCACAGGTCGATGTCGTCGATCATCGCGTCCGTGTAGTTGGCGTTGAGGAAGCCCGAGGTGTCGAGACAGGTGTGCACGCCCATCCCCCTGGCGGCGTGGAAGACGCGGGAGACGAAGGCCGGCTGCATCATCGACTCCCCTCCGGAGAACGTGATCCCTCCGCCGGTGGCCGTGAAGAGATCCCGGTAGCGCTCGATCTTGGCGACCATCGCCTTCAGGTACACGGGACTGCCGTCGCGCATCCTCCAGGTGTCGGGGTTCTGGCAATACTGGCAGCGCAGGGGGCATCCGCTCATGAACACGGTCATGCGGGTGCCGGGCCCGTCGACCGAGGTGTTGATGTCCCAGGAATGGACGAAGCCGATGTCCCCCGAGCGCAGGGCCTCCATGCGGTCCCGCCGGTCGAGTCCGACGGGGGATTCGAAGCCCGACAGACCGCCCATGAGGATCCGGCTCCGATCGGACTCGGCCCCGCGCAGCATATGCGGCGTGGTGGTGCGGAAGGCGGTGGTCATGGAACCTCCTCGACGGTGGATGGCGACGACGGGTGGATGGCGACGAGGGGTGGATCGCCGCGCGAAGCGGAGCACCGCACGGAGCGAAAGCGGCCGGCGGACGGTGGTGGCGGCATGGGTGATGGACTTCGGAAGGCCCCGGGTACGCGTGCGGGGGCGCACCCCCCATCCGAGGAGGCGCCCCCGCACGCACGGACGGTCGTCAGTCGGTGACGGCTCCCTGATGGAAGGTGCGGGAGATGACGTCGAGCTGCTGCTCGCGGGTGAGCTTGACGAAGTTCACGGCGTATCCCGAGACGCGCACCGTCAGATGCGGATACTTCTCCGGATGGTCCACCGCGTCCTCGAGCTGCTCCTTGCGCAGCACGTTGATGTTGGCGTGGTACAGACCATGTCCGTTGCCGGCGTCGAGGATCCCGACGAGGTTGCCGATGCGTTCGTCCTCACCGCGGCCGAGGCCGTCGGGGGTGATCGTGTTGGTCAGCGAGATGCCGTCAAGGGCGTCGTTGTAGTCGATCTTGCCGACCGAGAACATCGAGGGCAGCATGCCGTGCGAGTCCATGCCGTTCTCCGGGTTGGCGCCCGGGGCGTACGGGGTGCCCTTCCGGTGGCCGCTGGGGAAGGACCCGGTGTTCTTGCCGTACTCGACGTTCGAGGTGATCGTCAGGATCGACTGGGTCGGGACGGCCCCGCGGTACACGGGAAGCCTCTTGACCTGTCCCATGACGGTGCTCACCACCCACCTGGCGAGGTCGTCCGCGCGATCGTCGTCGTTGCCGTAGACCGGGAACTCGCCATCGGTGCGGTATCCGACGATCAGGTCGCCGTCAGCGCCCTCGACGTACTCCTTCTCATGGCCCGGCGTGGTCGCCGCGTCCCTGTTGCAGACCGGGTACACCTTGGCATACCGCAGCGCGGAGAGCGAATCGGCCGCGATGGACAGCCCGGACATGCCGCAGCCGAGGGTGCGGTAGACCTCCTTGTCGTGCAGGGCCATCTCGATGGACTCGTAGGCGTACTTGTCATGCATGTAATGGATGATGTTCAGCGCCTCGACGTAGGTCTCCGACAGCCACTCCAGCGCCTTCTCGTAGTTGTCCTTGACCTTCTGGAAGTCGAGGGTACCGTCCGCCTCCGGGCGAACTGGCTCGATGACGCCCTTGTCGATGACCTGCATGCCGGTCATCTCGTCGCGTCCGCCGTTGATGGCGTACAGCAGCGCCTTGGCCGAGTTCACGCGCGCCGCGAAGAACTGCATCTGCTTGCCCACGCGCATCGGGGACACGCAGCAGGCGATCGCCGCGTCGTCGCCCCAGTGGGCGCGGATCTGGCGGTCGGACTCGTACTGGATGGCCGAGGTGTCGATGGAGATGCGGGCGCAGAAGCGCTTGTATCCCTCCGGGAGCTTCGGATCCCAGAAGATGGTGATGTTGGGCTCGGGGCCGGGGCCCAGATGCTCGAGCGTCAGCGTGTTCAGCAGGCGGAACGAGGTCTTGGTGACCATGGGACGCCCGTCGTCGCCGAAGCCGGCGTCCGACCAGGTGGCCCAGTAGGGGTCGCCCGAGAAGATCTTGTCGTAGTCCAGGGTCCTCAGGAAGCGCACGATGCGAAGCTTCATGACGATGTTGTCGATGATCTCCTGGGCGTCGGTCTCGGTGATCAGGCCACGGGAGAGGTCACGCTCGAAGTAGCAGTCGAAGAAGGCGGAGAGACGGCCGATCGACATCGCGGCGCCGTCCTGGCTCTTGACCGAGGCGAGATAGCCCATGTAGGTCCACTGCACGGCCTCCTGCGCGGTCTGCGCGGGACGGGAGAGGTCCAGCCCGTACTCGTTGCCGAGCGTGATGAGCTGCTTGAGCGCCTTGATCTGCTCGTCATGCTCCTCGCGGAAGCGGATCCAGTGCTCGATCTCCGGCTCGGTGAAGTCGTTGCGGTAGGGGATGGAGTCCTTGTCGCGCTTCTTGAACGCGATGAGGGCGTTGACGCCGTAGAGCGCCACGCGACGGTAGTCACCGATGATGCGGCCGCGGCCGTAGGCGTCCGGAAGCCCGGTGAGGATCTTGTTATGGCGGGCGATCTTGATCCGGCGGGTGTATACGCCGAAGACGCCGTCGTTATGAGTCTTGCGGTACTTCGTGAAGATCTTCTTGATCTCGGGGTCGGGCTCCTTGCCGGCCTCCCGGATGGCCTGCTCGACCATGCGCCAGCCGCCGTTCGGCATCATCGCGCGCTTGCATGGCACGTCCGTCTGCAGGCCGACGATGACGTCGTCGACCTCGGGGCCTTCGATGTAGCCGGCCGGGAAGGCGTCGATGCCCGCGGGAATGTGGGTGTCGACGTCGTACACGCGGCGCTTGCGCTCGACGGCCAGGTAGTTGTCGTCGAGGTACTTCCACAGATGCTTGGTCTTCGCAGTGGCGTCGGCCAGGAACGACTCGTCGCCGGTGTACGGCGTGTAGTTGTGCTGGATGAAGTCCCGGACGTCGATGTCCTTCTGCCAGTGACCTCCGGTGAAACCGTCCCAGGCCTTGGCCTGGAGCTCCTGCTCGGAGGGAGCGGTTACGTCAGCAGCTGTCATGATCACTCCTTGGTCGGTGGGCAACGCCTCGCTGCGTCGCTGTATGAAATTCTATCCGTCGTAGCTGAAAGGCGTCGGAACGGCAACGTGAGCTATGTCACATTATGGATTCGCTCTGCCAACGGACGGGTCCTGACCCGACCCGGTCGAGGCGTCGCTGCCCGGCGCCTCGTCGCCATGCCACTGGCGGTCCTGGGCGTCCCAGACGAGGTTGCGCTCGCGGACGATCTTCCAGGCGTCCATGGCCTCCTCGCGCGAACGGTACGGCCCCATCCGATGCGAGGCCGGGGACAGCGGTCCCTGTTCGGGCCTGCCCGTGGAGGTGTTGAAATACCAGCGCGTATCCGTCATTCCTCTGTCCTTCCTTCCGATTCCCCACCGTGCGCGTTCCGCCTCCGCACCCGCCCCGATTCCATCTCTACTCGCGGAAGGCGTTCGTCACCGGCAGCCGGCGGTCGCGACCGAAGGCGAGCGCGGTGACCTTGGGCCCCAGCGGGTACTGCCGCCGCTTCCATTCCGCCCGGTCCACCAGACGCATCACGGTGTCCACGGTGGCCGGGTCGAAGCCGTCGGCCAGCAGGTCGGCCCGTCCGTGGGCGTGCTCGATGTAGGCCGCGAGGACGCGGTCGAGAAGCGCATAGTCGGGCAGCGAATCCGAATCCTTCTGCCCTGGGCGCAGCTCGGCGCTCGGGGGCTTGGCGATGGAGTTCTCCGGAATGGCCACGCCGGACTCGGGGATGGCTCCCCCGCCCGTTCCGTCCGCCCCCGCCACGGCGATGCCGCCGATCCCCACGCCACGGGCCACGGCGGCGTTGCGCCACCGCGCCAGCTCCCAGACGCGGGTTTTGAGGAGGTCCTTGATGGGCGCGAATCCGCCGACCGCATCGCCATAGATCGTGGAATACCCGCAGGCGAGCTCGGACTTGTTCCCGGTCGCCAGGGCCAGCACGCCCTTGGAGTTCGAGTACGCCATGACGATGACGCCCCTGATGCGCGCCTGGAGATTCTCGGCCGCCACGTCCTCGAGGCGCATCCGGTTCTGGAACGCGTCGAACAGGGGCTCGATGGGCTGCACGTCGTAGTGCGCCCCTATGTTGCGGGCCAGGTCCGCGGCGTCGTCGCGCGATCCCTCCGAGGAGTACATGCTGGGCATGGAGATGCCCCACACGTCGCCGCCTGGGCAGGCGTCCGCCGCCATGGTGGCGACGAGGGCCGAATCGATGCCGCCGGACAGCCCGAGGCACACCCCGGTGAACCCGTTCTTGCGCATGTAGTCGCGAAGCCCCAGAACGCAGGCGGTGTACACCTCCTCGTCGGGGTCGAGCGCCGGTGCGATGCGCGCCGGGGTCCGCCGGGATCCGTCCACGGGGATGTCCACGAAGGCGAGATCCTCGACGAACATGGGCGAGCGCTGCAGCAGCGCGCCGTCGGCGTCGACGGTGAAGCTGCCGCCGTCGAAGACGAGGTCGTCCTGCCCGCCCACCTGGTTGACGTAGACCATGGGGGCCCGCACCTCGGCGGCGCGTCGGCGGGCGAGGTCCATGCGCACATGCGTCTTGCCCTCCTCGTAGGGCGAGCCGTTGATGGTGAGCAGCATGTCGACGCCCCGCTCGGCCAGCTCGGCCACGGGTCCGCCATCCTGCCAGATGTCCTCGCAGATGGCGACGCCGACCCGCACGCCGTCGACGTCCACGACCACCGACCTGTCGCCGGAGGCGAAGATGCGGAACTCGTCGAAGACGCCGTAGTTGGGCAGGAAATGCTTGTCATAGCCGGCCCACACGACGCCGTCATGAAGCACGACGAGACGGTTGCGGGGCTTGTCGGAGGCACGATCCGTCCCGACCGTCCCCACGATGACGTAGAGGTCCCCCATTCCATCGGCGGCGAGCTCGGTCGCCAGCCAGTTGGCCTTGTCCCAGGCGGCCCTGCGGAAGGTCGCGCGGAAGGCGAGATCCTCGATGGGATAGCCGGTCAGCGTCATCTCGGGAAAGGCCACGACCCTCGCGCCCCCGCGGGACGCCCGTCGGGCGTACTGCAGGACGCGATCGGCGTTGTCGTCGAGGTCACCGACGCAGGTGTCGATCTGGGCGAGTGCGAGGCGAAGCTGTGTCATGCCCCCAGTCTAGGTCCGGGACGTCACGGTGTCAGGGGATGTCGCACGGAACGCGAAGCCGCGGCGCTCGGGCGTGGTCCCCCCGGTCCGGACCGGGGGGACGACCGCGAAAGGGCCGGCGGCAGCGGCAGCGGACGCGGTCCGGAGAAGGATTCCCCTCAGGCCGCGAGCTCCTTGAGGAGCCGCAGGGCGGCGGCGACGTAGAAGCGCGTCGCCGGGGCGATGGCCTCATCCAGGACGATCATGCGGGGGCTGTGCAGATCGTGATGGCGAGGCCCGCCGTTGGACCCGACGAAGGCGAACACGGTGGGCATCACCGTGGAATACTCGCAGAAGTCCTCCCCCGCCATGGAGGGGCGGATCGGCGCGAGCCGCGCGTATCCCGGGACGTCCGCCGCGACCGCCGGTCCAAGCTCCGGATCGGAGACGACGGGATCCTGGAAGTCGTCCCACACGACGTCGGCGGTGATGCCGTAGGCGGCCGCCGTGGAATGGACCACCTCCCGGAAGCGGCGCCCGACGAGCTCGGAATCCTCCTTGTGGAAGTACCGCACGGTGCCGAGAAGACCCGCCTCGGCCGGTATCACGTTCCACACGCTTCCTCCGTGGACCTCGGTGACGGACAGCACGACCGGATGGAAGGGCGTGACGTTGCGGCTCACGATCGTCTGCAGAGCGAGGATGACCGAGGCGAGCGCCTCCAGGGGACCGGTGCCCGACTGCGGGTATCCGGCATGCGTGCCCTGGGCGTGCAGGTCGACGCGGAACTTCACGCATCCGGCCATCATGGGCTCGGGGCCGACGGCGATCTCCCCCGGCGCGTAGTCGGGGTTGTTGTGGATCCCGGCGATCGCCTCGACCCCTTCGAGGGCGCCGCCATCGATGACGGACCGCGCCCCCTTCCCCGTCTCCTCGGCGGGCTGGAAGACGATCCGCACCGTGCCGGCGATGGCGTCGCGATGGGCGGCGAGCCAGAAGGCCGCGCCCAGAAGCCCCGCCATATGGAGGTCATGGCCGCAGGCGTGCATCCTTCCGGGGTTCTGCGAGGCGAACTCCAGCCCCGTCTCCTCGGTCACGGGCAGTCCGTCGATGTCGGACCGCAGCGCGACCAGAGGACCGGGGCGCGTGCCGACGACGTCCGCGACGAGCCCGGTCCCGGAAGGCAGGGTTTCGGGCTCCAGACCTCTCTCCGAGAGCAGGCGCGACAGGGTCGCCGTCGTCCACGTCTCCGTGAAGCCCGTCTCCGGATGCCCATGAAGCAGATGCCTGACGTCCGTCAGGCCCCCGTCCGGTTCGACGTCCGCCATCCTCGTCCCGGCGATCACGCCCAGGTCCGTTCCCTGCTCCTCGGCCATGTCGGCCTCCCTTCCGTCCTCTGTTCTCACCTCAGCGCCTGCATCTCAGCGCCTGCGCCGCAGAACGCGCGACGCCAGCGCGTTGGCCAGGGCCTGCATGATCTGCACGAGCACGATCATGATGAGCACCGCCGTCCAGGTCACCGTCTGGTCGAACTTCTGGTATCCGTAGGCGATGGCGAAGTTGCCCAGGCCGCCGCCGCCGATGTAGCCGGCCATTGCCGACATGTCCAGCACGCCGATGAACAGGAAGGCGTAGGCGAGGATGAGCGGGCCCAGCGCCTCCGGGATGAGGACCGTGAGGATGATGGTCGTCCTGGACGCGCCCATCGATCTGGCGGCCTCGATGATCCCCGGATCGACCGGCACGAGGTTCTGCTCCACAAGGCGCGAGGTGACCACCGTGCACATCACCGTCATGGGGAAGATGGCGGCCACGGTGCCGATCGACGTGCCCACGACCCGGATCGTCAGCGGCTGCATGGCCGCGAGGAAGATGATGAACGGGATGGGTCGGATGATGTTGACGATGAAGTCGAGCAGGCGATACACGGCCGCGTTCTCGAAGAGGCTGCCCGGTCGGGTGCCGTACAGCACCACCCCGAGGACCAGACCGAGGATTCCGCCGACGAGCATGGTGACGAGCACCATCTCCAGCGTCTGCACCACGGATTGCGCGAGCAGAGGCCTGAGCACCGACCAGTCGCTTCTGGACGCGAGAACGACGACGTCTCCGGTCATCTCATGCCTCCCGATCTTCCGCCGCGGTCCTGGCCGCCGAGGCGTCCGCGACGTCCCGGCCGACGGTCTCGCTGGCCGCATCGGCGTCGTGCTCCGAGGCGGCCACGGACGACACGGCCAGGTCGTAGGGGCGCGGGTCGGCCGCCGTTCCGAAGTCGATGAGGTCGCCGTCGGAGGCGAGCGCGCGGACCGTGCCCTCCACCGCATCGGCATCCCCGGCGAGGGAGTACGTAAGCGCTCCGATGCCCGCGCCGTCGACGGTGTCGATTCCGCCGCGCAGCAGGCTTCCGTCCACTCCATGCTCGGCGATGATCCTCGAGACGTGCTGTCCCGACGCCGGCACGGCCCTTCCGGTCGCCGAGACGGCGGGCCGCTGGCGGACCATGACCGTGACGATCCGCCCGCGGTCCTCCTCATGCAGCCTGCCAAGCAGCGGCGCGTCGGGAAGACCGGAGATGGCCGTCGCCAGGAAACGCCTGGTGACGGCATGCACGGGGGCCGCGAAGACGTCGTAGACGCCCCCCTGCTCGATGATCCGGCCCGAATCCATCACGGCGACCCGTCGGGCGATCTGCCGCACGACGTTCATCTGATGGGTGATGAGGACGATGGTGACGCCGAAGCGCTCGTTGACCCGCGCCAGCAGGTCGAGCACCCCGGACGTCGTCTCGGGGTCCAGCGCGCTGGTGGCCTCGTCCGCCAGGAGGATCCTCGGATTCGTCGCCAGGGCGCGCGCCACCCCGACCCTCTGCTTCTGCCCGCCGGACAGCTGCGAGGGGTAGCGATCGGCGTGGTCGGCGAGGCCGACGAAGTCGAGCAGCTCGCGCACACGCCGGTCCTGGTAGTCCCGCCGCCAGTGGTCGAGGCGCAGCGGGTAGGCGATGTTCTGTGCGACGGTCCGCGTGGAGAACAGGTTGAACTGCTGGAAGATCATGCCGATCTTGCGACGCACGGGTCTCAGGGCCCTTTCCGACAGCCCGGTCACGTCGGTGCCGAGCACCGTGACGGAGCCCGAGGTGGGCCTTTCCAGCGCGTTGATCATCCGCACCAGCGTGGACTTGCCGGCGCCCGAATATCCGATGATGCCGAAGACGTCGCCCTCGTCGATGCGCAGGCTCACATCCTCCAGGGCGCGCACGGCGCCGCGGGAGCGCTCCCTGCCCTGGCGCGGGAACTCCTTGGTCACATGCTCCATGTCGATGATCGGATCGGACATCCCTACCCCCCTTCGGACCTCTGCCACCTTAGTCCGCCCTCCCGGCCGTCCCGTCGTGAACGGCGGATCCGGCCGGGAGGGCGGACTCATGCGCGGCGATCGCGATCAGTCGCCGGCCGCCCTCGCGTCCTTCTCGATGGAGGCGAGGAAGCCCTGCAGCTGGGCCGCGCTGTACTGGTTGGCGAAGGCGGCGGTGCCGCCCGAGTTCTTCTGCAGCGCTGCGAGCACGTCCTTGGACTGGAAGATCTTCACCAGCTTGAGGTACGTGGGATTGTTCACGTCGGCCTTGCGGGCGACGAACACGTTGATGTACGGCCGGGCCGACGTCGTCGTGGCGTCGTCCTGGTAGATGGCGTCGGTGGGCTTGAGGTTCGCGTCCGCCACGTAGTCGTTGTTGATGACGCCGGCCTCGACCTTCGGATCGCTCAGCGAGTTGGCCACCTGTTCGGCCTTGAGGGCGGTGACGGTGACCTTCGACTTCGAGGTGTCGATGTCGGCCGGGGTGGTGAACGCCGTCCAGTCGTTCTTCAGCGTCACGAGGCCCGCGGACTGCAGCACGCCGATCGCCCTGGCCTGGTTGGTCTCGTCGTTGGGGATGGCGATGGTGCTGCCCTCGGCGATGGCCGAGACGCTTTTCACCTTGTCGGAGTACAGGCCCAGCGGATACACGGCGGTGCCGCCGATGGGCTGCAGGTCCTTCTTGTTCGTCACGTTGTAGTTGGCCAGATACAGCAGATGCTGGAACTCGTTCAGATCGAGGTCGCCGGAGTCGAGCGCCGGATTCTCGGAGGTGTAGTCCTGGAAGTCGACGATCTTGACGTGAATGCCGGCCGCCTCCGCCTTCTTCTTGAACAGCGGCCACTGCGGGTCGGTGGCGCCGACCACGCCGATCTTCACGGGGTTCTTCGCCGACCCCTTGGCCGCGGAGGCCTTCGAGTTCGAATAGACGTGGTATCCGACGAGCACGCCGACGAGCACCAGCGCCACGACGACCACCGCGATGATGACGTTGCGCACGGTGTGGTTGACCCTCACCGGCTCCTCGAATCCGCCCTTGCCGAAATCCCCCGGCCCCGACGGAGCCGCCCCCTGCGATGCCGCCTGCGGCGTGACCTGTCCCGGTCCGTTCTCCTCAGCCATACGATGCTCCTTCCCTCTCTCGTCTTCTTCTCCGCCGCATGCCCGCTGCGGGCGCCTGCGGTGAGACCCCACCATAACGGGACGCCGGCGGGGTGGAGCGCGGATACGGCCAACCGGCCATATCCGTTTCCTATGACGGGTGCCAGCGCGGCCCGATACTGCGTGGGAACCTCCCTCCGCCTTCCCCCCGACACGCCGTGGGGAAGATACGGGCCGTCTCGGATCCTGCGCCAGGGGGAGCCCAGGCGCCGCCCCGGAGACGTCGATGCCGGGGGCATGCCGGGCGTCACCCGCTTCATGGGCCACGGCGCGGGAGGCGCCGGGACCCTCCGATGTCCCGGGGAGCGGAACACCATGGGACCGGAGGATGGCCGCCGGCCGCCGTGGCACGTCCGTTCCGGCGCCACCATGCCGACCAGGAAGGGACCGACATGAACCGAACAGAGCAATCCGGGAATCCCGGATCGTTTATGGACATCCGAGCGGCGTTCTTCGACATCGACGGGACCCTCACGAGCTTCGTCACCCATCACGTCCCCGACTCCACCGTCCGGGCCCTGCATGGCCTTCGCGAACGAGGCGTGCGCATCGTCGTCTGCAGCGGGCGCGCGCCCTCCCATATGGGCGTGGTCCTCGACGCGATGCCGGCGCGCTTCGACGGCATCGTGGCGATGAACGGCCAGTACTGCTTCGACGACTCGGGCTGGACGGAGTCGGAGGCCCTCGATCCCGACGACGTGCGCACCATCACCGCCTGGCTCGACCGACATCCGGGAATCGCGGCGAGCTACTGCGAGAAGGACTACGTGTACTTCAACCTCATCACCCCCACGATGCGGCAGACCTGGGCGCAGCTGGGCGCCACGGCTCCCAGGGCCTACGTCGACGACCCTCATCTCAGGCCGTCCACGCATCCGACCTTCCAGATCAGCCCCTTCGTCACGCGGGAGCAGGAGCGGGAGATCCGCCGCCTGTGCCGGTCCACCGTCGGCGTGCGCTGGCACCCGGACTTCACCGACCTCATCCCCGCCGACGGCGGCAAGCCGCGAGGGATGGACCGCTTCCTGACACGCTGGGGTCTGAAGCCGTCCCAGTGCATCGCCTTCGGCGACGGCGGCAACGATGCGGGCATGCTCCGCCATGCGGGCATCGGCGTGGCCATGGGCAACGCGACGCAGGACGCGAAGGACGCCGCGGACGTCGTCACCGACGACGTGGACCACGACGGCATCCTCCACGCTCTGGAGCGCCTCGGCCTTCTGTGACCGGTCCGCCCGGCCCTCCGACCGGCCGCGTCGCATCCCCGGCGGCGGGCAGGGCGGACCGGGTCGCCCGCGCATGCGAGACTGAACCCATGACATCGATCATCATGCATACGTCCGAGGGTGACGTCGCCCTCACCCTTTTCGACGACCAGGCGCCGGCGACGGTGAGGAACTTCCTCGGCCTCGCCGACGGATCGCGGGAATGGACGGATCCGTCCACCGGCGAAACGCGCCACGACCCCTTCTACGACGGGCTGACCTTCCACCGGATCATCAGCGATTTCATGATCCAGGGCGGCTGCCCGCTGGGCACCGGAACCGGCGGACCCGGCTACGAGTTCGATGACGAGATCTCCTCCGACCTCGTCTTCGACCGCCCCTATCTGCTGGCCATGGCGAACGCCGGCCTGCGCCGCGGACGCGACGGACGGGCGCATGGGACCAACGGCTCGCAGTTCTTCATCACCACCGTGCCCACGCCGTGGCTGAACGGCCACCACACGATCTTCGGCGAAGTCGCCGACGACGCCTCGAGGAAGGTCATCGACCGCATCGAGGCCACGCCCACCGACCGGGGGGACCGTCCGCTCGAACCGGTGGGGATCGTCGGCATCGACGTCCTGCGATAGGGCCGGTTCGCGTCCCCGGGTCCTGCACGGGGGAATCCGGACACCGCGGACAGGGGAAGACCTCGGGGCTACTTCCCTCCCAGGGTCTTCCCCCTCGCGGCGGCCCCCTTCTCGCCCTGGCGCTTTCGGGAGGACGCGTCCCGTCGCGGATCGTCACGCATGCGTCGCAGCCTCGGCTCGGCCGAATCCTTGGCGCCGGTGATGCGGTAGACGTCGAAGACCCCGTCGATCTTGCGCACGGCCGCCAGCAGCGTCGTCAGATGCTGGGGATCGGCCATCTCGAAGGAGAACTGACTGGTCGCCACGCGGTCGGTGCCGGTGGATATCGAACCCGAGATGATGTTCACCCCATGGTCCGAGAGCACGCGCGTCACGTCGGACAGCAGATGGGGACGGTCCAGCGCCTCCACCTGGATCTTGACCATGAACAGGCCCTTGGTGCTCGTCCACTGCACCGCGATCACGCGTTCGGGCTGACGCCTCTGCAGCTCGATCATGTTCTGGCAGTCCGTGCGATGGACGGAGACGCCCTCGCTGCGGGTGACGAAGCCGATGATGTCGTCCCCCGGAACCGGGGTGCAGCAGCGTGCGAGCTTGACCCACACGTCCCCCACCCCCTTGACGGACACCCCCAGCGAGCTCGTGGTGGTGCTCCGCGAATGCTGACGCAGCGGCAGCGCCTCCTGCTCGACCTCCTCGGCGACCTCGTCCGAACCGGCGTCCTTGACCAGATGCGATATGACGTTCTGCGTGGAGATCTGGCCGTCGCCGATGGCCGCGAGCACGGCATCGGGACCGGAGAAGTTGAGCTCGTCGGCCACGCCCACCATGGCCTCGGGGGTCAGAAGGGCGGAGGTGGGCAGGCTGCGCTTGCGCATGGCCCGGGTGAGCTCGTCACGCCCCTCCTCGATGGCCTCCGAGCGTCTTTCCTTGCTGAACCACTGGCGGATCTTGTTGCGCGCCTTGGGGCTTTTGACGAAGCTCAGCCAGTCGCGGGACGGTCCCGCCGCGTCGGACTTGGAGGTGAGGATCTCCACCGTGTCGCCGTTCTCGAGCCTGGTGTCGAGCGGCACGAGGCGACCGTTGACGCGTGCCCCCATCGTGCGGTGGCCGACCTCGGTATGCACGGCGTAGGCGAAGTCCACGGGCGTCGCCTCCGCCGGAAGCGACACGATGGCGCCCTTGGGCGTGAAGACGTACACCTCGGAGCCGCCGAGGTCCTCCTTGAGGGATCCGAGGAACTCGTCGGAGTCCGGGGTCTCGTTCGTCCAGTCGGCCAGCTGCTGGATCCAGTGCAGGTTGTCGGCCTCGCTGAGCTCCTTGTCCTCCTCGGTCTCTCGCCGCCTGTCGGCGGGGTCGGGAGCGCTCAGGGCGCGGCCGGCCTGCCCGTTCTCCTTGTACTTCCAGTGCGCGGCGATGCCGAACTCCGCACGCCGATGCATGTCCCAGGTGCGGATCTGGATCTCCACGGGCTTGCCTCCGGGACCCACCACCGTCGTGTGCAGGCTCTGGTACATGTTGAGCTTGGGCATGGCGATGTAATCCTTGAAACGCCCGGGGACGGGGTTCCAGCGGGCGTGGACGGCGCCGAGCGCCGCATAGCAGTCGGGGATGGTGTCGACGATGATGCGAACCCCGACGAGGTCGTAGATGTTCGAGAAGTCGTGTCCGCGCACGACCATCTTCTGGTAGATGGAGAAGTAGTCCTTCGGCCGTCCGCTCACCGACGCCTCGATGCGCTGGGCCGCGAGGTCCTGGCCGATCTCCTCGATGATCTGCTTGAGATAGACCTCGCGCTGACCGGCGCGGCGGGCGACGAGGACGACGATCTCGTTGTAGATCTTCGGGTACAGGACCTTGAAGCTGAGCTCCTCGAGCTCCGTCTTGATCGCGTTCATGCCCAGCCTGTTGGCCAGGGGCGCGTACACGTCCAGGGTCTCGCGCGCCTTGCGCTGGGCGCTGGCGGTCTTCACGTAGCGCCAGGTGCGGGCGTTGTGCACACGGTCGGCGAGCTTGACGACGAGCACGCGGACGTCGCGGCTCATCGCCACGACCATCTTGCGGATCGTCTCCGCCTGGGCGGAGTCCCCGTAGTCCATCCGGGTGAGCTTCGTCACTCCGTCCACGAGGCCGGTGATCGTGGGCCCGAACTCCGTCCGGCAGTCGTCCAGCGTGTAGTCGGTGTCCTCGACGGTGTCATGGAGGACTCCGGCCGCCACGACCATCGGGCCCATGCCGAGGTCGGCGAGGATCTGGGCCACGGCGAGCGGGTGGATGATGTAGGGCTCGCCCGACTTGCGCCTCTGGCCCCTGTGCTGCGTCGCCGCGCGGCGATAGGCCCTTTCGAGAACGTCCAGGTTCTCCCGGGGATGGTGGGAGGCGCACATGCCGATGATGGGGCGAAGCGGATCAAGCATGTCATCGCTGATCTCGCACCCCAGCATGCGCGCCGGGCGCATCTCGGTCTCGGAGCCCGCCACTGTCCACCTCCCGCTTCCGTCTCCCCATCCTACCCAGCGGCACGCCCTGGGCGACATGGCGGGGCATGGCGGCCTTCCCCCATCGGGTGCTGCCGCGGAACCCTCCTTCAGGCCCCGGAGGACCCGAATCCGCGTTCGCCGCGATCCGATCCGGGCAGCGCGCGCGCGCGGACGAACCTCGCCTGAACGTACCTCTGCACCACGAGCTGGGCGATGCGATCCCCACGGTGGATCTGCACCGACGTCCGCGGATCGAGGTTGATGAGGGGGACGCGGATCTCCCCGCGATAGCCGGCGTCGATGGTCCCCGGGGCGTTGAGCACGGTCACGCCGCTGCGGACGGCGAGACCGGAGCGCGGATGAACGAGTCCGACGTAACCGGCAGGCAGGGCGATGGCCACCCCGGTCGGAACGAGGGCGCGCTGCAGGGGCGCGAGCAGGACGTCCTCCGCGGCATGGAGGTCCGCGCCCGCATCGCCCGGATGGGCGTAGCCCGGCGCCAGGGATTCGTCTCCGTCGAGAAGACGAAGCAGGACCTCGGTGTTCTCCGGTTCGTTGTACCCGACGTCAACCGTCATGCACGGGGTCCGTCATCGATGCCGAGGCACTCCTTGCAGTGCTGCCTGCCGTCGGGGTCCGTGCGTCCCAGCTGGCTGCGATGCCGGACCAGATAGCAGTCGACGCAGAGGAACTCGTCCTTCTGCATGGGGATGACCGTCACCGAGGGGTCCTCGGTGACGGGATCCGCGGCGTCCAGCTCGTATTCGCCGGCGATCGCGTTCTCGTCGTCATCGACGTCGTCGGCGGACGTCCTGGTGCTCTTCCCGAGGTCGAACGACTCGACGTCATCCTTGCCGCGCGGGGAATCGTAGTCCTGGCTCATGGCAATCCTTTCCCTTCAGATGCACGTGTATGGGCATACGCTGCGCCATAGAATACATGAATCACGGACAGATACATCCATCCCGCGCGAAACGCCCGGAATGTTCAGCGTGGGGCACAATGGAGATAGTTCCGGGAAGCCCGAAAGGCACGGGAACGGTGCTCCTCGAGAGGAAAGTGGTGTTCGATGCCTGACAATTCGCCGATGCGGGCCCGTTTCGACCATGTGGACGGGAACGGGGATCTCGTCTTCGTCATCCCCGGCGCATCCTTCGCCGTGACGCCGGATGACGCCTTCGACGATGCGATCGAACGGTCGCGGCGCATCCGACACGGCCGGCCGGGCGGACGCAGGCCGGCATCGGCATCCCCCATCCCGATCGCGCGCATCCAGTCCATGGTCAGGGCCGGCGCCACACCGCGCGCGGTGGCGGACGAGCTGGGCATCGACGAATCCACGGTCGAGAGGTTCTCCCCGATCGTGGAGACCGAGAAGAACTATGCCATCGACAGGTTCCTCGAATCCCCGGCCTCATCCGACCATGAAGGCGTCTCCGTGGGGGATCTCATCCATCGCTCCCTCACCCTTCGGGACGCGGACATGAAGTCGCTGTCATGGAACGCGACGCGACATGACGTGGACCCCTGGCGCATCACGGCCGAGTTCGACGTGGCCGGACGCCATATCCGGGCGATCTGGTCATGGTCGCCGCAGGACAGGGCGATAGGAAGCCTCAACACCACGGCGCGGGCGCTGCTGAACGAGGTCGTCCGCAGGCGGGTCGCGTCCCGTCATGAGCCCGACCAGCCTCACGAGGCCGCCGCCTCCAGGAGCACTCGGCTTGTCGCGACGTCTGCGGCACCCGTCGACGCGGCCGACGGCCCGATCGACGGCGACGGCGTGCCGGCCGTGGCGAACGCTTCCACGGCCGCCGACGAAGGTCCGAAGGAATCCGCGCCGAACAGGGGCTCCGTCGTTCCGACGCCCGTGCAGGAGAAACCGCGTGACGGCGGCGATCCCATCGTCGCCGTCGTCCAGCCTCTGGTGCCGGAG
This sequence comes from uncultured Bifidobacterium sp., assembly GCF_963540075.1. Lineage (GTDB taxonomy): Bacteria > Actinomycetota > Actinomycetes > Actinomycetales > Bifidobacteriaceae > Bifidobacterium. Next base: position 24,612 of record NZ_CAUTOG010000015.1, read on the forward strand.
ACCGGCTCCGACGACCCCGATTTCGTCAGGACATCGCATCGCCGGAAAGGGCGCTCCGCCGTCCCCAGCTGGGACGAGATCCTCTTCGGCGACTAGCTTCGAGGACGGGACCGCCCCTCCCCCGGGGTGACGGCCGTGGCCGTCATGGGGTCGAATCGCAAGAGGACAGACGGCTGATGAGCCTTATGCCGTCCCGTATGCCGTCCCGGACCGCCGGACGGCAGTCTGGCGCACCACGGCACGGAGCGTTCCGACCGACGTGGTCTGACGCCTGGGGTCGAGGCCAAGCCGTCAGACGTCAGGCCACGTCGACAAGACAGGGGATGTCGGTCTCCAGCATCGTCCGTGAGCCGTGCACGCCCGGCAGCCTCGTCGCCATGTCGCTCTGCGTGCGGCTGTCGACGATGGTGGTCCGGTCGCCGGCCCAGACGAGGACGTCTCCCAGCATGGACAGGACCCGGGGTTCGACCGGCCCCATCAGACCGGAATCCACGGCCTCGTCCCGCAGCGCCACGACGGCGTGACCCTCCAGTCGACGCCGCCATCGATCGGCGACGGCGGCGGGATCCGTCCCCTCGCCGACGTAGAGCATGGGCGCGCGAGGCTCCCCACCGATGAGCCGGACTCCCTCCGACAGGGCGGGTTCCACCGCCACGTCGATCCGATGCGCGGGGTCCGAGGAGACCATGCCGTGGTCGGCGACGATGACGACCAGGGTCCCCTGGGGCAGCGACCGGCGCAGGCGCGCAAGACGTGAATCCACCCTTTCCAGCGTCGCCACCCAGGACTGCGAGTCCCATCCCTCGGAATGGCCGCTTTTGTCGACGTCCCTCACGTACATGTACGTCAGTCCCGGCGTCCGGGACGCCTTCGCCGCAAGGGCGATGCGCGCGGCCGGGGAATCCGCGGACACGTACTCCGTCCCGCGCAGGGCGGCCTGCGTCAGCGGGGAGTCCGCGAAGCGCGGGAGCCCGCAGCTGGTGACCCGCACGCCCTGCCCGGCGAGCGACTCGAAGACGGTGGGGCGTCTCTGCAGCTCGGCCGGCCTCTCGGCGCCACGGAACTGGATGATCTGGCAGAGCTCGCCGGTGCGGGGATTGAGCTGCGTGTAGCCGGCCATGCCGGTCATCCCGGGGCAGGTTCCCGTTCCGAACACGCCCATAGCCGCCGCGGTGGTGCTGGGGATGCAGGTGGACAGCGGGCGCGCCCCGGTTGGCTCTCCAAGAAGGGAGCGCAGATAGGGGGCGTGTCCGGCGCGGGAGACGAGGTTCCAGAATCCCAGACCGTCCACGAGGACGACGACGGCGCGGGACGCGTCGGGAAGCCCCAGAGCCCGCTGCAGCCGCGCGGGGTCCCGATGCACGGGCGTGGCGACGGGATGCCCGATGGCCGCGCTCACGGCGGGGAGCACGGCCGACAGATGTCTGGCGCCGCAGCGCCGGCCGCCGAACGCGGCGGGTCCGTCGGTCCCGTCGCCATAGGTCACGACCGGCATCATGGCAACCAGGTCGGCGTCGTCGGGAACCTCGGGAATCATGGCCCCATTCAAGCACCGCGGCCGAACAGACGGCCCCGGGGAGGCCCGGGGTATCATGAGTCGGATCGTCGGATTCGTCAGGAGGTTCTCAGCAATGGCATCACGCCGCACGCCACGGCATCAGGAATTCGATCCGCGCTCCGTCAGGGAGAAGATCGTCGAGACGCCGCTGAACGACGAGATGCAACGGTCCTTCCTCGAATACGCCTACTCCGTGATCTACGCCCGGGCGCTGCCGGACGCCCGGGACGGGCTCAAGCCCGTCCAGCGCCGCATCGTCTATCAGATGGGGCGCATGAACCTCACCCCCGACCACGCCTACATGAAGTCCGCCCGCGTGGTGGGGGAGGTGATGGGCAAGCTGCACCCCCATGGCGACTCCGCCATCTACGAGGCGATGGTCCGGCTCGCCCAGCCGTTCGCGATGCGACTGCCTCTCGTGGACGGTCACGGCAACTTCGGATCCCTCGACGACGGTCCCGCCGCCTCCCGCTACACCGAGGCGAGGCTGGCGCCGGCCGCGCTGGGCATGAACGCCGACATCGACGAGGACACCGTCGACTTCACCCCGAACTACGACAACAAGCTGCAGGAGCCGACGGTGCTGCCTGCGGCGATCCCCAATCTGCTGGTCAACGGCGCCTCCGGAATCGCCGTCGGCATGGCGACGAACATGCCCACGCACAACCTCGTGGAGGTCATCGCCGCCGCCAAGCTCCTCATGGTCCGCCCCGACGCGCCGCTTGAGGAGCTTATGCGGCTCGTCCCGGGTCCCGACTGGCCCTCCGGGGGCGTCATCATCGGACGCGACGGGATCCGTCAGGCCTACGAGACCGGACGCGGGGCCTTCGTCACCAGGGCGGTGACGCATATCGAGAACGTCACCGCGAGACGCCGTGCGATAGTCGTCACGCAGCTTCCCTACCTCGTGGGGCCGGAACGCGTGCTCGAGAAGATCTCCGACGGCGTGCGCGCGCATCGACTGGAGGGCATATCCGGGGCGATCGACCTGACGGACCGGCACAACGGCACCCGTCTGGTCATCGAGATCAAGACGGGATTCGACCCGACCGCGGTGCTCGCCCAGCTCTACCGACACACGCCTCTGGAGGACGGCTTCACCATCAACAACGTCGCGCTCGTCGGCGGCCGCCCGCGGACGATGGGGCTGCGCGAGATGCTCCGGGTGTGGATCGGCCACCGTCGTGACGTGGTGCGACGACGCAGCGAGCATCGGCTCACGGTCGCCCGCGAGCGTCTGCATCTCGTCGAGGGCCTGCTGCTCGCCCTGGTCGACATCGACGAGGTCATCCAGGTCATCCGCGGCTCCGACGACGCGGACACGGCGAAGACGCGGCTGATGGGCGTCTTCGACCTCGACGACGTGCAGGCCTCCTACATCCTCGACCTGCGTCTGCGTCGGCTGACCCGGATGAGTCGCATCGAGCTGGAGTCCGAGCGCGACGACCTCGAACGCCGCATCGAGGAGCTGGGCCGCATCCTGGGCTCCTCCGAACGGCTGGACGAGGTCGTCGTTGCGGATATGGACGCCGCCGCCAGGGCCTGGGGCACCCCCCGGCGCACGGCCCTGTTCGACAAGGACGAGGAGGGCTCCGTCTCCGCCGTCGCCTCACAGGCCGTCCTCCCCGGGGAGGACGGCTCGGCCGCGGACGCCGCGACGACGCCCGCCAAGGCGCTCGGAGCGCCGACCCCCTCGCTGGTTCTGGCGGCGGCGGAATCCCCCTCGGCCGCCGCCTCGGAGACGGCGGCCGGCGATCTGCATCTGGAGGACCGTCCCTGCGCGGTGCTGCTCGGCGCGACGGGCCTGGTCGCGCGAGCGCCCCTCGAGACGCTGGATCTGCTGCGCGAGCGCGGAACCCGGGTCCCGGGACGAGCGGACGCCGCGATTCTCGGCGCGGTGAGGACGGGCACTCGTGCCACGTACGGGCTCGTCACCTCCGCAGGACGTCTGGTCCCGGCGCCGGTGGGTGATCTCCCCCAGCTTGCCCACGGCACGCTGGACGTCTCCCCGGGCGTGCGCGCGGAGGAGCTCGTGCGCTCCACGCGGGACACCGAACCCGTCGCCGGCGAGCGCGTCGTGGCCGTGATCGGATTGGACGGAGACAGGCCGCCCGTGGCCATCGGCACGCGCGGCGGCGTCGTCAAGCGCTGGAATGGCCAGTCCCCGGCGACGAAGGACTCCTGGAGCATCATCGATCTTCATGAGGGCGACGAGGTGCTTTCAGCAGGACCCGCCGGTGATGACGACAGGCTCGTTTTCGTCTCCTCGGACGCCTCGCTGCTGACCTTCGCGGCCGCGGAGGTCCGCCCCCAGGGCCGGGGCTCCGCAGGGATGGCGGGCATCAGGCTGTCCGAGGGATGCCAGGTGCTCGCCTTCGGCATCATCCCGGCGGATCGGCTCGAATGGCGCTATGACGCCAACGACGAAGGCCTGTCCTCCGCCTCGGGGGCGGTGGTGCTCACCGTGGCCGGCGACTCCAGCGCGCTGCCGGGAACGGAATGCGGCGCCGCCAAGGTCACACCGCTGCAGCAGTACCCGACCAAGGGGCGCGCGACCGGGGGCGTGCGCGCCCAGAGATTCCTCGTCGGGCAGGATCGTCTTGTCCTCGCCGCCGTCGGCCTCTATCCGCTGCACGCGTTCACCGACTCGGGCGCACCGGTGGAGCTGCCTCGGCCGGTGATGCGCCGCGACGCCTCGGGCGTCGAGCTCTCCTCCCCCATCGCCTCCGTGGCCTAGGCGTGCGGCCCGCCGCGCAGGACGCCGGCCCGTCACACGCCGGTGTCGGCGGATGACATCTGGCTGGGATAGCATGCGCGGCGATGCGTGGTCGTGTGAGCGTCGGCGCATCAGCCGACCGCACGCATCCTCGTCAGCAACGGAGGAAAAGTGAACCGGACGCCTTGTGCATCAACGGCAGAGAACGTGACCATCGACCCCGTACGGGCCGACGACAATCACATCAGGTCGCTGCGTCCCCCACTGTCCTTCTCTCCTGCCACGTCCTCCCTCGCCTCGTCATCCGCCGACGCCGCCGCGTCGCCGCGGCCCATGGGGTCCACGGACACGGGAACGGCCGGGACCCGGACCGAACACGACTGCGTGGGCGTTCTCGAGGTCCCTCGCGACGTCTACTGGGGGATACACACCCTCAGGGCGCTGCGCAACTTCACCGTGGGCCGGGCGCGCGTGGGCGACCACCCGGAGCTCGTCCGCGGCTACGCGCTCGTCAAGCGCGCCTGCGCCCTGGCGAACGAGGAGCTTGGTCTTCTCGACCCCGACAGGGCCCGGCTCATCGCCGCCGCATGCCGGGACGTCGAATCCGGCGCCCTGGACGACCAGTTCCCGGTCGACGCGCTTCAGGGCGGCGCCGGAACCTCGACGAACATGAACGTCAACGAGGTCGTCGCCAACCGCGCCCTCGAGCTTGCCGGACATGCCCGCGGCGACTACCGGTTCATCCATCCCAACGACGACGTGAACCGGTCGCAGTCGACGAACGACACCTATCCGACCGCCTGCCGTCTGGCGATCCTCGACGCCCTGGGACCGCTGCTGCAGAGCACGCGCTCCCTCGCCAGGGCCTTCCACCGACTGGCGGACCGGCACGCCGACGACGTGACCATCGGGCGCACGCAGCTGCAGGACGCCGTTCCCATGACCTTCGGCCAGGAGTTCCACGTCTTCGCCAGCCTGCTCAAGGCCGATGCGAAGGCCTTGGAGGCGCTGCGGCCCACGCTGGAGACGATCAATCTCGGTGCCACGGCCGTGGGGACGGGGATCTGCGCCGACGTGCGCTTCCGCGCCGAGGCGGTCAGGAATCTCGCCTCGATCACCGGCCTCGCTCTGTGCGCGGCGCCCGACCCCGTGGCCGCCGTCACCGACATGTCCGCCTTCGTCGGCACGTCCTCCACGCTCAAGAACCTGGCCATCCATCTCAAGAAGGCCGCCGACGACCTGCGTCTGCTCAACTCGGGCCCGCACGCCGGGCTTGACGAGATCGACGTGCCGGCACGCCAGGCGGGAAGCAGCATCATGCCCGGCAAGGTCAACCCGGTGATCCCCGAATGCGTCGACCAGTGCTGCTTCATGGTCATCGGGATGGACGCGACCGTCTGCCTGGCGAGCTCCGAAGGGCAGCTGCAGCTCAACGCCTTCGAGCCGGTGGTCATCCACCAGATCCTCTCCTCCATCGCCCTGCTGCGCAATGCGATGGACATGTTCCGCGGGCGCTGCGTCGACGGCATCACCGTCGACACCGAACGTGGACGTCGGTACGCCGAGGCCTCGCCCTCGATCGCGGCGGCGCTCAATCCGGTCATCGGATACGAAAGGTCGGTCGCCATCGCCAAGGAGGCCACGCGATCGGGCCGCACCGTCCGCGAGGTCGCCGCCAATCTCACCGACCTGCCCGGGGACAGGCTCGATGCGCTGCTCGACCCGCTCACGCTGTCCCGGCGTCTCGGGCAGACCTGCCGTGAAAGGGCGGCGGCGACGCCACCGACGGCGTGAACGGCGTCTGACGGGCTCGCGGATGCCATCGAATGACGTTCACTGGCGCCGGCCCCGGGCTCTGGCGACGAATGGGCCGGGACGGTTCCTGATTCCCATCCCGGCCCGTTCGGACACGGCATTCGGATGCCACGCCCAGGAGCCGGACCTCAGGTGTCGATATGCGAACGGTCGAAGTCGTCGGCGTTGTCGACGATGAACCGCTTGCGCGGAGGCACCTCGTCGCCCATGAGCAGGTCGAAGACGGCACTGGCCTGCGCCGCGTCCTCCATTCGGATGCGGCGCAGCATCCTCGTGCGCGGGTCCATGGTGGTGTCGGCCAGCTGGTCGGCGTCCATCTCGCCCAGCCCCTTGTAGCGCTGGATGTCCTCGTCGTAGTCGATGTGCCGGCGCCGGAGGTCGGCGAGCCTGCCGGCCAGCTCATCGTCCGAGTAGGTGTAGAGGTATTCGCCCCGCCGCCGCCCCTTCAGGGCGATGCGGTGCAGGGGCGGGACCGCGGCGTACACGCGCCCGTCCTCGATGAGCCCGCGCATGTACCGGTAGAACAGCGTGAGCAGCAGGATGCGGATATGGGCCCCGTCGACGTCGGCGTCCGTCATCATGATGACCTTGCGGTAGCGGGCCTGCTCGACGTCGAAGCCCGGACCGGAGCCGGCCCCCACGACCTGGATGATGGCCGCGCACTCCTTGTTCGCCAGCATCTGCGAGACGCTGGCTTTCTGGACGTTGAGGATCTTGCCGCGGATCGGCAGCAGCGCCTGGAAACGCGAGTTCCGCGCGGCCTTGGCGGTGCCCAGCGCGGAGTCCCCCTCGACGATGAACAGTTCGGCGACGTCGTCGTTGCCGGGCTGGCAGTCCGACAGCTTGGCCGGCATGGACGCGGACTCCAGGGCGTTCTTGCGGCGGGTGACCTCCTTGGTCCGCCTCGCCTGGATCCTGGCATGCATCTCGCCGACGATCTTCTCGAGGACGCGTCCCGACTGCTCCTTGAACCCGCGCCTCGAGCCGGAGATCATCTCGCCGAACTGCCGATCGACGATGCGGGCCACGATGGGGCGCACCGGCGCGGTGCCGAGCACATCCTTCGTCTGCCCCTGGAACTGCGGCTCGGCGATGCGCACGGTCACCACGGCGACGAGGCCGGCGAGGATGTCGTCGCGCTCCACACGGACCGACGAGTCCCTCATGTTGACCTTGAGCCGTCGGGCGTTGTCCTCCACGGCCTTGCGAACCTGGCGGGCGACCGCCTGAAGGAAGCCGTCGACGTGCATGCCCCCGCCCGGAGTCTCGACGACGTTGACGAAGCTGCGGATGGTGGTGTCGTAGCCGGAGGTCCAGCGCAGGGCGATGTCCACGCCGCAGGTGCGCGTGACCTTCTCGGCCTTCAGCTCGCCGTCGACCTCGACGGCCTGGGTCTCCTCCTCGTACTGGTCCTCGCCGCCGATATGCCAGATCTCGCTGACGGGCTGCCCATGCGAGAGGAAGTCGACGAAATCCCTTACGCCGCCGGTATGACGGAACATCTCCACCCGTCGATGAGTGGAATGGACCTCGTCGGGCAGGGCGGCGACCGCCTCGCCCATCGTCGCGGCCTCTTCGGCCGAATCCGTTGCCGTCGCTTCGGATGCCGTCGCCTCGTCACCCGCTGCGACGGCATCGGATTCCACGTCGTCGGGGACGCCGGCGGAAGCTGCTGCGGCCTCGGCTGGCGCCTCCCCCGTCTCCGGGGACGGCGTCCCGGAGGCGGGAAC
>NZ_CAUTOG010000016.1:0-31667 GCF_963540075.1 uncultured Bifidobacterium sp.
AGCCCGACACCGTCGACATCGACTCCATCGTCGTGCGTCCCCGCGCCGAGGGCTCATACACCAAACTGTTCCGGAAGGACTGACCGGGCCGTCCTCGGGCCGTCCTCGCGTACGGCGGAACCCCCCGACGGACGGTTTGCGGGGACGCCGTCCCGGAACCCGCGTGGCAGGGCGCCCGATGTCATGGAGGGCGCAGCATCAGGGGCGTCGGCTTCCATGGCTCCCTCGCAGCTTTCGCGCAGCAGCACGGTGACCGGGAGCTCGGTCGTCAGAGGCGGGGCATCCGGGGTGGCGATTCGTTCCATGATGGTGCTCACGGCCCCCCTTCCCAGGCTGAGCATGGGCTGACGGATCGTCGTGATGCGGGGGCTTGAGGAGTTCGTCTCGGCGATTCCGTCGAAACCCGTGACGATGACGTCCTGAGGTACGCGCAGGCCCTCGTCGTTCAGGGCTTTGAGCACGCCGAGGGCCATCTGGTCGTTGGCGCAGACCAGGGCGCGTGGAACCGCGCCACGGGCCTCGAGGTCTCGTGCTATCCCATAGGCGGTGACGAAGGAGAAGTCGCCCCTGTAGATGGGCACCGACGCCGGATTGATGCCTCGGGCCGCGAGCCCCTCCTGGAATCCGACGTATCTCTTGCGGTTGTCCGGCGACTTGTCGGGGCCGGCGATATATGCGAAATCCGACACTCCATGGGCATCGATGAGATGTTCGGTCAGCGTGCGCATCCCCTTGCGATTGCTCACTCTGACGAGGTCGTACCTCTGACCGTTGTCCGACGGGGCGTCGGCGACGAGTACGAGGGGGATGCGGTCGTGGAGGAACTCGATGGCGCGGTCGGGCACGCTTCCCGCGAGGATGACCAGGCCGTCGACCTTGCCCGCCATGTCGTTGACGACATGGACGACGTCCGGTTCGGAGCGACCCCGGCCGATGTTGACCATCAGCGACATCCCGCGTCTCCATGATTCCAGCTCGCAGCCGCGAAGCACCTCGTCGAAGTACAGCGAGTCGGAGCTCTTCGTCTCGGTGTGGCTCGGATCCAGCGTCACGTTGGCCGAGTCGTTCGTCGACAGCCTGAAGTCGTGCAGATCCTCCACCGCGTCGACGTTCGGCAGGAACAGCCCGATGATCCCCGTGCGATGCCCCGCGAGACTTCGCGCGCTTCCGCTGGGGACGTAGCCGAGGTCGTTGATGGCGTGCTCCACCAATTCGCGGGTGGGGCCTCGTACGCTGTCCGGCTTGCGAATTGCTCGTGACACCGTCGCGATCGAGACGCCCGCCCGTGCGGCGACGTCATATATCGTCGGCTTGGCCCCCACGGCGGCCTCCTTGGACATTTCTTTCTTACAACATTTTCATTGTAACATGATTGATTATCGAAGTCGTCACCGGGATTTGCTTGTTTTTGAGAGATAATGCCAGATATCAAGAGTTTTTTGTAGACTGATGACTTGCGCTCAATAATGAAAGCGCATACAATCCTAATCACTGCAATACAGCAGAGGGTTCGGAAGACGTGGACGCCTTCCGAACCGCGCGTTGTCAAGGAAGACAAGAAGGACAGGACATGAACAAGCGAAGCGTAGTCCAGCGCATCGCGGCGGCTGCGATAGCCGTGGCGACGATGCTCGGCATGGCCGCATGCGGCGGCGGGTCCGCGTCACAGGCATCCTCGGGAGGCTCGGAGCTTCTGTTCGGAGGTGACAACGGCAGCCCCACGTTCGTCAGGAACTTCAACCCCTTCTCCTCCAGCAAGCGGACGGGTGTCAACTTCATCTACGAACCGCTCGAAGTCGTTAACACCATTGATGGCAAGGCGACGCCCTTCCTGGCGACAGGCAGCACCATCGTGAATGCGAAGACCATCAAATACGTCATCCGCAAGGGCGTCACTTGGTCTGATGGCAAAGCTCTGACTGCGTCGGATGTCGTGTACACATTCAACCTGGTGAAGAAGAACGCCTCTCTGGACACTTTGGGGGTGTGGCAGCATATCTCCTCGATTTCCTCGAGTGGGAATGAGGTGACGTTCCATCTCAAGACAGCCGATGTGCCAGCGCAGACTATCATCGACCAGCAGATCATCGTTCCGGAGCACATCTGGAAGAACGTCAAGGACCCCGTGAAGTGGACCAACCAGAACCCCGTGGGCAGCGGTCCATACAAGCTGGCGACCTTCACGCCCAATCAGTACACACTGAAGAAGAACACCTCCTACTGGCAGGCCGACAAGGTGGCGGCGGACACCATCGTGCTCCCCGCATCCAACAAGCAGCTCGACCTGGTCAACAAGGGATATGACTGGGCATACTCGTACATCACCAACGTCGACAAGACGTGGGTCGGAGCCAACAAGCAGCACAACCACTACTGGTTCCCTCCTGGTGGGACGGTGTCGTTGTTCATGAATCTGACCAAGGCGCCCTTCACCGACCTTAACTTCCGCAAGGCGCTGAGCTATGCGATCAATCGTCAGAAGATCGCCGAGGACGCCGAGGAGGGCTACGTCGACGGGGCCACCCAGACCGGTCTGCTTCTGCCCAATCAGAAGAAGTGGGTGAATAGCTCCATAGCCAACGGTGGGAAGATCACGCAAAGCACGTCCAAGGCGCTGTCCTACTTCGCCAAGGCAGGTTATACGCAGAAGAACGGGAAGCTCGTCAATTCCTCAGGCAAACAGCTTGAAATCACCATCACCGTGCCAAACTCCTATACCGATTGGCTTCGTGGCGTTCAGACGCTGCAATCCCAATTGGCTAAACTGGGTATCTCCGTCAAGCTCAACCAGCCTCAGGCGGCCGCTTATACTCAGGCGTTGGACAACGGTGATTTTGACCTGATTATTTCCTCCTTCGGTGGGACCGGGAGCGTCTATCAGGATTACAACAACCTGCTCAACAGTGATTTCGCGGTTCCCGTCGGGCAGTCCACGACCGCCAACTTCCAGCGCTACAAGAACTCCAAGACCGACGCCCTGCTGGCCGAGCTCAAGTCCGCGACGACCGAGACCGAACAGAAGAAGATCGTCGACCAACTCCAGAAGGTGGTCTACGACCAGGTCCCCGTCATCGGCATGTTCTACGGCGGTCTCTGGGGGCTGTTCAGCACCAAGAACTTCACGGGCTGGCCCAGTGCAAGCAATCCGTACGCCCCTCCGAGCACATGGACCCAGACGAGCCTGCTGATCGTCACCCATCTGAAGAAGGCGTAATCGACCCTCATTGACCACCATCTGACATCTGAACCTTTCGTTCTCTCTCCGCAACCGTGTCCGCACGGACGTCGGGCGCCATCCCGGCGCCCGGGCGGACGCCATCACCTCTTCATGAAAAGAACGGTCCTATGCGCTATTTCCTTGGGAAGATCGGCCTGTTCCTCCTGACCCTCTGGGCTGCCATCACGGTGAACTTCATCCTGCCCAGGATGATGCCGGGCTCCCCCGCAGACGCGGCCATCGCGAAGCTCGCGCAGAACGGCCCCGTCACACCCGCGCTCCGCGCGTCGATCGAGGCCCAGCTCGGGATGCCGACCGGGAATGTCTTCAGCCAGTATCTGCAGTACCTCAACAGCATCGCCCATCTCGACTTCGGCGTCTCCTACAGCAACTTCCCGACGAGCGTGTCCAGTCTGATCGGCGCGGCCCTTCCCTGGACGCTCACGCTTGTCGGAGTCGTCACCATCCTGTCCTTCATCATCGGCACGACTCTCGGCGCCGTCATGGCCTGGCACCGCGGCACGGCGATCGACGCCGTCGGCAGCGTCGGCAGCTCGTTCCTGTCGGCCTTCCCCGCCTTCTGGCTCGCCCTGATGCTGCTGTACTTTCTGGGATACGTCGCCGGAATCTTCCCCACATCGGGCGCGTATTCGGCGTCTGCCGTTCCGAACCCCTCGGGCGCCTTCGTGATCGATGCCCTCGAGCACGCCATTCTTCCGGGGCTGACCATCCTGCTCACCTCGCTGGGGGGTTGGATCATGGGGATGCGCAACACCATGATCAGCACGCTTGGCGACGACTATGTGACCTTCGCGGAGGCGAACGGCCTGCGGCAGCGCACCGTGATGCTCAAATATGCGGCGCGCAACGCCCTCCTGCCGAACCTGACGTCATTCGGACTGGTTCTCGGCGGGGTCGTCGGAGGCTCGCTTCTCGTCGAGCAGGTCTTCAGCTATCCGGGCATCGGCATGCTGCTGTTCCAGGCGGTGACGAACCAGGACTACCCGCTGATGCAGGCGATCTTCCTCATGATCACCGTGAGCGTCCTCATCGCCAACTTCATCGTCGACCTGCTGTATGGCGTCCTCGATCCGAGAACCAGGAGGTAAAGGGATGTCTGTCAAAACAACTTCCCCAATCCATGACAAGGCCTTGGCGGCGTCCGTTCCGCCGCGGGCTTCGGAGTCGTCCGCACCCCTCGGCCCTTCGGAGCCCGAATCCGGACGCTCCGACGATAGCGGCAGGGACAACCCGGCTCTTCAGGCTCTGACCGTCGTCGGTCGGGGGTTCTCGACGGTCTGGTCGGTTCCCAAGGCGAGATTCGGTCTGGTGCTTTTCGGGCTGATCGTCCTCATCGCCGTTCTCGCCCCGGTCATCAGTCCGTACGATCCGAGTTCCGGGGATTTCGCCGCAGGGCTCGGGCCAACGTCCGGACACTGGCTCGGAACGACGGCCAACGGCCAGGACGTCCTGTCGCAGCTGATCTGGGGCGGAAGGATCTCCGTGATGGTGGCCATGGTCGCCGGTCTGCTCTCCACCATCATCGCGGTCATCGTCGGGCTTGGCTGGGGATACATGCGCAGCTTCGCCGGCGAGTTCATCGGGTTCATCGTCAATCTGTTCCTCGTCGTCCCCTCCCTTCCCCTGATGATCGTCATCGCGGCCTATCTTCAGAACGGCGGGATTAGCGTCATCATCCTGGTCATCGTCTTCACCGGATGGGCCTGGGGCTCGCGCGTGCTTCGGAGCCAGACCCAGACGCTGCGGTCCCGTGACTTCGTCACGGCGGCGCAGTTCAGCGGCGACGGCTCGTGGCGAATCATCTTCCATGAGATCTTCCCCAACATGCTGTCCCTGATCATCAACAACTTCTTCGGTGCGGCCACCGCCGCCGCGCTTGCCGAGGCCGGACTGGAGTTCCTCGGTCTGGGGGACTCGACGACCGTCAGCTGGGGCACGATGATCTACTGGGCCCAGAACAACAACGTCCTTCTGACCGGCCAGTGGGCTCTGCTTCTGGCCCCGGGACTCATGATCGCCCTTCTGGCGGTTTCCATGACCTTCATCAATTTCGGCGTGGATCGTCTGAGCAATCCGCGTCTGCGCGAAGGGAGCTCGCGATGAGTCTGCTGAGCGTCGATGGCCTGTCCATCGTCTATGACGTCGCCGACGGCGATCCGGTACGGGCCGTCAACGACGTGAGCTTCTCCCTTGACCAGGGGGAGTTCGTGGGCCTTGTCGGGGAGTCCGGATCGGGGAAATCCACCCTGGGGTTCGCCGTCACGCGTCTGTCGCGTCCTCCGGCACGGATCAGCTCCGGGCGCGTGCTCTTCGACGGACACGACATCACCGCCCTGAGCGATGAGGAGCTTCGTCGGCAGAGGCAGGGTGGATTCGCCATGGTTCTTCAGTCGGGGATGAACGCCCTCAACCCCGTTCGCACGGTCCGAAAGCATTTCATGGACGTGTTCGCCGCGCATCGTCATGTCCCCAAGGATGCCCGTGAGAAGCGCGCGCGTGAACTCGTCGGGAAGGTCGGTCTTCCTCCGAGCGTTCTTGACAGCTATCCGGGGGAGCTGTCCGGCGGGATGCGGCAGCGCGTCTCGATCGCCATCGCCCTTTCCCTCAATCCCAGACTGATGGTTTTCGACGAGCCGACGACCGCCCTGGACGTCCTCGTGCAGCATGAGGTCATGCAGACCATCCGTGAGCTGCAGCGGTCGGAGGGCTTTACGGCCATCCTCATCAGCCATGATCTCGGGATCGTTCTGGAGTCCACGCAGCGCGTGATGGTCATGCACAACGGGCATATCGTCGAGGACGCCCCGAGCGGACGGATTCTGAGGCATCCGAAGGACGACTATACGAGGATGCTGCTCAGCCATTACGGCGACCCACGCGCTGAGCATGTCGTCGTGCCGGGGCTCAGTCCCCGTGGCTCGCAGGTCTATCACGGGGCTGCGCCGGACGGGGCCCTGACGGTCTCCGTCTCGCATATCTGCAAGAGATATCCGGGTCCCCGACGTGGGGAGGCTCCCGTCCAGGCGGTCGATGATGTGTCCTTCACGCTGAGTCCCGGTCAGTCCATGGCTCTCGTCGGAGCGTCGGGGTCGGGCAAGTCGACGATCGCCAAGATGATTACCGGCGTCGAACGTCCGACGTCGGGAGCGATCAGTCTGGGAGACCGACGCATCGACGCGATGCGCAGCCGGCGGTCCCTCCGGTCGCTTCACGCCGATATCCAGATGGTCTTCCAGGATCCGTACGCCGCGCTCAACCCATTGCATACGGTCGAGTACACCCTTATGCGCCCCATTCTGAACTACACCGATCTGCGTGGGCGGAAGGCGCGGATGAGGATGCTCGAGCTTCTCGACACCGTGGGTCTTACGCCGGTCGAGCAGTTCGCCGCCAAGCTGCCCCATCAGCTTTCCGGAGGCCAGCGCCAACGCGTCGTCATCGCAAGGGCGCTGGCGAGCGATCCGAAGGTGCTCGTCGCCGACGAGCCCGTCTCCATGCTTGACATGACCCTGCGGGCCGGAGTTCTCGCGCTGCTTGACGACCTGCGTGTCCGTCTCGGAGTGAGCATGCTCTACATCACCCACGACCTGCTGTCGGCGAGGCTCATCACGGACGACATCATGGTCCTCAATCACGGGAAGGTCGTCGAGCGGGGAGCCACGGCGAGTGTTCTTCGCCATCCCCAGAACGAGTACACGAAACGGTTGCTCGATGCCATCCCTCGGCTGCAGACGACGGGGGAGGACCATGACGGGATGAACGATGAATGAGAGGCAGTCGACCATGCGCGATGGGATGGACGCGCTTCGGGGCCAGGGAATCATTCCCATGGAGCCCTTCGGGGCCCTTCCCTGTCCGAGGGAAGTGGAGACCCTGGCGTTCGTGACCTCCATAGGGCGGCTGACCGCCATCCGGTCGCGTCCGGGAACCGATTCGGATGTCATCAGAGGACAGGCGCTTCTTGTCCCCGGATTCACCGGATCGAAGGAGGACTTCTACGATCTGCTCCCCCTGCTGTCCAGACGAGGATGGGACGTCTGGGCCATATCCCAGCGTGGCCAGGCCGATTCGTCGTCGCCCGCAGGGGTCGATTCCTACGGTCGCGGGCGTACCGCCGAGGATGTGATCGAGGTCGCCAGGCGCATTTCCGTGGTCGGTGGCGGGGTCCCCCTCCATCTTGTGGGACACAGCTTCGGAGGGACCGTGGCGCAGGCTGCGGTCATCGCGAGGCCAGAGGCCTTCACCTCCCTCTCCCTCATGTCGTCGGGACCTCATGGATGGCCCGGCAGGAAGGCCGCCCTGCGGCAGCGTCTGCTCGACCATCCCGGCGGGGACCTCTGGCGGCTTGACAATCCCGATCTGGCCAGCGTGCGCGACGACGAGCTTGATGTCACCGATCTCTTCCAACGCCAGCGTTCGGAACGGACCAGCCGTGACGAGCTCATCGGGGCCATCGACCAGCTCGCCGACGTCCATGACACCACCGAGGAGATAGCGGGAACGGGTCTGCCCGTCCTGGTCCTCCACGGAGAGCATGACAGCCGGGCGTGGCCCCGCGAATGGCAGCGTCTGATGGCCCGGAGGCTGCACGCCCGCTATGAGGTCATTCCCGGTGCAGGGCATTGCCCCAACCAGGAGAAGCCGAATGAGACCGCCGGCCTGCTCGACGACTTCTGGTCGCATGCCGACGGCCGATAGGGCTCATGATTCGAAAGAGAGAACGACGATGATGACGAGCAAGACGACGGGGATTCCCCTACGCGGCAGCGCGGCGGCGCCCCTCAGGGCCGTGGCATCAGGGGGTCTGCGCATAGCCCTCACCGCGAACGGCGACATCCGGAAGATTACATGCGGTGACCTTCAGATCTCTCAATACGAACCCACGGACGACGATTCCGGCGTCGCGGGCATCTGGCTGCGTCGGCTTGGAGCCGGCAATCGGGTTGATGCGGCGCTTCCGCTGATCGGCGCCCTGTCGGCGTCGTCCTGGACATGCGACGGCAGGCACGCCGGCTGGCGCGGCGAGGATGACCGGCTCGGGATCTCCTGGACCGTATGGCTTGCGCCCGTGGCGGTTCCCGAATCCAGCGGGATACCAGGGGCGACCGGATGGATGTGGTCGGTACGGGTCGCCGGACGCACCACCGAGGCGCGTTCCGCGGAATGGGACCTTGTGACCGCCCAGGACCTTGCCCTCGCTCCCCAGGCTCAGGCCATGAGCAGCGAGCCCTACGTCTCGCAATACGTGGCCTTCCGATGCGCCGAGGATGACGGGCTGGGGACGGTTCTCTCCGCACGTCAGACCATGGCGTCGGCTCCGGTCCTGCCGCTGTTCGCGACCGTGATGGCCCAGGGCGTCCGAGGATGTCTGACGGACGGCTTCGACTTCCATGGCCGCCGGGCGAGGATGGGGGAGCCGCCGAAGGCGCTTTCCCTGGCGGACTGGGGGACGGACGTCAACCAGTACGAGTTCGCCATGGCCTGCCTCGACTCCCGTCCGATTCATCTGTCGGACGATGGCAGAATGTCATGGGATCAGCTGTGCATATGTTCACCCGACTATCGGGGGCCTCTGGACGGCCTGGCCGGATGTGTCCGGGACGCTCTGCGATCGCTGGACGGCGAAAGCGATGATTCCGCAGGCGGGGATCCTCTGATGAACGGCATGTGGGTCCCTCCGCGGCCGCATGCCATGGCTCGGATCCCCGTTCTCAATGGGGATGCCCCGGATGAGACGGATCTCGTCGACTGGTCGGGCGGGAGGATTCTGTCCCCCGAAACCGATGCCGACGGACGCCTGCTTTCGTTCTTCACGCCCGATGCGGGACATGTCGTGTCCCAGGCCAAGGAGCTCGAGGTCGATCGCTCGCACGGGCAGATTCTTCTCGCTGGCGTGTCCGACGGGAACATCGTGCCCATGCGCCCGACGATGGCGACGACGACCTATGCGGCCGGTGTTTTCGCCTCCCATCTTGTGCTTGGGAACACCAATCTGAACCGTCTGCTGTCGGTGCAGCGCAATGCGCTCAACCTTTGTCGTTCGGCGGGCGTCCGTCTCTTCGTCCGGAACAGGGGAGGCTGGCGCGTGCTCGGAGAACCGTCGGCCTTCCGCATGGACATCGGAGGGTCGCGGTGGCTGTATCGTCTGGAAGGACGGAGCATCGAGGTGCGGACCGTCGCCGAGCCCGATGCCGACGGGTTCCACATCAGGGTCAGCTCAAGCTCTCCCACGGATATGGTCATGACGATGAACGTCGAGGATCCGCATCTGTGGCAAGTGGTGCCGCCGTCGGCGGATGGCCGCGTCGTCATGCTCACTCCCGCGCGGGATTCTGCGGCTTTTCGCCATGGCGTCAACCTCGCGTATGCTCTCGGAGTCGATGGCGCCCGCCCGGCGTTCGACGAACCCTTCGCCGATCGTTCCGAGGAATCCGGCTCGAGCGGGATCCGAGTCCGTTCCGGTGCGTCCGTTCCGCGCATCATCTCCTTCCGAGTCGACGCGGCCACGAGCATGCATGCCGTCCTGGCCGCCTCGCTCAAGGGGGCTGAGCGAGCGAGCCGTCTCGCTCTGAGGATGCTGGGGGATGGATCCTCCTATTCCTCACTGGTGGCGCGCCATGTCCGGTCGGTTTCGGATGTGTCCTGCGGTCTCGTCGTGCGGGGCGAAGGGCGCCTGTCCGAGGTCAATCTGCTCATCCCATGGTTCGTCCAGAACGCCCTTGTGCATCTTCTTTCCCCTCACGGGCTGGAACAGTATTCGGGCGCGGCATGGGGAACGAGGGACGTCTGCCAGGGGCCCTTCGAAATGGCTCTCGCCTTCGGGCGCTTCGACGACGCACGGGCGATTCTTCTTGAGGTGTTCCGCCATCAGGCGACGGATGGTTCTCTTCCGCAGTGGTTCATGTTCGATGAGTACGCGGAGCTTTTCCAGCGTGAGGCGCATGGGGACATCCCGGTCTGGCCGATGATGGCGCTGGCCGAATACCTGCGTACGCAGGAGGACGCGTCCATTCTCGAGGAACGGGTCCCGTTCCGGGACGCTTCCGGCATGGCCGGCGGAGCGCATGACTCCGGCAACGGCGTCGCTGGTGACGGAACCGCCACGGTACTTGACCATGTCCGCCGTACGTTGCGGTACATACGTGGGCACCGGGTGCCCGGAACCGCCATCTACAGCTATGGGGAGGGCGACTGGGACGATACGCTCCAGCCCGCCCAGGAATCGCTCAAGAAGCGCATGGCATCGTCCTGGACCATAGCTCTGCTGTTCCAGGCCTCGAGATGGCTGGCGACGGAGCTGAGGCGGGCCGGCCATGAGGATGACGCCCGGGAGTTCGACCGCGAGGCCGCGATAATCGGCGAGGACTATCCCCGCGATTTCATCGTCGACGGCGTTCTGGCCGGGTACGTGGTCTTCGGATCCGATGGAAGCAGACCCGTCATCCATCCGAAGGACGATCGCACGGGACTGCGCTACCGGCTCATTCCCATGACGCAGGCGGTCGTCGCGGGACTGTTCACCCCCTCCCAGGCGGCCGACCATATGAGGCTTATCGAGGAGCATCTGCACTACCCGGACGGTGTGCGCCTCATGGACCGTCCGGCGATGTTCCAAGACGGCGTCACGTCAGTGTTCCGACGTGCCGAGCAGGCGGCCAACATCGGCCGTGAGATCGGCCTCATGTATACGCATGCGCATATCCGCTACGCCGAGGCCCTTGCGGCCCTGGGGGATTCGGGACTGGTCCGCGAGCTGCTCAGAATCAGCCCCGTCGGGCAGTTCTCGCGGCTGTCGACGAGTGAACCCAGACAGCGCAACTGCTACTTCGCATCATCGGACGCCGATTTCCCCGACCGCTATACCGCGACCAGGGAGTGGGACAGACTGCGGGCCGGCTCGTCTCGCCCCGTGGGGGTCCGAGGTGGCTGGCGCGTCTATTCCTCGGGTCCTGGAATCTACCTGCGGATGATCATGCAGCACGTCTTCGGTCTGACCGTCGAGTCTGACCGACTGATCGTCGATCCGGTGCTTGATGCCGAGGACGACGGTACCGTCATCGACGTGCGGCTTTTCGGGAGGAAACGGACGATTCGCTATACGGTGTCGCCCTCCTCCGGACGCGTCAGCGCAAGCGCTGATGGGCGCGAGCTTGCAGGAGACCACGAGGATCTTCCCTATCGGTCCGGGGGGCTTGTCATCTCCCGGGAATCTCTGGACGACGCGGATCTGATCGATGTGACGGTTCCTCTGAGGACGGCATCCGCGCGTGAATCACGATAGGACATGGGCGGTAAGGAAGGGTGACGACATGAATGCGGATCGCATACGCGAGCTTCTCGGAAGGATGACGCTTGAGGAGAAGATCGGACAGCTTGTACAGCTCACGGGCGACTTCTATTCGGAGGACGCCGAGAAAAGAACCGGCCCCATGGAGGCGTTGGGGCTGACGCCTGACGAGGTCGCGAACGCCGGTAGCATCCTCGGCGTCGGAGGCGCCAGCGAATGCCGTCGCATCCAGAGCCGGTACATCCGGCGGCATCGTCTGCATATCCCCACGTTGTTCATGGCGGACGTCATCCATGGGTGCCGAACGATCTTCCCGGTGCCGCTGGGGCTGGGATGCTCGTGGGACGAGGCCGCTGCGGAGCGTGCGGCGAGGGTCGCCGCCGAGGAGTCCTCCGCATGCGGCATAGACGTGACGTTCTCCCCCATGGCGGATCTTGTACGGGATCCACGGTGGGGGCGGGTCGTGGAATCGACGGGGGAGGATGTCCTCCTCAACTCGCGATTCGCCGCGGCGATGGTGCGTGGCTATCAGGGGGTCGATCCCTCCGCGCTTCACGACGACGTGACCAGAGTCGCGGCCTGCGTGAAGCATTTCGCCGGGTACGGGGCGCCCATTGCGGGACGCGACTACAACACGGTCGACATGTCCGAATGGATGCTCCGGGACCGCTATCTTCCCGCCTATCATGCGGCCATCGAAGCGGGAGCACGTCTTGTCATGACCGCCTTCAACGTTATCGAGGGGATTCCGGCGACCGCCAACGTCCGCCTCCAGCAGGGCGTCCTGCGTGACGAGTGGGGGTTCGACGGCGTTCTCATCTCCGACTTCGGTGCGATTCGGGAGCTCGAGCGCCATGGCGTCGCCCGTGACGACGACGAGGCCGCGGCCAAGGCCATGCGAGCCGGAGTCGACATCGACATGATGTCGGTGTGCTACCTGCGTGGGCTGCGTCATCTCGTCGAGGACGGGATCGTGCCGTTGTCTGTCGTGGACGAGGCCGTTCTGCGCGTCCTGACGCTGAAGAACGAGCTCGGACTGTTCGAGAACCCCTTCCGAGGCGCCGACGAGGCCGCCGAACGTGCCGTCGTCATGTCGCCCGGGCATCGTCGTCAGGCTCGCGAGGTCGCCGAGGAATCCATGGTGCTGCTGCGCAATGAGGACGGTCTGCTTCCGCTTTCGGCCGGACGGCAGACCGTCGCCCTGATCGGGCCATTCGCCGTCTCCCATGACGTTCTGGGGCCCTGGTCATGGCAGGGGAATCCGGACCAGGCCGTGTCTCTTGACGCGGGCATGCGCGGATGCGATGAGGACGTTCTTGTCGGAGAACGGGATTTCGATCCGGTCTCCCCGTCGACGGCGGCACTTGACGAGGCCTTGGAGCTGTCGGAACGAGCTGATGTGACGGTTCTGGCGCTCGGTGAACCTTCATGGATGAGCGGGGAGGCGTCCAGCCGATCGGACATCCGTCTGCCGAAGGCCCAGAGGGATCTGGTCACGCGTCTGCTCGCCCGGAAGGCCCGGCTCGTCGTCGTTCTGTTCAACGGCCGTCCCCTCGACCTCTCGGGCCTGGACGGAGTCGGCTCGATTCTCGAGGCCTGGTATCCCGGGACGGAGGCCGGGACTGCCGTGGCTCGGCTGCTGTACGGAGAGGTCTCTCCGTCCGGACGCCTGACGATGTCGTTCCCGAGATCCGTCGGCCAGATTCCCGTCTACTACGACCATGACAGCACGGGCCGGCCATTCGAGGGGGACCCTGATGAGAAGTACGTCTCCCATTATCTCGATGTGCCCAACGACCCCGCCTATCCCTTCGGCTTTGGACTGACGTATGGCCGCGTGTCCTACGGTTCGCCGGACGTCTCCTCCCAGGTCTTCGGCGTCGGCAGGCCCCTTCATGTCGAAACGGAGGTGCATAACGTCTCCGACCGTGACGTCACGGAGGTCGTCCAGCTCTATGTTCATGACGTCGACGCCGAGACCGTGCGCCCGGTGAGCTCGCTGAAGGGATTCCAGAGGGTGCTGGTTCCGGCGGGGGCATCGGTGCGGGTCCCGTTCGTGCTTCGTGAGGAGGATATGCGATACGTTCATTCCGACGGGCGTACGACCAGTGATCCCGGGGACGTCGACATCATGGTCGGCCCCGACAGCGCATCCACCGGCGTGCCCGTTCGCGTCAGGCTGGTTTCGTAGGGGGTGGCGCCCTCCGTCCGTGTCGTCGGTGCCCCCGGATGCCGGGCTGCTCCGGGACCCGGGCGGCGCCGCCCATACGGGATCGCCCGGCCCCTCCCAGGAGCAAAGAAAACCCCCGACCGGAACCCGGTCAGGGGGCAGAAAGGGATGCTAGAAAGGGATGCTAATGCACAATCCCTCCTCAGACCCTACGCCAGATGGCTCCTCATGAACCACTGGAACTTCTCCAGGTCCTGGACGTGGTCCTGGACGATGTTCGAGCTGATGACGTCCAGCTCGTCCAGCTCTCTGATGGCCTCGCGGTCGTCGGTGATGAAGGCGTCATAGTAGTCGATAAGCGCCTTGAGGTATTCCTCGGTGGAGTGACGACCCGTCAGGTCGATGCCCTTCCACGTGCGCTGGCGCACGATGGCGTCGGGTCGGCCGTCGGGCGAACCTCCGAGAGTGGCGATGCGTTCGGCGGTCTCATCGGCCTGATTGAGAACGACATCCACCTGCGGGTCGAGCATCTCATGCACGGCGATGAAGTTCGGCCCGGTCACGTTCCAGTGGGCGTGCTTGAGAACGAGCGCGGCCTCCTGCTCCTGCGCGAGACGACCGGCGAGAATGGCGATGGTCTTCTCCGAGGCGGCCTCATCGAGCCCCGGCACGACGAATGAGAGTGTCATGTCCGTCCTTTCGTAGATGGAAACGGTATCTCCATTCTATCGGTCGGCATCGCACGTGGTCCCGTTCCGGCGTCCCGTGAAATCCCTTGCATTCCGTGGATCTCCCGTGTCCGTCGGCTCGGCGTCGCGCCGTGAGCGTCCTGTGGCCCGAGACCCGTCGGAGCCGTTCCGGGCGACGGTCCGCATGCGGGGCCGCGGACGGAACGGGTGGACCGTCCGTCACTTCCGCGGGTCCTCTCCCCCGTCATGCGCGCCATCCGGATGGGAGCCGTCGGGACGGGCATCCGCCGCATTGGCGACCCGTCGCACCTCGATCGTGTCGATTCTCCGGCCGTCCACCTTGGTGACGACCATGTCGTATCCGTCGTCCGTGTGCAGGACGTCGCCGACCACCCCCAGCTTTCCGGTATGCGCCAGGAAGTATCCGGCGACCGTCTCGTAGGGGCCGTCCTCGAGCTCGATGCCCGTCAGATCCGCGAAGTCCTCGATGGTCATGCCGCCCTCGACGGCGGCCACGCCGTTGACGAAGGCCGCTCCGGCGTCGTCCGTGCTCTTCTTCCCGGGCAGATCGTATTCGTCGCGGATGTCGCCGACGAGCTCCTCCGTCATGTCCTCAAGAGTGACGATGCCGTCGGTCCCGCCGTACTCGTCGATGACCACGGCCAGGTGAATCCCCCTCTTGCGCAGCAGCTCGAGGCTGGGCAGCAGCTTGGAGGTGCCGGGCAGGGATATGCCCTCGCGCGTGACGTCGGCCACCGTCCGCGCGCTTGGGTCGCGCACGTCGAGCAGGTCGCGCACATGGACGAAGCCGAGGACGTCGTCGAAGTCCTTCCCGGTGACGGGATAGCGCGAGTAGGGCATGTTCCGCACGAAGGCGGCGGCCTCCTTGAGGCTCCGGCTTCCGTCGAGGAACACGACGTCGGCGCGCGGTCGCATGACCTCGGCGACGATGGTCTCGGAGGCGTCGAACACGTCGTCAAGGATGGTGCGTTCATCCTTGCTCAGACGGGAGTTGGTGTTCACCAGGACGCGGAGCTCGTCGTCGGAGACCTCGCTTTCGGTCTCGTTCGGATCGAATCCCATAAGTCGGACGATGCCGTCGGTGTTCTTTCCGATCAGCCAGATGATCGGCCGGCAGATCGTGGCGAAGACGTCGATGGCGGGCACCACGGCCCGGGCGATCCGTTCGGTGCGCTGCATGGCGATGCGTTTGGGCACCATTTCGGAGATGACGATCGAGCAGTAGGAGATGATCAGGGTGAGGACGATCGTCGTCAGAGGAGCGGCGACGTGGACGGGCACTCCCCAGCCTTCGACGACGGGCACGACGGAGGGCGAGATGGCGGATTCGCCGAAGGACGCCGAGAGGAATCCGGACAGGGTCACGCCGATCTGCACGGTGGACAGGAAGGTGTTGGGGTCGCGGGCGATGGCCGCCACCCGGGCACCCCGGGCGTCCTCCTGCTCCATCTGGTCGACCTGGGAGCCGCGCAGGCTCACCAGGGCCAGCTCGGTTCCCGCGAACACCGAGCCGAGCACGAGGAACACGAAGATGAGAAGGATGTTCAGACCGAGCGACATGACTCCACTCTAGGGGATTTGCCGGTCATCGAAGAGGCCGGACGCCGCGGCCGGACCCTCCACAGGCGACGAGCCGGGGGTCGCTCCGGTCCGGACGTCAGGGGGTGGGGAACATGCCCTCGCGGCGGATCGACCGGATCAGTAGGACAGAACCTCGACGAGACCATCGGTCAGTCGGTAGCGCGCGCCCACGATGGTCAGCGTCCGCTGCGCCAGGGCCTGCCGGATGACCTCGGAATCGGCCGTGAGCCGTTCGATCGTGCGAGCCACATGGATTCTTTCGATGTCATCGGTGGAGTCGAGTTCCGATCGTCGGGCCACGATCACCGAACCGCCGACCGAACGGATGATGGGGGAGTCGGATTCCGCGACGGCCGCGGCGAGATCGTCCAGTCGTGCGTCCGAGGACGCCGTCCGATCCGCATCCCCTGATCCTTCCGCCGAAACGGAGGCCACGGGAGCCTGCTTCGCGGCCGACGCCTCCGCGGAGGTGAGTTCCTTCTCGACGGCGGTGAGCGCAGTCACGGCTCCCTGCACGGCACCGCAGTGCTCGTGTCCGAGAATCACCAGCAGCCCGGTATGCAGGTCCTGCACGGCGAATTCCAACGAGGCTATGACGGCCTCGTCAAGCACCTCGCCGGCGGTGCGCACGACGAAAAGATCCCCCAGGCCCTCGTCGAAGACGATTTCCGGGGGCACGCGGGAGTCACCGCAGGAGAGGACCGCGGCGTCGGGATGCTGCCCGTCGATGAGCGACTCCCGCGTTTCACGGTCCTGCCAGGGATGTTCGGCTCTTCCGGTGGCGAAGCGGCGGTTTCCTGCGAGCATGCGGCTCCAGGTGGCGTTGGCCGTCGGCGTTCCGGCGGAGCCGTCGGCCTCGGCGTTGCGGGGGCTCGTCACGTCCTCGGCGTCATCGTTGCCGGTCGTGTTGTCGCTCATGTCTTCTCCGTTCCGGATCGTCGGTCGGACGGTCGGCTGCGTCGGTGATGGATGATTTCCGCTCCGGTTCCGGGCGATGCGGCATCGGAGGCGGTCTTCCGACCTGTCCTGGGAAACGTCCGTGACGATGTGAGACGGGCGCCATGCCTGAACCGGAGATGTTTCATGGAACCGTATCCATCCTAGATACCGTGAGGCCGCAATGCGGCGGAGATTCCGCAGAAACGGCGGAATGCCGGGATACTGTGAGCCTCGCCACAGTTCGCGCTCTGCCGAACCAGCGTCGCTGAGATAGCATGGAGCCACAAAGCCTTCCGAGAATCTGTCCGGATCGTGGACACCAGGGTCCGAACAGGCGGACGGCACGGATGGCCGGCCGTGTCCCGGCCCACGACAACGGAGTAGCGAGGTATTCCCATGACGCTTCTGCAGCACGAGCTGACCGATTTCACGGTGAACGCGTTCCAGGACAACGACTTCCACACGGTGAGCAAGAAGGACCTTCTCGGACACTGGTCGGTCCTCTTCTTCTACCCGGCTGACTTCACTTTCGTCTGCCCCACCGAGCTTGAGGACCTGGCGGGGAAGTACGAGGACTTCAAGAAGATCGGCTGTGAGATCTACTCGGTGTCCCATGACACGCATTTCACTCACAAGGCGTGGCATGACACCAACGAGAAGATCGCCAAGATCCAGTACCCGATGCTTGCCGATCCCACCGCCGTTCTCGCGCGCGACCTCGACACCTACAACGAGGAGCTCGGCCAGGCCGAGCGCGGCGACTTCATCATCAACCCGGATGGCAGGGTCGTGGCCTACGAGGTCATCTCCTCCAACGTCGGCCGCAACGCCGACGAGCTGCTGCGCCGCGTCCAGGCCAGCCAGTTCGTCTACCAGCACGGTGACCAGGTCTGCCCGGCCAAGTGGACCCCCGGCGACGAGACCATCGCTCCGAGCCTCGACCTCGTCGGACAGCTGTGAGTCCTATGACCGCGGACAAGGACAGCGACCTCTATGACGTCGTCGTCATCGGCGGCGGTCCGGCCGGGCTGACCGCCGGTCTGTATCTGGCGCGTGCGCGCTATCGCGTGCTTGTTCTCGAGCGCGCCGACTACGGCGGACAGATCGCCATCACCTCGGAGGTCGTGAACTACCCTGGCATCGCCGTGACCGATGGCGCCAAACTCACCGAAACGATGCGCCGGCAGGCGGAGAACTTCGGTGCGGAGTTCCGTGCGGCCGAAGCCACGGGCATCGACGCCGATGCCGACGTCAAGGTGGTCCATACCTCGCGCGGGGACGTGCGTTGCTTCGGCGTGGTCGTCGCCACCGGCGCCAGCCCGCGCAAGATCGGCTTCTCCGGCGAGGAGGAGTACGCGGGACGCGGCGTGGCGTACTGCGCGACATGTGATGGCGAGTTCTTCACCAACCGTGAGGTGCTTGTCGTCGGCGGCGGATTCGCCGCCGCGGAGGAATCGGTGTTCCTCACCAAATACGCCAGCAGGGTGACGATCCTCGTCCGTGAGGAGGACTTCACATGCGACGCCTCCGTGGCCGCCGAGGCCAAGGAGCATCCGAAGATCGACATCCGCTACCATACGGAGCTTGACGGCGTCTCCGCCGGGCAGGGAGGCCTTGTCGAGGCCACTCTGCGTGATGTGGAGACGGGACAGGAGACCACCTGGCGACCCGTTGACGGAGGGACCTTCGGCGTCTTCGTCTTCGCCGGCTATGTGCCCCAGACGGACCTGCTCAAAGGCGTCGTGGAGCTGGACGACCGCGGCTACGTGGTGACCCACGGGTATCTTGAGACCTCGGTGCCGGGCGTATACGCCGCCGGCGACCTGCGTGTCAAGAACCTCCGGCAGGTAGTCACCGCCACCTCGGACGGTGCCGTCGCCGCGGTAGAGCTTGAACGCTACGCCTCGCAGATGAGCAAGAAGACGGGCCTTGTCCCGCCGCGCCCGACGGAGTCCGCCTACGAGAAGGAGAAGGAGAAGGAAGCCGCGGCCGCGAAGACCTCGGGGACCTCCCCCGCTCCCGCGGCCGTTTCGGAAACCACCGACGCCGCGACCACGGCGAAGGAGGCGTCCGGCTTCTTCGGCGACGACGTGAAGCAGCAGCTCGCCGTGGTGTTCTCGCGGATGAACCGGCCGCTGGTGCTCCGTCTCGCGTTGGACGGCACCCCGCTGTCCGAGGAGCTCGAAGGCTTCATCGATGAGCTCGTGACTCTCAGCGGCGGGAAGCTTGGCGTCGCCAAAGCCGGGAATCCGGCCACCGAGAACGGCCAGGGCAGAGCGGAGTTCGACCCTGCGGGCGTCTTTCCCGAGGCCCGGCCCGAGGTGCGCATCTGCACGCGTGACGACGACGGGACGCTTCATCCCACCGGACTCGCCTTCCACGGGGTGCCCAGCGGTCATGAGTTCAACTCCTTCGTGCTTGCGCTGTACAACGCCGCAGGCCCGGGGCAGAAGGTGGACGACGACACCGCCTCGCGCATCGAGGGCATCTCCGACCCGGTGAACGTCATGCTGCTGGTGTCCCTCACCTGCACGATGTGCCCCACGACCGTGCTGTCCTCGCAACGCATCGCCGCCCAGAACCCGAAGGTGCGCGCCGAGGCCTATGACCTCGCGCACTTCCCCGAGCTCAAGGATCGCTACAACGTCATGAGCGTGCCGTGCATCGTCATCACGGGTCCCAACGGCGACCAGAAGGTGGAGTTCGGCAAGAAGAGCGTCCCCCAGATGCTCGATCTCATCGGCGCCTGAGATTCGTCGATGTCGGGTCGTCTCCGTTCCGTGCCGTCCGGCATGTGTTCGGAGACGGTCGTCTCGGCCTGAACCTGACGGAGACGTCGACGGAACGGGATGGCCGATGGAAAGGGAAACGGGAAGGCCCCGCGGAGATGATCCGTGGGGCCTTCCCGTTTGTCGCATCGCCGATGCGAATCAGCCCGTGTTCTGCAGGCCGGCCGCGACGCCCGAGACGGTGCACAGGATGAGGTAGATGAACTCGGCCTGCTGGCTCTTGCTCAGCTCCTCCTTGTCCACCTTCTTGCGCAACGAACGCAGCGCCAGCACCTGAGTGACGGACAGCGCATCCACATACGGCGAGCGGATGCGAATCGCCTGGCCGAGCACATGACGGTGCTGCAGGGGCCATTCGTCGTTGACGATGCGCAGCACCCACTTGCGGGTGAGCTCCATCTCGTCGAGCACCTTGGTGCTGAGGTCCTCGCGGTCGCCCAGCTCCAGGTACATTCGGGCGATGCGCTCATCCGTCTTGGCCAGCGACATCTCGATGTTGTCGATGAACGTGCTGAAGAGCGGCCATTCCTCGTATGCCTTGCGCAGCGTGGCGAGGTCATTGAGCTTCTCGCAGGCCGTGCCCAGACCATACCAGGCGGCCAGGTTGATGCGCGCCTGAGCCCACGAGAAGACCCAGGGGATGGTGCGCAGGTCGTCCAGCGACTTGGCGCCGAGCCCGCGTTTGGCGGGACGGGATCCAATCGGCATCAGACCGATCTCGTTGAGCGGCGTGACGATGGAGAACCACGGGGTGAAGTCCGGAGTCTTCAGCAGATCGACGAAACGCTCGTGCGCC
Source organism: uncultured Bifidobacterium sp. (assembly GCF_963540075.1). Lineage (GTDB taxonomy): Bacteria > Actinomycetota > Actinomycetes > Actinomycetales > Bifidobacteriaceae > Bifidobacterium. The sequence goes on from NZ_CAUTOG010000016.1 coordinate 20,511, forward strand.
GCGTCGTTCAGCGACTTCGCCATCCCGGTGAACTTCTCGGTCATCTCCGTGTTGGTCTTCTCGACGCTCGGAGCGGACTGGAGCAGGGTGGCGGCGGCCACGGATTCGACGTGGCGGACCGCCAGCACCGGGTTGCCGTAGCGGGCGAAGATGACTTCGCCCTGTTCGGTGAGCTTGAAGCGGCAGTTCACCGAGCCGACCGGCTGCGCCAGAACCGCGCGGTTGGCCGGACCGCCGCCACGACCGACGGCTCCGCCGCGGCCATGGAACAGCGTCAGGTCGATGTCGTGCCTCTTCGCCCAGTTGGCGATGCGCTCCTGCGCGTAGTGCAGAGCCAGGGTCGCGGAGACAGGGCCGGCGTCCTTCGACGAATCGGAGTAGCCGAGCATGACCTCCATCTTGCGGCCGGTGGCCTTGAGCCTCGCCTGCACCTCGGGGATCTTGATGATCTCCTCGAGCACGTCGACGGAGTTCTGGAGGTCCTCGAGCTGCTCGAACAGGGGGATGACGTCGATGGTGGGTACGTCCTCCGGGTGCGCGAAGGCCAGCCTGTTGAGCTCGAAGACGTCGCGGACGTTGCGCGCCGACTTGGTGAAGGAGATGATGTAGCGACGCGCCGCCTTCATGCCGTTGCGCTTCTGGATGGATCCCAGGGCGCGGAAGGTGTCAAGCACCTCATGGGTCATGGGCTGCAGCGGGCCGCGTTCGCCATGGAGTCCGTGCTCGCGGATGTCCTCAAGAGCCCGGGAGTGCACCAGCGAATGCTGGCGGAACTCCATCTCCACCATATGGAAGCCGAAGGTCTCGGCCTGCCAGATGAGGTCCTGCAGCGGTCCGTAGGCGGAACGTGCGGCACCCGCCTGGGCCAGGGATCGCTGAACGACCTTGAGATCGGCGATGAAGTCATCGCAGCCTCTGTACATCAGGTCGGCGTCGCGCGTGACCGTGTAGTGCAGCCGATCCGCCATGACGAGCATGACCGCGCGGTGCGGCTCCTTCGTGGAGATCAGAGAGGCCTTGTCGGTGAGGCGCTCGCTCATCTCCTTCTGATGGTTCCACAGGTTCATGAGCTCGGCGCTCGGAGGCGTCGTCTCGGACTCCATGGTGAGGTTGCGTCCGACCGTGCGCGTGCTGCGCTCCAGGGCGGCGATCACATGGTCGCTGAACTTGCGGGCCACCTGACGGCTGACCTTGGCGGTGACGTTGGGGTTGCCGTCGCGGTCGGAGCCGATCCAGCTGCCGGGATGGAAGAACGCGGGGCATACGGGTTCGACGAGTCCGGCCTTGTCCCCGAGCACCCAGTCATCGAAGCGCCGGTAGATCATCGGGATCGTCGTGAACAGGGTGTTGTCGAAGATGTCGAGGATGGTGTTGGACTCCTCGACGGGAGTGGGCTTCTTCAGAGCGATGGGGGAGGTGCGGAACAGCGCGTCGATCTCGTTGTAGAGACGGCGGGTGTTCTCCTTCTTGTCGGAGCCGCCGAGCGTTCTGTTGGCGCTGAGCAGCTGGGAGACGCGACGGATCTTCCCCTCGACGGCCTTGCGGCGGGCCTCGGTCGGATGCGCGGTGAACACGGGATGGAACTCGAGCTTCTCAAGAAGCTCCTTGGCCTTCGCCGGGCCGAGCTCGCCGATCAGCTGATGGTAGGCGCTGGTCATCTCGTTGACCGGGTCCACCGCCTGGTCCTCGTGCACCTGGTTCTCGCGCTGATGGAGCACCGAGACCCGGTAGTTCTCCTCGGAGAGGTTGGCGAGATGGAAATAGGTGGTGAAGGCACGGGCGAGCAGCTGCGCGTCATGCAGATTCATGCCGTCGATGGTCTCGACGGCCTTGGCCAGGCCGTCCTCGTCCGGATTCGGATCGGTCATCGTCTCGGAGAACCGCTCGGCGCTGGCCTCCACGGCGTAGTTGCGCACCGTGTCGAACTTGACGAGCAGATCCTTGCTGTATTCTCCGAGGACCTCGCGCAGAATCTGCAGACACAGATCCATGTCGTATTTCAGCGAGTCAGGAACGTCACGCTCCTCGGGACCTTTGGTCCCCAGGCCGGACGTCACGATGGTGGCGTCCGCAGGCGTGATCTGTCGATCGTGTGTTGTCATCAGACCTCCTTGGCCGAAAACGGTTGCCCGATCCTCCGGTCCTCCGCGGCTCCTCCGCGGTTGTTGTTGCCGGATGTTGCGGGCCCACAGCCGATTTCGGTGGTTGCGGGGCTTATTGTAGGGTTCCCCGGTCGACACCGATGTTTCCTATGTTTCGTCCTTTCCGGACGCCGTGCCCAGGGTGAGCGGTAGAAAGGGATTCGTGAGCATTCGCGACCTCCCGGAACCAGACATCCACGAATCCGACGGCGACGGGCATGCGCCCCGCCCGGCCCCCTCCTCGCATTCCGGCGTGGCGGCCTCGGCGGCGGCCGTGCGTCGCTTCCATACCCACGCCATTCCGCTCGACATGGAGGACATCGAACGCGACTGGGATGCGCCCGTGGACGAGGCGGGCATCGCGGCGAAGGCCAGCATCATCGTGCGCGTGGGCATGCTCGACCTGGGCGCGGGAACGGGAAGCTTCCGCGTGCGCGAGATGATGCATCGCATCGCCTATCCCCTCGGAGTGCATGTGCGGGCGGACGTCAACCTCACCGACATCGAGGCCACCTGCACCGATGGCAGGGATCGCATCACCGAGGTGGTGGACCTGCCCACGACCGGCGTCAACACGGAGCGCATCTGGCTGCTCGAGCATTTCGCCGACTGGTTCAGCGTCAATCTGGGGATGGACTCCATCTACCATGCGCGGCCGGTGATCTCCGAGGAGCTGGTCGAGAACCTCGACAGCCCCGAGGCGCGCAAGTCGGCGATGAAACCGGTGCGTGAGGCCATCGCGGCCCGTGCCCGCGTCCGTGTGCATCATCCGCCGCGTGGTGAATACGCCGAGCACTTCGACCATGTGGGGAGACCCTCGGCGGATTCGCGCGTCACGCCGGTGATGACCGTGCGGCAGGTGCATGAGCGCCTCGACCTCATCGAACGGCGGAGGCCTCTCTATGCGCCGTGGTTCTCCGGTCTGGCGGGTGCGGTCGCCTGCGCGGCCTTCGTGTTCCTTCTGGGAGGCGGTCCGTACGACATGGTCGGCGCCTTCGTCGGCGCGGGACTCGGCCAGTGGCTGCGTCGTCGTCTGTTCGCGCATCGGCTCAATCAGTTCTTCGTCACCTTCGTCTGCGTGGCCGTGGCGGCGCTCGCCTGCACGGGCATGCTTCGTCTCATCGGGCTGGCGGATCCCATCGCCCTGCAGCATGACACCGCCTACATCGGGGCGATGCTGTTCGTCATCCCTGGATTCCCGCTGATCACAGGAGGTCTTGACATCGCCAAGATCGATTTCCCCTCGGGGATACAGCGGCTGTGCTACACGCTGGCCATCATCCTCATGGCCACCCTGGCGGGGTGGATGGTGGCGTCCATGGTGCATCTCAATCCCCAGGGCTTCGAGCCTCTGGACCTCAACCCCTGGGTGAACGCGGGCCTTCGCCTTCTGGCGGCCTTCGGTGGGGTGTGGGGGTTCTCGGTGCTGTTCAATTCCCCCCAGCGCATGTGCTTCACGGCGGCCGTCATCGGGGCGATCACCGACACTCTGCGCCTGACGCTGACCGATATGGGCATGGCCGCCGAGGCCGCGGCCTTCATCGGGGCCATGCTGGCCGGCCTGCTCGCCTCCGCCTGGCGCTCGTCGGTGCGCCGGGGCTGGCTGCCTCCGCATCTGGGCTATCCGCGCATCTGCCTGACCGTGCCCTCGATCGTCATCATGGTGCCTGGGCTGTATATGTATCAGGCGATGTTCCATCTGGGGCAGTTCGACACCCAGGAGGCTCTGGACTGGGCCTTCCGGGCCTTCATGGTCATCCTCTGCCTGCCTATCGGCCTGGCGATGGCCCGGGTGCTCACCGACCGCAGCTGGCGCTACGACGACTAGGTCCCGGGCTTCAGCCGCGTTCCTGCGTCCCGCGCGCCCGGCTGGCGGAGGCGGCGGCGCGTGTCGGTTGGCTTGAATCCAGCCCCGGCTGATGTGCTCCCCTAGCTCCTGTGGTAGGTCCACCGCCCGGCAAGCATCGTCGCCCTGATCGTCGAGGCAAGACCCCTCATCTCCTCGGGCGAGCAGGCGTCGTAGGGATTCGAGTCCATCAGCACCAGATCCGCCGGGTCGCCGACCTGGGGGGCGTCGCGCCCCGTCGCGGTCGACGCCCTCAGGGCCGTGGGGGCGTCCAGACGCTGGCCGGCCTGGAAGGGGCGGCGGTCTGAGCTGTCGGTTTCGAAAACAGCCGCGGACATCGCCAGCCAGGGATCCAGAGGCGCCACGGGGGCGTCCGAGCCGAAGCGCAGCCGTGCGCCCGCGTCGTGCAGGGAGCGGAAGGGGTAGGGGAGGGACGTCTGCGTCGCCCAGAAGCGAGAGATGACGTCGCGGTCGTCCATGGCGTGCTGGGGCTGCACACTGACGTCCAGCTCCAGACGGGCGAAGCGCGGGATGTCACGCCCGCGCAGCAGCTGCGCGTGTTCGATTGAGCCGTGCGCCCGCGTGCGTTCGACGGCGTCGAGCACGATGGCGTTCGCACGGTCTCCGATGGCATGGCAGGCGATGGCGAAGCCGTTGTCGGTCGCCAGTCGGAAGTAGTCCTCGATCTGCGCCGGCGTGTAGCTCAGGACGCCGCAGGTGGGCGTCTCGATGCCGGAATAGGGGGCGTAGCAGTATGCCGAACGCGTGTTCAGCGAACCATCGGCGATAAGCTTCATCGCTCCGACGTGGCCCAGTCCGCGGCTGCCGGGAAGCTTGTCGCCGGTATGCCAGCCCGCGTCGATCGCCGCCTGAAGGCGTTCGGGATAGACGCCGGCCTCCACCCGCAGAACGTCGGCGCCCGCCGAGAACCGCCCGATCCAGGACGCGATGGGTTCGGCCATCTCGTAGTCGCGGATGCCGACGACCCCCTTGGATGCCGCGTCGGCTTCGGCTCGACGGACCAGGCTGAGCTCCTCGTCGGCGGCGCCGGGGAAGGAATCGAGCCGATGGTACGCGTCGAACCATTCGAGCTCGCCCACCAGACCGGAGGAACCGACATGCACGTTCAGCAGACTCGCCGCCGCCGAATTGACCCACCCGCAGTGCATATCCGCGCTCGACAGCGCCACAGGTTGTCCTCCGGACGCGTCGTCGATGGCGGAAAGGCTCGGCTGCTGGTCATCCGTCCACAGGGAGTGACGGAATCGCATGCCCACGACGATTCTGCGGGGATCCAGGCCTCCGGCGCGGGAGCTGAGCCCGGCGATATGCTTCCGAAGCATGCCCATGGCCTCGTCGGCCGACCGGGCCCGCAGCAGGTCGAGCCTGCCGAAGGTCTGCGCCCATTGGGTGAAATGCGTGTGGCAGTCCCACAGGCCGGGAATCGCCCACAGCCCGTCGGCGTCGATGGCCTCGACCTCGCCGGGGGTCGCCCGGGTTCTCCGCGATGCGGTTCTGCTCGGACGGGTCGGCCCGTCCGCCGACGCAGCGGATCCGGGGGTTCGAGCCGAGCCGCCCATGGTGATGGCGGCGATGGTCCCATCGACGATGTCGACGTCCGCGTCCGCATCGGAGCCGAGCAGTCTGACGCCCTTCAGCCTCAGAGCATGTCCATCCCCGTCCGGGGGCAAGGAGGTTGATGCGGAATCGGAAGGGTCGCGGAGACATGGCATGCGTCGATTCTCGCACGCCGTCATGTCGTCGTCTCGATGGTTTCGCAATGCTTCATGGACGGTCGAGACGCCGGTTCGACGACCGCAGCCGATTCGTCTGTGGTCGCTGAGAGAGATCAGCCGGTTCGTGAACCGTGAGGCTCAGTACTTCATGCCCATCGCGCCGCGTACTTCGTCGAGGGTGCGCTCGGCGGTGGCGTTGGCCCGGCCGTTGCCGTCTCTGAGAATGTCGCGGATCGAGTCCATGTCCTTGGCAAGCTCGGCGCGGCGCTCGCGATGGGGCGCCAGGAACTCGTTGACGTTCTCGATGACGTATTTCTTCAGGGCGCCGGCTCCGGCGTCGCCGATCTCCTCGGCGATGTCCTTCGGATCGCGGCCCGTGACCAGGCCGGCCGTGGTGAGCAGGGCCGAGACCTGGGGACGGCCGACGGGGTCGAAGGTGATGCGGCGCTCGGAGTCGGTGGGGCTTTTGCGGATGAGCTTCGCCGTCTCCTCGGCGGTGGCCCCGAGCATGATGGAGTTGCCGTAGGACTTGCTCATCTTCCGTCCGTCGAGTCCGGGGATCTCCGGGGCGTCGGACAGGATGGCCGCGGGCTCGGGGAACACGGGCCGCGCGGCGGCGTAGCGTTCGTTGAAGCGACGGGCGATGGTGCGCGTGATCTCCACATGCGGGAGATTGTCCTTGCCGATCGGAACGACGTTCGCCTTGCAGAAGAGGATGTCGCAGGCCTGGTGGACCGGGTAGGTGAGCAGCAGACCTGTCAGGGCGTGTCCGGAGGCCTCCATCTCGGACTTGACGGTGGGGTTGCGATGCAGCTCGGCCTCGGTGACGAGGGACAGGAACGGCAGCATGAGCTGGTTCTCCGCAGGGACCGCGGAATGCGTGAAGATCATGGTCTTCGTCGGGTCGATTCCCGCGGCCAGATAGTCAAGCACGAGGTTGAGGACGTTGTCCCTGATGTGTTCGGTCGTGTCCCGGTCGGTGATGACCTGGTAGTCGGCGATGATGATGCTCGTATTGACGCCGCGGTTCTGCATGGCGACGCGCTCTCGAAGCGACCCGAAGTAGTGCCCAAGGTGCAGGCGGCCCGTCGGACGGTCGCCGGTGAGCATGGTGAAGGCCCCCGGATTCGCGTTCAGCCGTGCCAGCGTCTCGTCCGACAGCCTTTTGGCCGCCAGAAAGCTCGCGCCGATCTCGTTGCCCACTGCGGTCACCTGCTGCTCGTCTGCCATCGCATCGTCCTTACGCCTATGTCCGGAAGTGTGAAATCATGCCGATTCGCCCTTATCGTAAAAGTCCGAGAAGACAACCCCGGACGATGCTCAGGTGGTACTCTCGTGTGTGATGCATTGATACATGGTGATACGCAGGGGGTCAGATGGGCCGCGGACGTCAGAAAGCTAAACAGCAGAAAATAGCCCGTAAGCTGAAGTACCTGACAACCGACACGGATTACGACGAGCTTGCCAAGGAGCTCAGCTCCCAGGAGCCGGGCACGGAATCTCCGGATTCCGCTGCAGACGTCGCAGATGGACATGGTTCCGTGGGATCACTCGCAGCCACCTCCCGGGAACCGGACGCCCCCGTGGAGGCCGACGAGCTCGATGACTACGCCCGATGGGCGGCCCAGGCCGCGGCCAAGGCGACGGGCGATGAGACGCCGGACGTGGGATCGAAGGGCTCCTCCTCCGCATCCGCTGCCCAGCCCCCCGCCTTAAGGGCACGCCAACGCATTCCGATGCCCGTTCCCAGCATGCTCAGGAAGCCCTCCCCTCACCGTTCCGCTGCGTGATTTCCTCTCTTCGGCGCACGCCGAAGCGCTCGAAGACGCTTGGCGGCGCTTATCCTCTGGATACTCATATCGCCAGGTATCGGTAATCCGTCATCGCTCCTTGCCGGCATGCCTGCCCGACGATCATCGATGGTGGTCGGTCCGGGTCCCGTCTCGGCCGTGTCCGCGGATTTCGCCGGTCGCCGCAGCTTCCTTGCGGAAGGGCGTGACAATGCGGTTCCTGATCCGCCTATAGGGAAAGACGATAGCGTGCCGGGCGGCGGACGCCGCCCGGGCACGGTCGCGCATCTATACTGGCGTCACCTCCCTGAACGCCCGAACATGATTCGGCGGGGGCGGTGGAGGGCATGCTCCGGGCGGCGGTCGCAGAGCCGTGGAGGTTCCGGGGCCTCGAGAAAAAGAACTCGAGAAAAGAAAGAAGACAGAGGGAAGAGAGAACAATGACCGTTTCACACGCACGAAGAACACGCCGGTTCACCGTTTCGGCCCTTGCCGCCGTGGCCGCGTTCAGCCTGCTTCTGTCCGGCTGCGGCTCACAGGGCACGTCATCCTCATCCGCGTCGGCTTCTTCCTCTGCCACCGGCAAGGCCTTGGATACGGCCGCGTACGACAAGCTCATCGCGTCAGGCGCCGTCGCCGATGCATCCACCGTCTCCGGCAACGAGTGGGCGTCGACGGTGAAGAAGGCGGGGGTGCTCGCCGTGGGAGGCACCAAGACGTCCACGCTGTTCTCGCTGCAGAGCACCGACGACAATAAGGTCCGCGGATTCGACGCCGGCCTGTCCCAGCTGCTTGCCCGCTACATCCTGGGTGACGCCAAGATCCAGCTCAACGTCGTGGATTCCTCGACCCGTGAGGCCGTGCTGCAGAACGGTACGGTGGAGGCGGTCTTCGCCACCTATTCCATCACGTCGGAGCGCAAGCAGAAGGTCGATTTTGCGGGGCCCTACTACGTCTCGCGGCAGGGGATACTCGTCAAGTCCACGACGACCGACATCGCGTCCGTCAAGGATCTCGCCGGCAAGAAGGTCGGCGTGCAGGCGGGGTCCACGGGTCCGCAGATCGTGAAGAAGTACGCGCCGAAGGCGACCGTCCAGGAGTTCCAGACGGACGCGGAGATTCTCCAGGCCATCAGTCAGGGCAGGATCGACGCCTACGTCGTCGATCAGTCCCTCGTCCTCGGGGACGTCGCCAAGGATCCCTCCGCCTACAAGTCCGTCGGCAGCGGCTTCGGGACCGAGGATCCCTATGGCATCGGTCTTCCCAAGGGGTCGGATGCCGTCGCCTTCGTGAACGCCTGGCTCAAGAAGATCGAGGCCGACGGGACGTGGGCGAAGCTGTGGGCGCTCACCATCGGCGACAGAACCGGCGTGACGACGGTTCCCACACCGCCGAGCCTGGACGAGTGAGTCCGCTCCGATGACCACGGGGCGGTCGACATGGGGCGACCTGACCTATCTGCTTGGTCGCTATGGAGGCGAGTATCTGGCCAGCTACGCAGTGGCGCTCAGAATCGGCGTCCTGTCGTTTCTTGGCGGGCTTCTTCTCGGCGTGGCGCTGACGGTCCTGCGCATATCGCCGATACCGCCGCTTCGTGCGGCGGTATCGGGGTATGTTGAGCTTTTCCGTAACGTGCCGGTGCTCTGCCTGCTCATCTTCGTCGTGTTCGCGCTTCCCGAGGTGGGAATCGTCATCGACTACGAGCCGTGCGTCATCCTCACCTTGGTTCTCGTCTCGTCGGCCTTCGCCTGCGACAATCTCCGCACGGGCATCAACGCCATCGACCCGGGGCAGATCGAGGCCGCGCGATCCCTGGGGTTCTCCTTCGCGGGCATCGTGGGCTCGGTGGTGCTTCCCCAGGCGCTGCGCAACGTGGTCCAGCCCATGGTGACTTTGTTCATATCGGTGATCATCAGCTCCTCGACCGGTGCGCTGGTTCCGTTGGCGCATACGGAGCTCACGGGGCTCGTCTCGCAGATCAACACCACCGAGGCCCTGGGCGTCCCGACCTTCCTCGTGGCCGCGCTGTTCTATGTCGGCACCGGTCTGCTCATAGCCGCCGTGGGGCGGCAGATCGAAAGGCGGGTGTCGGCATGGCACTGAGTGCGACCGAACGCGCGCTGTTCGGGATCCCCGGTCCCAGGGCCAGGCGTCGCATCATCGTCGGGACCGCCGTCTCCGCGGTTGCGCTTGCGACGATCGCCGCTCTTGTCGTCATTCGCCTGTACGACAACGGACAGTTCGACGAGCGGTACTGGAGCCTGTTCTCGCAGGCCAACGTCTGGGTCTTCCTTGGTCAGGGCTTCATCGGGACCCTGCGCGCCGCGGCCGGGGCGGGAGCCATCGCCCTCGTGGGCGGACTCGTGCTCATGTTCGGCCGACTGGCCTCCTTCGCGCCCCTGAGATGGCTGGCCACGGCCGTCATCGAGTTCCTGCGGGGGACGCCCACGCTGCTTTTCATCTACTTCTTCTTCCTCGTCCCCTCGCAGTTCGGCATCCATCTGAGCACGTACTGGATGGTCGTCATCCCCGTGACCATGTACGCCTCGGCCGTTCTCGCCGAGGTGTACAGGGCGGGTGTCATGGCCGTTCCGCGCGGGCAGGGGGAGGCCGCCGAATCGCTCGGGCTGGGGCGGTGGCAGTCCTACCGCTACGTGATCCTTCCGCAGATGTTCCGCATCGTGGTGCCCACGATGGTCACCCAGCTCGTCGTGGTGGTCAAGGACACGACCTTCGGGTACGTCGTGACGTACCCGGAGATGATGCAGAACACGAAGGTCGTCATCGCCAACTACAACAGTCTCCTGCCCGTGTATCTCGTCACCGCCCTCATCTACGTGGTCCTCGACTACGCGATCTCCTGGTCCGCGCGTCGGCTCGCGGCGAGGGGCGGCGGCAGGATCCTGGTCTGACCTCTGCGTCCGCCCCTCCCATGGGGGCGGCGTGCGGTGATCCCCCGCCTGGTGCCCCCCGTCCGCGGAGCCGGACTTCGTCCGGGCCGTCAGACGAGCGGAAGCAGGCCGCCGAGGTCGTCGCGTTCCCCTACGGCCGTTATGCGACCGCTCACGCGTTCGTCATCCCAGACGCTCAGTCCCGCGGCAAGGCGAAGCCACGTCTCCGGATCCAGCTCGATGACGTCGGGCGGGGTGAGATTGTGCGGATCGGACTGCGGTCCGGCGAGGATCTTCACGGCTCCCCACGGCGGGACGCGGACCTCGACCGCTCCTCCCGGAGCCCGTTCCTCGAGCAGATGCAGGGTGTAGCGCACCGCCATGGCGACGTCCTGCCTGGAGGGCGTCCGTCGGGCGTCGTGCGTCCCCGCCGTTCGCGTGCCGGACGACATTCTCCCCGTCTCATCCACGCCGGTTGCGCAGACCTCCGAAGTCCTGTGCTCACGCCACGTCGCGAAGGCCTCACGCCCGCGGGGAATGTCCCTGTCCCTGATGACCGCCATATCGGGATTCTTCCTCGTCCCGACGACGTGATTCATCGGGACCCCATCCGAGGTTCTGGCGATGGGGTTCCCGCATGGGACGGAGAGATCTCCCCGAACATGGCGGGCGGTGCCGTCAGCACCTCGGAAATGCCGGGGATGTTGTAATCTCTCTGTGAGAACGTATGCAGGGCTTCCTCGTACCCGCGAA
>NZ_CAUTOG010000017.1:0-31263 GCF_963540075.1 uncultured Bifidobacterium sp.
AGATCGCCTACACCTTCACCGAGGGCTTCGCCGCGGGCGAGCTCAAGCACGGTCCGATCGCCCTGGTCGACGAGGGCGAGCCCGTCGTGGTCATCGTCCCCTCCTCGCGCGGGCGGGCTGTTCTGCACAACAAGGTCGTCTCGGGCATCGAGGAGGTGAAGGCGCGTGGCGCCTACACCGTCGTCGTCGCCGAGGAGGGGGACCCGGACGCCGAAAGATACGCCGACGCCGTGTTCTGGCGTCCCGTCTGCAGCACCCTGCTCAGCCCGCTCGTGGATGTGGTCCCGCTGCAGCTCTTCGCCATGGATATGGCGCAACTCAAGGGATATGATGTCGACAAGCCGCGCAACCTCGCCAAATCCGTCACCGTCGAGTAGCCTCGACGCCAACACGCCGCAGGCGCCTGCGGGGGCAGGGTCCGGCGTCTCTCACGGGAGCATCCCCGCCCCATCGCATCAACGGGGGACCGGGGCCCACCGCCATGTCATCTCGGAGCCGGACATCCCCTTCGCCCTGGATGTGCTGTACGAGGACGAGCGGATCATCGTCGTTGACAAGCCGCATTTCCTCGCGACCACGCCGCGGGGGATGTGGTACCGTCAGACGGCCCTGATAAGGCTGCGCGAGACCTACGACGACCCTCTCATCACGCCGGCGCACCGGCTCGACCGGGCCACGGCCGGCGTCGTGGTGTTCGTCCGCGTCCCCTTCTGGCGTGGCGCCTATCAGTTGCTTTTCCAGAACCGGCGGGTGGAGAAGACCTATGAATGCATCGGACCGGAGCTTCCGGTCGCCCCGCCCCGGCACGGGGAGGCGACGCCGCTGGATCCGCCCCATTCCTTCCCCATGTTCAGGCGCTCGCATATCGTCAAGACCCGCGGCGTGCTGCAGGCCTACGAGACGGATGGCGACATGAACGCCGAAACCCTCATCGAGGCGGGGGAGACCGTCGCCGCCGGCCTGCGCCGCTATGTGCTGCATCCGCGGACGGGCAGGACGCATCAGTTGCGGCTGCATATGTGCTCCCTGGGGCTTCCCATCCTCGGCGACGACTTGTATCCGCGCGTGCTCGACAGGCCCTACGACGATTTTGCCAGTCCTCTGCAGTTGGTGGCGAGGTCGCTGCGCTTCGTCGACCCGGCGACCGGGGAGACCCGCGAGTTCGTCTCGCGGATTCCCCTGACCGCTGCGGCAAGCGACCGATGACCGTCGGCGGCGGTCCGTGGTCGCGCCGACGGAACCTCATCCGGGACGCGGGTCGTACACTCGTAGGGCGGGAGGGCTCTGCGGATCGATGGTGGGAGCCCGCACATGCGGAAGGACGTCCTGATGGCACGACGGCATGCGATGCGGCTCCGGGGTCGGCCGGGGCGGCGCGTCTCCCGGTTCGCGGTCATGCTGCTGGCCATCGTGATGGCGCTGAGCTCGGCCGCCTGCGGCAGACGGGACAACCGCACCGTGGTCTCGGTCTGGTCGTGGGAGCCCAGCATGGTCTCCCTCGCGGAGAAGTTCGAGAAGGCCAACCCGGACATCCGCATCGACCTCACCGAGACCAGCGGATATGACAAGCTCAACTCGGCGATCCAGAACGGCTACGGCACGCCGGACGTCGTCCAGCTCGAATACTCCGTGCTGCCGCAGTACGCCGTCAGCGGCCAGCTGGTGGACGTCACCGACAGGACGCGGGGGATGTCGGGCTTCTTCACGCCAGGAACCTGGTCGTCGGTGAGCATCAACGACGAGGTATACGCGCTGCCGCTGGACTCCGGTCCGATGGCCTTCTTCTACAACAAGTCGGTGTTCGAGGCGGCAGGCGTCGACGCCACGAAGATCCGGACCTGGGACGACTACTACAGAGCCGCCAAGAAGCTCAAGAAGATCGGCGTGTACATCGCGGCCGACTCCGGGGACGCCAGCTTCTTCACCTCCATGGTCTGGCTGGCCGGAGGACGTCCCTTCCGTACGTCGAAGGACGGCCGGACGGTGAGCATCTCGCTGACGAGCGACAAGGGGACCAGGTCCTTCGCCGCCTTCTGGCAGAAGATGATCGACGACGGCCTCATCGCGACGAATCTCACCGAATGGTCGGACTCCTGGAAGAAGGCGGTCGGCGAGGGGACCGTGGCGTCGATCTTCTCCGGGGCCTGGCTGCCTTCCCTTCTGCTATCGGACGTCACGGGCACCTCGGGGCTCTGGCGCGTGACGACGATGCCCACCAAGGACGGGTCGACGACGAACTCCGAGGAGGGAGGGTCGGCACTGGCCATCCTCAAATCCTCGCGCAAGCCCGATGCCGCCTATCGTTTCATCGCCTACGTGTGCCATTCAAGCGAGGGCATCGACACCCGTGTGGCGAGCGGGTCGTTCCCCGCCGATGTGCGTACTCTCAGTGACCCGGCGTTCCTCAATCGGACGACCATCCTGGACTCACGGGGGATCAACGTCGACTATTTCGGCGGCCAGAAGTTCAACAAGGTGTTCGCCCAGGCCGCTTCGGACGTCTCCGTGGGCTATCAGTATCTGCCCTTCGAGGTGTATTCGCGCAATGACTTCGCATCCACGGTCGGGAAGGCGTATGTCTGGTCGACGGGCAAGGCGAGGTTCGATGACGCGGTCGCCCGCCTTATGGCCGGAGGGGTGAAGGACGGAGGAGGCACCGTGACGGTTCCCGAATTCCCCGGTCAGAAGGTGTCGCTGATGGACGGCGTGGAGCTCTGGCAGCAGGATCTGCTGGAATACGGGGGCAACCAGGGCTTCACCGTGGAATAGCGCTTCGGGATTCGCGTCGCGGGAGACGGATCGCGCCGACGCGGCGTCCGCGCCCATGACCGGTCTCGCCGGCCGCGGAATCGCAGGTCGGCCGACGCGGCCTTACCGGCGGTTGCGCGCGTGGATGACGGCCATCCCCTTGAGGATGAGTTCGGGATCGTACACATCGATGAGATCGGTGCGGTCGGCGAAGATCCTTCCGAGCCCTCCCGTGGCGATGACGCGGAAGTCCTCGTCGATCTCCTCATGGAACTGGGCGATGGTTCTTTCGACGCCTCCGAGGAATCCGTAGTACAGGCCGGCCTGCATGGCCGTGCGCGTATCCCGGGTGAGGATGGTGGTGGGTCTGGTGATCTCCACCTCCGGCAGCTGCGCGGCCGAGTCCCACAATGCCGCGGCGCCCGTCCGGATGCCCGTGGTGATGAGCCCGCACGTGATGGTTCCCGAGGCGTCGACGTAGTTGTACGTGGTGGCCGTGCCGAAGTCGACGACCAGAACCGGACCGCCGTAGAGGTAGTAGGCTCCTGCGCAGTCGGAGAGGCAGTCGGCTCCCAGCGTCTTGGGGTCCTCGATGTCGATGCGCATGCCGGATCGGATGCCGGGGCCGACGACCATCGGGTCGACCTTCAGATACGTGACGATGCCGCCGCGGAAGGAGTGCATGATCTTCGGCACGACGGAGGAGACGATGACGTCCTCGACGTCGTCGGAGGCGATGTCGTGCAGAGCCAGCAGCTGCGTGAGCAGCAGGCCGTACTCGTCGGCGGTGCGGGGGGTGCGGGTGGAGATCCTGTGCGCCGCCACTATCCGCGAGCCGGCCAGGAAACCCAGGACGATGTTGGTGTTGCCGATGTCGACGGCGACGAGCATGGGGCCTCCCTGACCGTGGATGGCGGATCCGTCGCCGTATGCGCGCGGACCCCTTGGCATCCATCATAGGATTCCCGTGTGGTCGGCCGGCGGGAGAGATGACATCGCCACGGATGAGTTCCGGGGACCATGGCCCTCGCGGCCGACCCGCGATTCCGCGGACGTGTCCGGAAGGGCGGGGAGGTCCCGGCTCCTCATACGTCATCCCCATGCCATCCTCGATGCGGTATACGCTGAAGGCGGCGGGCGACCCGATGGGCGTCCAGCGAGATTCATGAGTTCATGGCGTGCATGGTGCGGCCCCCTCGTCGCCCGTCGTCCTTCGGCGGCGGAGGGGACGGGTCATGACGCCCCGACGAAGAGGGCTGGGGACAATGTCAGAAAACCATGGCGCGTACGGATCGTCCGACGCGACCGCGAGCGGCGATGAGGGAACGAGAGGCCCGGCGACGTCAACCGGAGGGAGCGGCGCCGGGACGGGGCGAGAGGGGCTGGTCGCCGGATCCGGGGGGATTCTGCACG
The DNA here is from genome assembly GCF_963540075.1 of uncultured Bifidobacterium sp. Taxonomy (GTDB): domain Bacteria; phylum Actinomycetota; class Actinomycetes; order Actinomycetales; family Bifidobacteriaceae; genus Bifidobacterium. The sequence continues at coordinate 4,162 of NZ_CAUTOG010000017.1, forward strand.
AGGAGCCCGTCGGACCCCCGAATGACGTCCGGCGACCTGGGAACGACGACGGAGACGGTCGGCATGGGGCATCGATGGGCAGCCTGGACGACTCGCTGGCCGCCCGCGAGCGCCCTCCGCGTCGCCGCCGACGGTGGCCATGGGTGGCGCTGGCCGCGCTCCTCGTCGTGGCCGTGGTGGTCTCGCTGCTCGTCGTCAGGACGCGTCGGTCGTCCTCCTCCACGGCATTGGCGGACACGGTGAGCATCGGCCTCAAACTGGCGCCGACCAACCTGGACATCCGCAACCAGTCCGGATCCGCGCTCGACCAGGTGCTCATCGGCAACGTGTACCAGGGACTGGTCGGTCGGAATTCCGACAATACCGTGATTCCGTCGCTGGCGACGTCATGGACGACCTCCTCCGATGGGAGGACCTACGTCTTCAGGCTTCGGCATGGAGTGACGTTCTCCAACGGCGACCGCCTGGACGCCGACGACGTGGTCTGGTCGATCCGTCAGCTCGTCAGCCGGCAGTACGTCGACGCCTCGCTGCTGAGGAACTTCTCCTCCATCGAGGCCGTGGACGCCCACACCGTAAGGATCGTCCTCACGAAGCCGTACGCGGATCTGCTGTGGGTGCTCGCCGGGCGGCCGGGGCTGGTGTTCGACAAGGACGCCGACTACGATGCACGGACCTCCGCCGTGGGGTCGGGGCCGTACGTGGTCTCCTCCTTCCGCTCGGGAACCTCCATAACGCTGAAGGCGAACACCCGCTACACGGGGAAGGACACGCCGCGGACGCGGACGATCGTGCTGCGCTACTACACGGACGACAACGCCGCGGTGAACGCCCTGAAGTCCGGAACCGTCCAGATCCTCGCCCCGGTAAGCCAGAACCTCGCCTCGACGTTCTCGAAGGACACGGCGCGCTACACGGTGAAGGTGGGCGATGGGACGGACAAGTACGTCCTCGCCTTCAACGGGAAGGGGAAGGCCACCTCCGACAGGCGGGTGAGGCAGGCGCTGCGCTACGCCATCGACTCCGACGAGCTGATCGCCGCCCGGGGCGGAGTGGACAAGGCCCTCGGAGGTCCCATCCCCTCGCTCGATCCCGGCTATGCGGATCTCACGGGCCTGTATCCGCATGATGAGGCGAAGGCCCGGACCCTACTGGCCGAGGCCGGTTACGATGCCGACCACCCGCTGACGCTCACCCTCACCTACGCGAACGTCTACGGGACCGAGATAGGCCGGCAGCTGAAGACCCAGCTCGCCCGCGTGGGGGTGACGCTCACCGTCAACGTCGTGGAGTTCGCGACCTGGCTGCAGAACGTGTACACGAACCACGACTACGACCTGTCTCTGGTGGACCATAACGAAAGCCATGACTTCTATCAGTGGACCGACGCCGACTACTACTACGGCTACGACAACGCCACCGTGCAATCGCTGTACGGGCAGGCCATGGCCTCGACGGACGCGGCGACCACCGACCGCCTGCTGAGGAAGGCCGCGCGCCTGGTCTCCGAGGACGCGCCCGCCGACTGGCTGTTCAACTACCGCATCTCCACGGCATGGGCGAAGGGGGTCACCGGGTTCCCGACGAACCTCAACCAGACCCTCATGCCGCTGTGGAAGGTGGCGTACCGGATGGAATGACGGTGGGTGCCCCCGCTTCCGCTCGGGCATGCGGGGACCGGGAAACGGCTCCCGGTCCGATGAGGGCGGGGAGCGGCAATCATCCGAAGAGACGCGACAAAAGACCGGACCCGTTGCCTCCGGCCTTGGACGAGGCTCCGTGGCCCGGGCAGCGCTGATCCTTGGGGATGTTGCGCATGACCTGGTCGACGTGCATTCCGCATCCGGCCCACGTCCTCTTTCCGCAGATGGGGCAGGTGACTTCGTAGCACATGGATGTCTCCTTTTTCTGGCTGTCCCGGCGGCTTCCGGAGCGTTGTGGTGTTCGCACGGGCGGGGCCTTGGGCCGTCCGTGCGCCGATGGCCATGCGATGGCCGTCCCGCGACCCCGCGCACGATGGCCGGGACGCGGAATGCGGGGTCATGGCGTTCAGGCCCCGCGATCCTCATGCGAGCATGAGGAAGAGCTTCTCGAGTTCCCGGACGTCGGGCGCCGCCTCCGTTCCGGGATCCGTCGTCGGTCCGTCGTCGGCGCCGAGGCATTCGCGCATCGACGTGGTGACGATGAGGAAGCCGACGCGGGACAGGGCCTTCTTCACGGCGCTGAGCTGCGTGATCGTGTCACGGCAGGACCGTCCCTGCTCGATGCCGGCGATGACGGCGTCAAGCTGTCCCGAGGCTCTTTTCAGCCTGTTGAGGATGGCTCTGCGGGAGTCGGCGTCGTCCGCGCCCTTCCGCCCGGCGTCGGCCGGGGGCGCGGATGCGGTCCGCGCCCCGGGGAGCGTTCTCGTTCGTGCGTCGTTCATGTCTACAGGTACCTTTCCAAAGTGTTCATTCCCCCGGCCAGCACGGTCGAGTCGATTCCCGCCGATTCCAGTACGCGATGCGCGAGGTAGGCCCTTTTGCCGGAGGCACAGACGACGAGCACGCGCCGTCCTGCTGCGTTCGCTCGGACTTCGTCGAGACGCTCCCGCATCCGTGTATGGGGGATGTTGATCGCCCCCGGCAGATGCCAGCGGTCGAATTCCGCGGGTGTGCGCACGTCGAGGATCATCATCCCGCCGATCGCGGCGGGAAGCTGCTCCGGCTCGGTCTGCCGGAGCATACCGGTGGACAGGTCGTCGGCCATGTAGCCGACGAAGTTGACGGGGTCCTTCGCGGATCCGAATGGAGGGGCGTAGGCGAGGTCGAGGTCGATGAGGTCCTCCGCCCGCATGCCGGCCCTGATGGCCGTGGCCAGGACATCGATGCGCTTGTCGACGCCGTCGCCTCCGGCGGCCTGGGCGCCGAGAAGCCTGCCGTCCGCCCCCACATGGACCCTGAGGTCGACGTCCTGGGCGCCCGGATAGTATCCCGCGTGCTGGGAGGGCTGCAGATGCAGGGTGTGGAAGGGGATGGACGCCCTGTCCAGCGCCTCGCCGGACGCTCCCGTCATGCCGATGACGGTGCGTCCTATGCGCACGATCGCGGTCCCCACGACGGATGGCAGGGGTCTGGCGGAGTCAGGGGAGAGGATGGCGTCGGCGACCAGTCTGCCGTCCCTGTTCGAGGGCCCCGCCAGCGCCAGCGGATGCCGGGCTCCGGTGACGGCGTCCGTCCGAAGCGTCACGTCGCCGACGGCCCAGACTGACGGGAGGGACGTGCGGCCGTGGGCGTCCATGTCGATCCACCCGTGGTCGGCCTTTACGCCGGCGGACACGAAGGGTTCGGAGTTGGGCCGCACGCCGGTGGCCACCACGACGGCGTCCGCTTCGACGCGGGTCCCGTCCGACAGCATGGCGACGGCGGAACCGCCCTCGTCGGACAGCGAGACCACCGTCGTCGACATATGCGACGAGACCCCGAGGGCCGCCAGCGCCTGGATTGCATAGGTCGCGATGTCCGCGTCAAGGGGCGACAGGGGATGGGGGCCTCCGTCGACGATGGTCACGACGGCGCCGGCGTCGGCGAGGTTCTCGGCCGCCTCCAGCCCGATGAAGCCCGCGCCGATCACGAGGGCGCGGAGGGGTGCGGGACCGGAGTGGTGCGTGAGAACCTCCCGAAGCGCCACGGCGTCGCCGATGGTCCGCAGCGTGTGGACGCGCGGCGAGTCCAGTCCGGGGACGGGAGGAAGGGCCGCCCTCGTCCCGGTGGCGATGACGAGCGCGTCATAGGGGACGTCCCTCTCGCCGTCGGCGGTGGAGACCTGCACGGCGCGTTCGGCGGGGTCGAGACCCGTGACGGTGCTTCCGAGCCTCACGTCGATGTTCAGCGAGGCGAGAAGCGTCTCGGGCGTCTCGACCTCGAGGGCCTCGCGGTGGGGTATGGTCCCTGAGACGTAGTAGGGCAGCCCGCAGCTGGCGCTGGAGACGTGCCGGGTGGATTCGAGGACCGTGATGGACGCCTTCTCGTCGAGGCGCCGGGCGCGTGCGGCGCAGCTCATTCCGGCTGCCGTTCCTCCGATGATGACCAGGTGCATGGCCGTCCTTTCGCGTCGTCGTACTGGTGATGGCCTCATGATACCCCAGGGGGTATAATGGGGCCCACGGCGTTTCGGCCAGGGCATAACGCGTGTCTCGGATCCGTCGGCCAGGGGCCGCAGCGCGACGGATCGACGGAAAGGACGGTCATGATGACGAGTGCGACGAGGAACGAGGAGACGGATCACGCCGGTGGGACCGCATCGGCGGAAGGGGCGTCGACACTCTTCCCGGAGGCCCGCGCCCGCGAGGACGGCGGCGCGGCGCGTCTGCGCTCGCGACGCCTCGGACCATCCTGCCCCTTCGTCGCGCTCGCGCGATGGCTGTCGCGGATGCGGCGACAAGGGTAGTGTGAATCGGTGAGCGGCCCGCGGTACCGCCCGCGAGGCGGTCGCGTGGGCGAGGCGCCGCTCAAGGCCGCCACCGCAGGACGCGGGGCGGACCGGGAAGGTCGTCATGCGATTCGTCCTTGGCCGTCTGGCCATGTTCGCCGTGGCCCTCATCCTCGTGTCGGTTCTCGTGTTCGTCGCGCTGCGGATACTGCCGGGGGATATGGCTTCGGTGATGGCGGGGACCAATGCCTCGCCCGCCCGGGTGGCCGCGCTGCGCACGCGCTTCGGACTCGACCGGCCGCTGGCCGAGCAGTACGTCGACTGGGTCGGTGGGCTTGCGCGTGGCGACATCGGCGCCTCGATGCTCACCGGACGCTCGGTGGCCTCGCAGATCGCCATCCGTGCCCGCATCACCATCCCGCTCATCCTGCTGTCGATGGCCGTGGCGCTCGCCGTCGGGCTGCCGGCCGGCTGTGCGGCCGTGCTGGCTCGACGCGGATCCGTGCGGTCCGCCATCCACATGGTCGCCGTGGTCGGCGGATCCGTCCCGGCGCTGTGGGCGGGGCTGCTGCTTCTGCTGCTGTTCGGTCGTGGCACGGGAATCCTCGGCGTCCTGCCCTCCCAGGGGTTCCCTGACGACGGCTGGGCCTCGCCCGGTCGTGCGCTGGAGTCTCTGGCGCTTCCCGCCCTGACGGTCGGCGTCATCGTCGGCGCGCAGATGATGCGCTATGTTCGGTCGGCGCTCGCCGAGGCCGTATCGGATGACAGCGTGGCCATGGCCATGGCCTGCGGCATGACACGGCGGGAGGCCGGCGTCCGGGTGGGCCTGCGTCTGGCGATGCCGCAGCTCGTCTCCGTCGTGGGCCTCACCCTGGCGAGCATGGTGACGGGGGTGATGGTCGTCGAAAGCCTGTTCGCTCTGCCCGGCCTCGGCTCGGGGCTGCTGCAGGACGTGGGGAACAGGGATCTTCTCGTCGTGCAGAGCGAGCTGTTCCTTCTCGCCGCGCTGTTCCTCGCCATCGGCCTGGTCGTCGACCTGCTGCATTCGCTGCTCGACCCCCGTTTGCGGAGGGCTCGTCCTGAGGAGGGCCGCGCATGAGGGTCCGTGCCGTCGCCATTTCGCTGTGGTCGCATCCTCAGGGCCGATTCGGTGTGGTCGTCATCGCCCTCTGGATCGTCGTCGCGCTCACGTCCTGCGTCTGGACGCCGGTGCCGCTGACCCAGGCGAACGGCTATGACGCCTGGCAGGGGCCGTCGCTTGGGCATCCGCTGGGGACGGACGGCACGGGCGCCGACGTCCTCAGCTGGCTGATGGCCGGATCGCGCATCGACCTTCTCATCGTGCTTCTCACCACCGCTCTGGCGGCGATCGAGGGGCTGCTGCTGCTTGGCTTCATGGCGGCCGCAGGCCCGGCGGCGTCGGCGGCCATGGCCGTCATGACGGATGCGCTCATCTCCATCCCCACGGTGCTGGTGGCGCTGATCCTCGCGGTGCCGTTGGGAGCCGGCGTCGCGGTCGTCGTGCTCGCCTGCGGTCTGGGATACGGTCTCAACCTCGCCCGCGTGGCGCGTCCGCGCGTTCTTCTCGCCTCCCGCTCCGGCTACGTCGAGGCCGCCCGGGCCAGCGGAGGGTCATGGGCGCGGATCGTCCTCGGCCATGTGATCCCGAACGCCGTGCCCGTCCTCGCCGTGCAGCTGTCGCTGTCCGCGGCCACGGCGGTGCTTGCCGAATCGGGACTCACCTATCTGGGCATCGGAGTGCCGACGGGGACTCCCAGCTGGGGGTCCTCCCTGGCGGCCTCCGTGGGACTCGTCAGCGTCCATCCGCTCACCGTGGTCTGGCCCGGACTCGTCGTGACCGTGGTCGTGGCGGCGCTGAACCTTTTCGGCGACGCCCTGGGCGAGGCCGTCGATCCCGTGGCCAACCCCCTTCTGCGCCGGGTCTCGTCGTATGAGGTCTCACGGAGCTCCCGCGGCGCAGCGCGGAAGCGGAAGGAGGGCCTATGAGCCTCCATGTGCGTGGGCTGTGCGTGGCCGTCAGCGGCCACAGGATCCTCGACGGGCTGGACCTCGACATCGGCGACGGCGAAAGAGTCGGTCTCATCGGCGCATCCGGATCGGGCAAGTCCCTCCTTGCGCGGACCCTGGTGGGGCTTCCGCCCGACGGGGCCCAGGTCGGCGGCTCCATACTTCTCGGCGGCGTGCAGGTGGTGGGAGCCCCAGAGGAGCGACTTGCCTCCTTCCGCGGCAGGACGGTGGGGACCGTGTTCCAGAACCCCGGATCGGCCCTCAGCCCCGTAACGCGAATCGGTGATCAGGTCGAGCTTCCCCTGCGGCTCCATTATGACCTGTCCCGCCAGGAGCGGCGGCGTCGGGCCAAGGACATGCTGGGCCGCGTCGGCCTCGGCCCCGAGACGATGCGGCGGTATCCGAACGAACTGTCGGGCGGTCAGCAGCAGCGCGTGTGCATCGCCATGGCCCTCATCTCCTCGCCGCGGCTCATCATCGCCGACGAGCCCACCACGGCGCTTGACTCCCTCATCCAAAGGGAGGTCATCGACCTGCTCCTCTCGCTCGTCGACGACCTTGGGGCATCGCTGCTGCTCATCACCCACGACTATGCGGTTCTGTCGCGGGCGGTGACGCGTTGCCATGTGCTCTCGGCCGGCCGCATCGTCGAGGAGGGGCCGACTCGGGCTCTGATCTCCTCCCCCTCCAGCGAGGAGGGCCGCGTGCTCTCCCGGGCCGCCCGTCTGCTCACCCTGCGGGGCCGCGATGACGACGGTGACGCCGTTGGCGGTGACGGATCGGAGGATCTCGGCCTGGATGGGGGAAACCGGACGAACGAGGATCGGGAGGGAGCACCGAATGGCGGGGCGTGAGGCGCCAGACGCGGATGACCGTCACAGAGATGACCGGTACGCGGATGGACATGAAGCGGACGAGCGGAACGCGACTGAGACCGAGACCCAGGATGGGGCGACGACGGAACGTCCTCTTCTGTCCGCCCGCGGCCTCGCCGTGGACCTTGGACGTGGTCGCGGCCGGCGTCTCGTGCTGCACGGGGTGGACGTCGACCTGTTCCCCGGCGAGTGTCTGGCGATTATCGGCGGTTCAGGATCGGGCAAGACCACCCTGGTGAGGACTCTGCTGGGTCTGGCGACGGCCGCCGCCGGCGAGGTGGCGTACCGCGGGCTTCCCGTGTCGGGACGACGCTCGGCCGGGTGGCGGGCTCTTCGTTCCGAGGCGGGGCTGGTGTTCCAGAACCCGCTTCTGGCCCTCGATCCGCGCTGGCCGCTGGGCCGGTCGGTGGCGGAGCCGCTGCGGATCGCCGGATGGAGGGATTCCGACCGGATCGCCGAGCGCGTCCGGTGGGCGATGTCCGCGGCCGGACTCGACTCGGACGTGTTCCTGCCCCTCTATCCCTCGGACGTCTCCGGCGGACAGGCGCAGCGTGCGGTCATCGCCCGTGCGCTGGTCCTGGGTCCCCGGCTCGTCGTCGCCGACGAGCCGATGAGTTCGCTCGACGTCGTGGCGAGGATGCGGCTTGTCGACTCTCTGGCGGCGATTCGCCGGGCCGCTCCCGACATGGCGCTGCTCATCGTCTCCCATGACCTGGGGGTCGTCCATCGACTGGCCGACCGCATCGTCGTGCTCCACGACGGCCGCCTCGAGGAGGAGGGTCCGACATCGCATGTTCTGCGCTCGCCCCGCACCGACTATGCGCGCGCACTGATCGCGGCCGCCACCATGCCCGACGCCGTCGCACCGGACGCGGAGCCCGACGAATGCGGTGCGGATGCCACATGACATCGCCCCGTGACGCCCCGGATCCGAACTCCATGGCGTCACCGCTGTTCCGGAGCGTAGGGGGGAAGTCGTGTGGAGGTCCCCTGAGCCCTCAGATGACGCGATTGAATCGTCCGCCGGCCAGGAAGGAGGACATGGAACGAATGACCTGTTCCGTGAGCCCCCGGAACGCTTCATCCGTCCGCCAGGCGACATGGGGGGTCACCACCACCCCCGGAATCCGCAGCAGCGGGTCGTCCTTGGGCAGCGGCTCCCGTTCGAACACGTCGAGACCCGCCGGGACGTCCCCTCGCGACAGTCGCCGGGTCAGCGCCCCCTCCTCGATGATCTCCGCACGGGCGGTGTTGACGAACAGGGTTCCGGGACGTAGCGCATCGAGGTCCTTCGCGGTGACGACCCCCCGCGTGGAGTCCAGCAGGGGCAGATGCAGACTGACGACGTCCGAGGATGCGAAGAGGTCTCTGATGGAGTCAACGGGTCTGACGTCGTACCGCTTCACGGCGTCGGCATGCAGATGCGAGTTCCATGCCAGAATTTCCATGCCGAACCCCGCGGCGATGGACGCCATGGCCTGACCGATGCCGCCGAAGCCGACGAGTCCCAGAGTCCGTCCGTGCAGCGATATCCCGTCCCTTCCCCGCCAGTGGCCGGCTCTCACGTCCTGGTCGAGTGCACCGGCATGACGGGCCAGTTCCAGGACGAGTGCCATGGCGTGTTCGGCTACGGCGTGGTCACCATACCGTACGACGTTGCACACGGCGATGCCGTCGCGCTTCGCTCTCTGCATGTCGATGTAGCTGGCCACCCCCGTGCCGCCGAAGGCGAAGCAGCGCACATGGTCCCTCAGACGCACGTAGAGCGCGTCCGTCACGTGGAATCCCAGCACGGCCACCGCGTCCGCTCCCTCACACCGGCGGACGATCTCGTCGGCGTCGAGGGTGGAGTCGGTCCACATCCGCACGCGGGCGACGTCATGGAGCAGCCCAAGAAGATCGGTGAAGGGCTTCACCATGGACGCGATGACGCTGGGCATGACGACAAGAGGCAGGTCCGTGCGGTCCTTCTGTGTTTCGATGACATCCATGCGGCCCACCCTAGGGCATGCCCGCAACGGGAGTATTGCTCCGCGCCTTCCCCTTCTCCGTGCCCGTCGCGACGACGTGGCGGAGGAGGCGGTGCGTCTCGCGTCGCCACGTTCCCGTCGCGGCACCGGAGGGGAGGACGTATCCGGGGATCCCGGTCGGCCTCGCTGACCGACACGCCGTGCGACCGCGCGGTGCTAGGGTGTGAGGCATGGCTTATCTCTCATGTTGCTGTTGTCGCTGACCGACGCCTTCGGGCGAGCGGGCGACAACGCATAACTGGAGATCGGGAGATAGGCGGCGCCGATTTGGGCGCGAAATCTTCATGCATGCCCTCGAGGCCTGCAGTCAGGCGTGTTTTCCATACCGTCCTGCGATGAATGACCGCGGATGATTCGCATCCGGCCATCCTTTCCCTCTGTCTTCTCCCAGACCTGCGTCGCCCTCCCGTTCGGGGACGGACGGAACCCCTCGCGGCATCCCCGAGCGGGAATCCCTCATCAAGTCCACGAAACCCGAATGACCAGGAAGCACGCTTCCGGAAACGAGACATCATGACCATCCACGACTCCATCACGGACCTCATCGGCGGCAGTCCTCTTGTCGCCCTGCACCACGTCACCGACGGGGTGCGCGCCACCATCGCCGTCAAGATCGAGTATCTCAATCCCGGCGGATCCTCCAAGGACCGCATCGCCGAGCGCATCATCGACGCCGCCGAGCGCTCCGGACAGCTGAGGCCCGGCGGCGTGATCGTCGAGCCCACCAGCGGGAACACGGGGGTGGGGCTGGCCCTCGTCGCCCAGCAGCGCGGGTACCGGACGATCTTCGTCGTGCCCGACAAGGTCTCCGAATCGAAGCGCGCCGTGCTGCGGGCCTACGGAGCGGAGGTCGTCGTGGCCCCCACGAACGTCGAGCCCTCGGACCCGCGCTCCTACTACAACGTCTCGGACCGTCTCGCGGCAAGCATCCCCGGCGCCTTCAAGCCCAACCAGTACTCGAACCCCAACGGGCCGCTCAGCCATTACGAGACCACGGGTCCCGAGATCTGGCGCGACACCGACCATCGCATCACGCATCTGGTGGCCGGGATCGGCACGGGAGGGACCATCTCCGGAACCGGCCGCTACCTCAAGGAGGTCTCGGACGGTGGCGTCGTCGTCGTCGGATCCGACCCCCAAGGCTCCATCTACTCCGATCCGGAGAACGTCCACCAATACGACATCGAGGGCGTGGGGGAGGACTTCTTCCCCAGGGCCTTCGACAGGAGCATCCCCGACGAGATCGTCCAGGTCACCGACGCCGAGGCCTTCGAGATGACCCGGCGCCTCGCCTCCGAGGAGGGGCTGCTGGTCGGAGGGTCCTCCGGGATGGCCGTCGTCAGCGCCGTGAGATACGCGAAGGCGCACGACCTCGACGAGGACGAGCTCATGGTCGTCATCCTCCCCGATTCGGGGCGCGGATACCTCGAGAAGATCTTCAGCGACGACTGGATGCGTGACCACGGCTATGCCGACGTCGTCGGTCGCACCACGCCGGAGCCCCTCGCCGCGCGCTACCTCTAGACCACCTCGCCTGACCGCGAATACGCCCTCCATCGCAGACCCCCATAACGCGTCATCACGGAACCGATAACTCAATCGCCCGCTCCCGCCCATCGGCCGGAACGGCATGCCCACCCTTCACGGGGAATGAAAGGAACACACACCATGACCACCGAGCAGAACAGCCTCGACCTCACGCGCGCCGCGCTCGCCACACGGGCCATCCATGCGGGCCAGGAGCCGGACCCCACCACGGGAGCCGTCATCACGCCCATCTACATGACATCAACCTTCAAGCAGGACGGCGTTGGCGGTCTGCGCCACGGCTACGACTACAGCCGCTCCGTCAACCCCACGCGCGACTCCTTCGACGCCCAGCTGGCCGCCATCGAGGGAGCGCGATACGCGATCGCCTTCTCCTCGGGGCTCGCCGCGATCGACGTGCTGCTGCGCTCGAGCGTTCTGCCGGGCCAGCGCATCCTGCTCGGAAACGACGTGTATGGAGGCACCTACCGCCTGCTGTCCAAGGTGTTCGTCCCCTGGGGGGTCGGACTTGACGTGGTCGACATGACCGACCTGAAGGCCGTCACCGCCGCGCTCGAGGCGCGCAGCTACGCCTACGTATGGGTGGAGACCCCGAGCAACCCGCTGCTGGGCATCACCGACATAGCCGCCACCGCCGAGGTGGCGCATCGCACCGGCGCGAAGGTCGTCGTCGACAACACCTTCGCCTCCCCGGTGCTCCAGCACCCCCTCGAGGAGGGCGCGGACGCGGTGGCCTACTCCACCACCAAGTACATCGGCGGCCATTCGGACGTCGTCGGCGGCGCCGTCGTGCTGGACGACGAGGAGCTGCGCGACAGGGTCGCCTTCCTCCAGAACGCGGCCGGGGCCGTGCCGTCGCCCTTCGACTCGTGGCTTGACATCCGAGGCCTCAAGACGCTGGATCTGCGCGTGCATCGGCACAGCGAGAACGCGTTGAAGGTGGCCGAATGGCTTTCCGGCCGGCCCGAGGTGGAGCGTGTGTGGTACCCCGGCCTCGAAAGCCATCCGGGGCATGACGTCGCCGCCCGTCAGATGCACGGCGGGTTCGGTGGCATGGTGTCCGTCCAGCTCAGGGCCGGGGAGAAGGCCGCCAGGGCCTTCGCGGGCGCCACGAGGATCTTCACGCTCGCGGAATCCCTCGGGGGCGTCGAATCCCTTATCGAGCATCCGGCCGCCATGACGCATTCCTCCGTGGCCGGTACCACGCTTGCGGTTCCGGCGAATCTCGTGAGGCTGTCCGTGGGCGTCGAGGGGGTCGACGACCTCCTCGACGACCTCGGCCAGGCCTTCGACGCCATCCGCGGAATCTGAGACGTCGCTGACGGCGGCCCCGTCTAGTCTCGCAGGTATGAGCCCTGACACCTCCTACGACGTCCCGTCGCGAATCCCCGCGGAGTCCTCGGGGACGACCGGCCCCGCCATGACCCCGCTGGAGGCGCTTCGGCGATATTTCGGCCATGAGCGCTTCCGTCCCGGGCAGGAGGAGCTCGTGGATGCGATACTGACGAGGCATGACGCGCTCGGCGTCATGCCCACGGGGGCCGGAAAATCGGTCTGCTTCCAGGTTCCCGCCGCCGTCATGCCGGGACTGACGCTGGTGATATCACCGCTGATCTCCCTGATGCGCGATCAGGTCGACGCGCTTGTCGACGCGGGCCTTGAGGCGGCCTGCATCACGGGAGGGCAGGACCCCGCGCAGCAGGACGAGACGTTCGCCCGCGCCGCTCGAGGGGATGTGCGGCTGCTGTACGTCGCTCCGGAACGTCTGGAGACTGCGCGCTTCCGTGATTTCGCGGCCCGGATTCCCATCGGCCTCGTCACCGTGGACGAGGCGCACTGCGTCTCGCAGTGGGGGCAGGACTTCCGCGCCTCGTATCTCGGAATCGGCGACTTCATCGCCGCGCTTCCCCGACGGCCCGTGGTCGCGGCCTTCACCGCGACGGCAACGGAACGGGTGCGGCGGGACATCGTCGCTCTGCTCGGCCTGCGCGACCCGCATGTGCTCGTCACGAACTTCGACAGGCCGAATCTCTACTTCGACGTCATCCCCATGGACTCCCGTCGCAGAAAGTCCTGGATCGCGGGCTATGCCCTTGCCCACCGCGATGAGTCGGGGATCGTCTATTGCACGACGAGGCGCCAGACGGAGGACGTCGCCGCCCTGCTGCGGGACCGCGGGGTGAAGGCCGTCGCCTATCATGCCGGCATGTCCCCCGCGGACAGGGACCGCGCCCAGCGCGACTTCGTCACCGATCGGGCGTCCGTGGCGGTGGCCACCAACGCCTTCGGCATGGGCATCGACAAATCCGACGTGCGCTACGTCATCCACCACGGCATCCCCGACAGCCTCGAGGCCTACTACCAGGAGGCCGGACGGGCGGGGCGTGACGGGGAATCGGCCCGATGCACGCTGCTGTGGAACGAATCGGACGTCGTCACCCGACGTCGGCTGATCGCCCGGGGGGAGACGAACGACAGGCTCACCCCCGAGCGGCAGGAGGCCGTGCTGATGGGGCATCGCCGCCTGCTGGACGTCATGGTCGGCTACTGCCGCACCACGGGGTGCCTGCATCGCTACATCACCCGGTACTTCGAGGCCGAATCCGCCGGTCGGACGGAGGCGTCCGACGAGGTGGCCGGAACCGAGGCGTCCGACGTGCACTGCGGCATGTGCTCGAACTGCGAGGGCGAGGTCTCCCGGCAGGACGTGACGGAGGTGGCCGTGGCCATCAGCCGCTGCGTGCACGACCTTGGACAGCGCTTCGGCGCCGGGAAGGTCGTGTCGGTTCTTCATGGATCCGGTACGCGCGAGCTGACGGAGCGCGGTCTCGACGGGCTTCCCAGCTTCGGCTCCCTGGCCTCCATCCCCGAGCGTACGATCCGCGACGTGCTCAACCAGATGGCGGCGGATGGGCTGTTGCGCATCAGCGAGGGGAGGCTTCCCGTCGTGGGCTTCGGCCCCGACGCCGCCCGAACGGCGTCCCCGGGGTTCCGCTACGAGATGAGACGGCTGCAGCGGCGTGGTGCCGTCGAGCCGTGGATGCGTCCGGGCTCCGCGGGCGCGGATTCCGCAGCGAGCTTCGGAGCGGTGGTCTCCTCGGATGACGAGGAGCTGTTCTCCCGCCTGCGCGGCCTGCGCCGTGATATCGCCTCCGAGATGGGCCGGCCGCCCTACATGGTCTTCTCCGACCGGTCCCTGAGGGACATGGCGCGGATACGGCCTCTCACCGACGCCCAGTTCCTGGCCGTCGACGGGGTGGGACAGGCCAAGCTCGCCCGCTACGGTCGCCGCTTCATGCGGCTTATCGCCTCGTCCGGGACGGCGGGGGAGTCCGCGGGTGGGCCCTCGGGTCGTGCAGGAGCCGGACGATCATCACGTGGTGCGGCATCCCATGCCGCATCATCATCCAGGACATCATCCGAGGAAAGGACATCGAACAGAGATGAACAGTGAGAATACGACGGATGCCACGACGGCAAAGGACGGCGGGGAGGAACCCGTCGTGGAGAGCTTCCAGCTCGACCACACCAAGGTGAAGGCCCCCTACGTGCGGTACATCGACACCGAGAAGGGGCCACACGGGGACGTCATCTCGAACTACGACCTCAGGCTCGTCCAGCCCAACGAGAACGCCATTCCCACCGCCGGTCTGCACACCATCGAGCACACGCTCGCCGTGCAGCTGCGCAAGCGCATTCCCGGCTACATCGACTGCTCGCCGTTCGGATGCCGCACCGGCTTCCATCTGCTCACCTGGGGCGAGCACAGCACCGTGGACGTGGCGAAGGCCCTCAAGGAGTCCCTGGAGTTCATCGGCTTCGAGGCGACCTGGGACGACGTGCCCGCCACCACCATCGAAAGCTGCGGAAACTACCGCGACCACAGCCTGTTCAGCGCCAGGCAGTGGAGCCGCGACATCCTCGCCCAGGGCATCAGCTCGGATCCCTTCGTCCGTCGCGTGGTGTGAGTCGCATGGAATCGTCGAATCGCATGAGGCCGGCCGCCGCCGATGACCTCACCCGGATGCTGGCGACGCTGGCGCGGGCCCGTCGTCTCATGGCCGCCGCCGGCAATCCGACGCAGTGGGGGACCGTCTTCCCCCGACGGTCCACCGTGGAGGAGGACATCCGTCTGGGACGGGCGTTCCTCCTCGTCGATGACGGGGAGGACGGGCGGGAGCGTCTGCTCGCGCAGTTTGCGCTGTGCGAGGGGAGGGATCCCTCCTACGCCTCCATCGACGGGGCCTGGCTGGACGACGACCCCTATGTCGCCGTCCATCGTCTCGCCTCCTCCGGTCTCAGGCCGCGCTCGGCCCGGACCTGCCTGGAATGGATTCTTGGTTCGCATCCCAACGTGCGCATCGACACGCACAGGAACAACCACGCCATGCGGCATATCCTCGCCGGCCTCGGCTTCGCGTTCTGCGGGACGATACTCCTGCCCGACCATGACGAGGACCCCGAGCGTCTGGCCTTCCAACGGCACGACGGATAGCGTCGGCGTCCCGTGGGCGAGGTGGGGGACAGCCTCCAGAGCCCTCCGGGTCGATGGTGATGCGCCGGATTCAGTCCGCGGCCCCTGGTTCCGCGGTCATCGCCGCCGACCTTGATGACGTCGACGTCGACGGTCCCGAGCCGGTCTGCGGTCCGGAGCCGACCGTCGGCGTCCCCTGCGTCCCGAGCTTCGAGCGCCGGCGTGAATACCCGAAGTACACTCCCATGCCCAGAAGGAACCACACGACGAACCGCACCCAGGTCTGCCAGTTGAGTCCGGCGATGAGCACGAGGCAGAACACGATGGCGCAGATCGGGGTGAAGGGCACCCAGGGGGCGCGGAACCCGCGATGGGCGCCGGGCTGGGCATGACGCATCCACAGGACGCCGGCGGAGACGATGATGAAGGCCGTCAGCGTCCCGATGTTCACCAGCTCGAACAGGACGTTGATGTTGATGAGGCCGCCGGCGATGGCCGTGAGCAGACCGAAGAACCATGTGCCCTTGAACGGCGTGAGGTAGCGCGGATGGATCTCGCCGAAGAAGCCCGGGAAGAGGCCGTCGCGGCTCATCGCGTAGCAGATGCGGGACTGCCCGTACAGCTGCACGAGCATCACCGTCGTCATCCCCAGCAGCGCGCCCAGATTGACGATGACGGCCAGCCAGTTCATGCCCGTGGCGAGGATCACGCCGGCGACGGGGGCGTTGACGAAGCGCGAGAAATCGGTGTACTTGACGACGCCCGTCATGATCAGCGTCATGGCGACGTACAACACCGTGGAGATGGCCAGCGAGAAGAGGATGCCGCGGGGCAGGGTGCGGTTCGGCTCGATGGTCTCCTCCGCGGAGGACGACACGGCGTCGAATCCGATGAAGCTGAAGAACACGATGGACGCCGCCGGCAGGATGCCCATGGGCTGCGTGGACCCGGGCTGGAAGGTGTACACGCCGTAGGGCGCGAACGGCCTCCAGTTGGCGGGGTTGACGAACCAGACGGTGCAGACGATGAACAGGACGATGATCGCCAGCTTCACGACGACCATGGCGTCGTTGGCGCGCCGGGTCTGGTTGATGCCCATGGACAGCAGCCAGGTGATGAGCAGCACGATGACGAAGCCCGGCAGGTTGAACCAGGTCGTCACGCCCGCGGTGGTGCCCCAGGCCGCGGTGAGGACCGTGGGCATATGGATTCCGAAGCCCTCGAGCAGCTTGACGAAGTAGCCGCTCCATCCGGCGGAAACCGTGGCGGCCTGCAGGGCGTACTCGAGGATGAGGTCCCATCCGATGATGAAGGCGATGATCTCGCCGAACGCCACATAGGCGTAGGAATAGGCGGATCCCGACACCGGGACCATGGCCGCGAACTCCGCGTAGCACAGTCCCGCGAAGCCGCAGCAGATGGCCGCGAGGATGAAGGACAGGCACAGGGCGGGCCCGGCCGTCAGGGCGCCCTTGCCCGTGAGCACGAAGATGCCCGTGCCGATGATCGCCCCGATTCCCAGCATCGTCAGGTCGAACGTCGTCATCGTCCTTTTCAGCGGCGTCGCCTCGGCGGCAAGCTGGTTCACCGTCTTCTTGCGCAGCAGGTCCATGCGTCCCCCGTGTTTCCGTTTCGTAAGGTTAAGCTCAGAGCAAACGGCCACATCATAGCCGTCCCGGCGAGAGGAACGCCGTCGGCCTCTCGTCATGCAGACGCGTCACAATGGGGCCATGTCCACGACGACCAGCGCAGAGAATTCCGTCCCCCCGACCCACGACGCCGCGGCGTCCGGGGCGCGCCCCTTCCTGTCGGCCGTCCCGGAGCCCGACTTCTCCTCGGGCGAGGGGCGCGGACGATACGAGGAGACTCTCAGGCTCTACCCGGGCCAGGCCATCGTCGATCTGAAGGCCATGCGCGACAACATGCGCCGTCTTGTGGCCCTGTGCGCCACGGGCGGCTCCCACGCTGAGGTGATGGGCGTGGTGAAGGCCGACGCCTACGGTCATGGCCTCATCCCCTCCGCCCTCGCCGCGCTGGCCGGGGGCGCCACATGGCTGGGGACCGCCCAGTCGCATGAGGCTCTGCTGCTGCGCCGTGCGGGTCTCGGACCCGACCGATGCCGGATCCTCACCTGGGTGTACGACGGCGCCCGCGTGCCCTTCGACGAGCTCATCGCCGCCGACATCGACGTCTCCGTCGGGTCCCTGCCGGGCATCGAGGCGGTTGCCGCGGCGGCGCGGCGGCTCGGGCGCAGTGCGCGCGTCCATGTCAAGGTGGACACCGGCTTCGGGCGCAACGGCTTCACCCCCGCGGGATTCGCGGAGGCGCTTCGGCGCCTCGTCCCCCTTGCCGGCGAGGGCGTCATCGACGTCGTCGGGCAGTGGAGCCATCTGGCCGTGGCCGACTCCCCGGACGTTCCGGAGTTCGTCGCCTCCACGGATCGGCAGATCGCCAGCTTCCATGACTTCACGCGACGCATGCGCGAGGCCGGAATAGCGCCGCGCATCCGACATCTGGCGAACACGGCCGCCACGCTGTCCCGCTCCGGCATCCGCTTCGAGCTCACTCGTCCCGGAATCGGCCTGTACGGCTACGAGCCCGACCCGGCGATGGGGCGTCCCTCCACATACGGCCTGCGTCCGGCCATGCGTCTTCAGGCGCAGCTGTCCACGGTCAAGGATGTCGAGGCGGGGCATGGCATCTCCTACGGGCGGACGTATCTCACCCCCGACGACACGAGCACAGCCATCGTGCCCCTCGGCTATGCGGATGGCATCAACAGGGCCGCCTCCGGCTTCGACATGCAGGGGGCACGCCATGTCGAGAAGTCCGGCGGCCCGGTGAGGGTGATGACGGCCCAGGGGCCGAAGGTGCTGAGGGTGTCGGGACGCGTGTGCATGGACCAGTTCATCCTCGACCTGCATGGCCCCGCGTCCAGGCTGGGCGTAAGGGAGGGCGACACGGTCGAGCTGTTCGGACCCGGACGCGGCGAGGCCTTCGGCGAGCCCACCGCCGACGACTGGGCGAGGGCAGCGGACACCATCAGCTACACGGTGTTCACCTGCCTGAGCAACAGGATCCCGCGCCTGTACGAGCACGCCCCCGAGGTCCTCGGCGAGCGTGACCTGGCGCTTCTCGACCCCGACACGGTCCTCTAGGCCCATCCAGACGGTCGTGGGGCCATCCTGCGATAGGCCCCATGCGGGCGTGGTCGTCCGGATGCCTGCGGACGGACGCCTGCCGCGAACCCCCTTGCCATCCGCCCTGCGACGTGATGTGATGGGCGCATGACCACATATCAGGGGCATGAGCCCACCAGCATCGCCTACACAGCCACCGCCGAGGTCACCGGAGGACGCAACGGACACGCCGTCAGCCACGACCCCGACCTGTCCCTCGATCTCGACACTCCCGTCGCCATGGGCGGCAAGGGGAGGGGGACGAATCCCGAGCAGCTGTTCGCCATCGGCTGGGGCGCCTGCTTCCAGGGCGCTCTCGGTCTCGCGGCCAAGGAACTCCGCGTCGCCGCCACGAAGCTTGCGACGGGGCGCGTTCGCACCCACATCTCCCTCGGCGACGAGGGGGAGTCCTTCGGCATCAAGGCGCTGATCGAGGTGTGGCTGCCCGACGTCGACCGCGACGTCGCGACCCGGCTCGTGGAGCGCACCCAGCAGCTGTGCCCCTATTCCAAGGCCACGGCGGGCAACGTCCCCACCGAGGTCGTCGTCGTCGATTCCCTCGACTAGCGACGGATGCGGCATATCAGGGAAGGACGCGAAGCGTCTTGGGACGTCTCGTGCCCTCATCCGTTCCGAAGGCGCGCGGATGGCCGAAGCTGACGCCGACCCGGCTCCCACCATGCCCCTTCCGGAGGGCTATGAGGGGCACGACGAGGAGCGCTGGGCCCCGGAGCCTCCGAAATCCCGCTCCCGCACCGCCTTCGAACGTGACCGTGCACGTCTCATCCATTCCTCGGCTTTGAGACGATTGGGCGCGAAAAGCCAGATTCTCGTCGCCGGAACCGATGACTTCGCCCGCACGCGTCTCACCCACACGCTGGAGGTCGCCCAGATCGGCCGTCAGGTCGGCGCCATGCTCGGCTGCGACCCCGACGTCGTCGACTGCGCCTGTCTGGCGCATGATCTGGGTCATCCCCCCTTCGGACACAACGGGGAGCGCGCCCTGGCCTCGATCGCCGCCGGCATCGGCGGATTCGAAGGCAATGCGCAGACGCTCAGGCTCCTCACGCGTCTCGAGCCGAAGGTCATGTTCCCCGGGGGGAGGTCGGCGGGCGTCAACCTCACCCGCGCCTCCCTGGACGCCGCCGTCAAGTACCCGTGGACGCTGGCCGAGGCCTCCCGCCATCCCAAGGGCGAGCGCAGCACCAAGTTCTGCGTGTATCCGGACGACGAGGACGTGTTCCGGTGGCTGCGCCGGGGGGCGCCCGGAACGGGCACGCCCATGGAATGCCAGGTGATGGACCTGTCCGACGACATCGCCTACAGCGTCCATGACGTCGAGGACGCCATCGCCACCGGCGCCTTCCGTCCGCTGGCCATGCGCGACCCCCATGTGATGGATGCCATCGTCGGTGACGCCGTGCGCTGGTACGGGAGACGCTGGGACCCGGACCGCCTTCTCGACGCTCTCGTAGGCCTCACGCGGGGGGGTATGTTCCCCGAGCATTTCGACGGCTCGCGTCGCTCTCTCGCCCAGCTGAAGAACATCACCAGCTCGCTGATCGGTCGCTTCGCCGTGTCCGTGGAACGCGCCACACGGGAGCGCTATGGACGGGGGCCGCTGACGCGCTACGCCGCCAGCGTGGTCATCCCGGACGACACCGCCTACGAGATCGTCGCGCTCAAGGGCATCGCGGTGCACTTCGTCATGGCCCCCAGGGAAAGGCAGCCTCTGCATGAGGAGGAGCTGCGCTGCGTCGAGGATCTCGTCGACGTGCTCATGCGGGATTCGCCGCGTCCCAGCGACGCCCTCGAGCCGGTGTTCCTCGATGACTGGAACGAGGCGACGAACGATGACGAGCGTCTGCGTGTCGCGGTCGACCAGGTGGCCAGCCTCACCGATGGATCGGCCATGTCGCTGCACGCCATCCTGTGCTGAGGGACGGCTCCGCCCCCCGGGTCGCTGCCCCTTGCGGTGGGACCCCGGCGCTAGGGTGGTGAGACATGGCCGGGATGATCGACAAAAGCGACGTGGAGAAGGTCCGCGCCGCCGCGGACCTGTACGACATCGTCTCGTCGACCGTGACCCTGAAGTCCTCAGGAACGGGCACCTTCGTCGGCCTGTGCCCCTTCCATGACGAGAAGACCCCCAGCTTCAACATCCGTCCCGCCCTCGGCGTCTGGCACTGCTTCGGATGCGGGCTGGGGGGCGACGTCTTCGCCTACGTGCAGCAGCGCGAGAACGTCGACTTCCGAGAGGCCGTCGAGCTGCTGGCGGACCGATACCATATCGAGCTGCATTACGCGAATGGCACGCCGGAGAATGGACGGAGCGGATCGAAGCGCTCGCGGCTGCTCGAGGCCAACGAGGAGGCCGAGCGCTTCTTCACCGAGTCCCTCGCCAGCAGGGTTCAGGACGTGCAGGGAGCCGACGAGGCGCGGGCCATGCTTGAGGGCCGCAACTTCGCCCAGGGCGACTGGGAGCGCTTCGGATGCGGATACGCCCCGAAGGGGTGGGACAACCTCGTGCGCCGCCTCGCCGACCGGGGCTTCACGCAGAAGGAGATGATCGACGCCGGACTCGCCCGTCAGGGACAGCGCGGCGTGTACGACTATTTCCGCGGACGCGTCACCTGGCCCATCCGGGACTCCACGGGTCGCACCCTGGGCTTCGGCGCACGCCGGCTGTTCGACGACGACGCCATCGAGGCCAAGTACATCAACACCCCCGACACGGCGCTGTATCGCAAGACGCAGGTTCTCTACGGGCTGGACATCGCCAAACCCGCCATCGTGCGCCGGCGGCAGGCGGTGGTCGTCGAAGGGTACACCGACGTCATGGCCTGCCATCTCGCCGGCGTCGACACGGCCGTCGCCACCTGCGGCACGGCCTTCGGCGCCGAGCATGCGAAGATGATCCGCCGTCTCGTCTCCGATGACGCGCTCGGGGCGGTGCAGCTCGTCGGGCCGCTGAAGGTCGCCGGCCAGAGCCTGAGCTCTCGCGTGGTGTTCACCTTCGACGGCGACGCCGCCGGTCAGAAGGCCGCCATCCACGCCTTCTCCCTGGATTCGGCCTTTCTCTCGCAGACCTTCGTGGCCGTCGCCCAGGACAACCTCGACCCCTGCGACCTGCGCATCCGACACGGTGACGAGGCGGTGCGTGCGCTGGTGGCCGAGGCGCGGCCCCTGTACGACTTCGTCATCGACGCCGTCATCGACCGCTTCGACCTCGGCTTCGCCACCGGCCGGATGGGCGCGGTGAAGGCCGTGGCCCCGCTTGTCGCGCAGATTCGGGATATGTCGCTTCTGGACATGTACACCCGCAAGGCCACGCGTCGAATCGGCGTGGATCTCGACCTCATGCGCGGCGAGGTGCTTCGTGCCCGCCGCAGGCTGCAGGTGTCCACCGACGACGCCTACGCGGGGCGCGAGCGTCGGTCTGAGCCCGACCGCGCCGGCGGGGATTCCGCGGCGCAGAACCGTGCCCGACGCCAGGAGGTCCAGCGTCGCGATGCAGGCCAGCAGTCCTATCACCGCATCCCGGACGCGGTGTTCATCTGCGAGCAGCAGTTCATGGCGATGCTCATCCAGAGGCCCGACGCGGTCGACCGGGTCTGGTTCGCCCAGCTCACGCTGACGAACTTCATCACTCCCGTCTTCCGCTCGATGTTCCAGGCCGTCGCGGCGGCGGGGGGACTGCCCGCGGCCGGCACGCCCCAGGGTCTGTGGATGCATGAGCTCACGAAGGCTGCGGGACCGGTGCTCGGATCCGTCATCGACGAGCTGGCGGTCATGCCTCTTCCTCTGCCTTCGGGTTCGGAGGACGGACAGGGGCCTGTGGGCGACCGGAACGGACGGAGAGACCCGGCGCCGGCCTCCGGACAAGCCGTGGGGGAGGGTGGGGACGCCCCCAGCCAGGCGGAGCGCCAGTATGCCTCGGAGCTGCTGGTGAGACTCATCGATCTGGGCTATATGCGTCGCATCGGCGCCGCGAAGCGCCGCATGGCCCAGCTGGGCGGTGGCAATCCGCAGTCCATCGAGCTGCTGGGCGACATCACGCGTCTCGAGAAGGCGCGCCGCGATCTGAGCGACCAGGTCTTCGGAAACGCGGTGGCCTGAGAGGTGATGACGTCCCGGGAATCCCCGTGACGATGTCCCTGGCGGACCGGTCAGGGCAGGGAGTATCTGGTGGCGCGCGACCTGCCGTGCATGGACAGCCGTCCCTGTCTGGTCAGCATCCGCAGCAGATGGGCCGCCTGATTGCGACTGAGCCCCAGACGTCGCTGCACCTCGGCGCGGGTGAGCTCCACGCCCTTGCGGGCGAAGAGATGGAGCGTGATCTCCTCCAGGGTGCGCACCTCGGTGGTGTCAGGCGCGTCCAGGGTGTTGCGCAGGGCGTTGAGCGTGGTCGGCGAGAGCATCACGCTGAGCAGCGGGGCGCATCCGATGACCCGCATTCCCGCGAGCGCCGAGGCGGAATCCGATCCGATGGACTTCCCGAGGGGGAACGCGTAGCGCAGGGCGGTCCGGCGTCCGTCGGAATCCATCGACGATGCGGCCTGTGAGGACCCCGAGAACGCGACATCGTCCCTGACGGGCAGGGGAAGCACCATCGCGACCGAGGCCGGGGCCACCCGTAGCTGCGGGCTGACTCCGCTGGACTCATAGGCCTCCATGATGCGCTGCACGCCAAGCCCGGCGTTCTCGCTCATCCCCAGCAGCTCGAAGGCGTCGGCGAGCCAGGGATTGCGTGGCTGACAGACGCCGTTGAGCAGGTCATTCGTTTCCAGACCGGTGACAAGACCTCCGAGCGAGACCACTTCCATGCGCGTGGCGAAGCGGTTGACGAGGGTCGGTCCGGAGAACGAGTAATCACGATGGAGCAGGGCGTTGACAAGCGTTTCCCTCAGAGCCTGGGATGGCCATCGGTTCCCGGCGTCGTCGTCCTCCAGATCGGATAGGCAATCGTCGAGCTGACGGACGACGGAGCCGCGCAGAACGGTCGGCGTCATGGGCGAGGATTTGGCGTCGCCCTGGAAGTCCAGCAGGCGGGTCTCATAGGGGCATTGGTCCGACAGCAGCAGGGCGGTGACGCTGAAGCCTCCATCGGAGGTTCTCAGATGGAGGAATCGTCGTGTCTGAGCGGTCCATCGTGTTCCCGTCGAGGCGAGGCGGCGACGCAGATACCCGAAGGTGAGCCGGTCGCGGGAGCAGGGCCGATGGTCGAACTCCTCTGATCCCGCCGCGGTGCGGCCGAGGGACGGGGTCACGTCAGAATCCCGCGGCCCATCGACGACTTCCCCCGATTCTCTCCGTGTCGGCATGCCTTGATGCTAGCGCCTGCTTGCGACACGACGTCATCGGATAGTCCTCGCAAATCCTCGCAAACACGGCGCCGGTGCGTGCCATGCCCATCCCTCATGCAGCGCCTGGCACCTGCGGCCAAGCCGATAACGGGCCGGAAAAACCCGGAAGTGCGCGACGCGGCCCCATGAAACTGGGGAACGTCTGAAGGGGTTCCAAGACATTCGTCATGTCCCTTTCAGGCATCGGCAGGAATCATCTGCATGATGGGAACCGTCCCAACTCGAGGCAATGCCCGTGCGGACGCCCGTCCGCGGACATGGCCAGGAGTCTCCGGGGCGGGAATGACGGCCCCGTCTCCGCTGTTGCGGTGGCGGGGCCGTCCATCGGCTGGATTCTTTCCCTTCCATCGGCGCACGTCGCCAGGCGTTCATTCGCGTCGCGGTCGCCCGTTTTCGCGCGCGTCCTCACTCCGAGGACACGGCAGGATCCCCTGAAGGGAAGTCAGGAGGCCGCGATGTCCTTCCGTTCGGGAAGCGTCCAAAGACGTCCTGAGGAGGGCGAGATTCCATGGCCCGTGGGTCGACGGGTCTTAGGATTTCTTCGATGTCGTGAAAAGCCCTTTGACGGCTCCGATCACGACGGTGATGGCGAACAGCACCAGGGATGCCCAGAAGAGCCAGACCAGTCCCTTGACGACGAGACCGATGACGCCTCCGACGATCCACAGGACGAGAAGAAGAATGATGATGCCGACCATGACAGCCTCCCCTGGTTGCGTGGTTGGGGCGGTTCGCAACCCGCCCGCAATGCCAGACTACGGGAGAACGCGTCCGCGCGAACGATGACGCCTCGGGCGGAATCCTTCGCGCGGACGATTGCGGCCGGAGTTCTTGCCGTGAAGAACAGGAAACCCCCGGAATCGCAGTGATTCCAAGGGCTTTCGAGTGACCCCGGCCGGATTCGAACCGGCGACCAACAGATTAGAAGTCAGTTGCTCTATCCACTGAGCTACGGGGCCGTGACAACGACATCCGATTCTATCAGCGTGCGCGGTCATGACGTTCGGCGCGTGGTCCGCATCCTGTGCGGAACGCGCGCCGGCCGATGCCATGCGTGTCCATCGCCCGGCCATGGGCTATGGTGGCATGGATTGCAGCGGCGCAGGCCGCACTTCCCGGACGCTCCGGGGAAGATCAGGGACGGGGGGACGCATGACGCTGGATTCGAGGATGGTCTCACGACTGCGGGGACAGGCCCAGAAGCTCGATCCCGTCATATGGATTGGTCGCCGTGGGGTGACGGATGCCGCGGTCGACCAGGTCTCGCAGGCCCTGGACGACCATGAGCTCGTCAAGGCCGTCGTGCAGGACGGGGCCCCTGACGATGCGAAGGGGACCGCGGCGCAGCTGTCGGAAAGGCTCGGCGCCGAGATCGTGCAGGTCATCGGCAGGCGTTTCGTCCTCTTCCGTCTTTCGGAGAAGGTCGAGAGGCAGAAGGATGAGAAGGAGAAGGCGCTGCGTGCGTCCCGGAGGACCGGCGGCTCCGCGCAGCGTTGAGGGTCTTCGCCGCGTCGTGCTCCGAGGCGGTCCAGGCGGGAGCGGGACCTGCTCGTAGCGATCTGCGGGAAGTCGCTGCCGCGCCGTCATGCATCATGCCTGTCATGTGACGTGCGTCTGTGCCTGTCTTTTCCGAATGGCGCCCACCATGATTCCTGTCCCACGCCTGCCGAGTTCAGCGCGTGACGCTCCCGGACAGGATTCGCAGGATCCTGGGGACGAGCGATTCGACGGTGAGTCCGTATCGTGCGCGAAGCACGTCCATCGGCACCCTGTCCGAGTATTCGGCGTCGGCGCCCAGGCATATCACCCTCGGCGCGGACGACCGGGCTCGGTGGGGGTTCTCCGGATGAGCCGGGTCATCCGCGGTGTCGGGTTCAACGCCAGCGGTAGCCGAAGCATCCATCGACCCGGATTCCGGATCCGTCGTTCGCGAGGCGAAGTAGGCGGCGATCCGCTGTCCCCAGCCGCCATCGCGCTGCCCGTCCTCCATCGTGACGATGAGACGATGATTCGCTCCGAGCCCGGCCAGGGTCTCGCCGTCGAGCAAAGAGCATTGCCGGGGGTCCACGACGGTCGCCTGGATTCGGCCGTCGGTGGCATGCCCGAGAGCATCCGCGCAGCGCTCGGCAAGGGGATGCATCGATCCCAGGCCGATCAGGGCGACGTCCTGGCCGAGTCTGTTGATCCGGTACCGCAGGAAGGGGTCGGGCTGCATCGGATCATGCCTGTGAACGCCCGGAATGAGGAGCCCCTCGGACGACGGCGGCGCCGCCGACGGATCCGCCGTCCATGCGTCGGCGAGCGCGACGGTTCCCGACCGGCGGGCCCGGTCCCTGTCGGCCGCGAGCACGTCGTCGCCGGGGATCCGGATGGCCACCGGCCCGTGCTCGCGCGAGCGCGTCGACCAGCCGAGCATGTCGAGCAGGTCCTCGCCGGAGGTGGGAGCCAGATAGGTCAGCCCCGGGATGGAGGCGAGCATGGGGATGTCGAAGATCCCCGAATGCGTGTGGTCGGTGGAGGAGAAGCCGGCGGCGAACACGAGCAGCGTCACCGGAAGGGCGTTGAGCGCCAGCTCCTCGTGGATCTCGTCGTAGGCCCTCTGGAAGAAGGTGGAGCTGGTGGCGAGCACGGGGGTGGCTCCGGCGCGGGCCAGACCGGCCGCGAAGGCCGCCGCATGGTCCTCGGCGATGCCCGTGTCCACGTAGTGGCGGCCCGCACGCGCGCGGAACTCCGGTGTGATGCCGTTCGACCCGGGAGTGGCGGGGGAGATGACGACCAGGCCGGGTTCATCCGGGAAGCGCCTTTCGAGGGTCTCCATGGCCATTCCGCCGTAGATCCTGCGGGCCTTGGGCGGATCGCCGGCGGCGGACAGCGGGTTCTGCCAGTGGTTGGATTCGTGTCGGCCCGGCAGCACCCCGGCCTCGGCGTCCTCCTCGTCGAGTCCCAGACCCTTGATCGTATGGATGTGAAGCACCAGCGGATGGTCGACGTCGCGGACCTTCCCGAGGGCGTGCACAAGCTCGTTCACGTCGTTGCCCTGCTCCAGATAGCGGTAGTCCATCCCCAGGGCCCGGAAGGGGTTCGGGCCCTCGCGTCCGCCGGATTCCCGCAGCCGCGCCAGCGATGCGTACAGCCCGCCGTGGTTCTCGGCGATGGACATCTCGTTGTCGTTGACGATGACGATGAGGTTGC
>NZ_CAUTOG010000018.1:0-30648 GCF_963540075.1 uncultured Bifidobacterium sp.
AGTCCTCTGAGAGCTTCAGCGTCCGCCGGTAAGCCGACTTCGACAGGCATGCTCATTCATTCCTCACTGACGACGACCCCACGTCGCACTCGCCGTATTCCCCTCCATGCTACCCGCATCGCTTCGGTCCGTGAAAAGAGACGGATCGAAGCGATACGCGTGAAGCGTCGCTCAGCCGCGAATCCGGGAGATGACGATCGCGCTTACGGCCTTCGCATCGGCCTGACCATGGGTGGCGCGCATGACGGCGCCGATGATGGCCCCCATGGGCTTCATGTTCCCGGCCTTGAGCTTGGCGACGACGTCGGGGTCGGCGGCCATCGCGGCGTCCACGGCGGCGTCGAGGGCCCCGTCGTCCGACACCACGCGGTAGCCGTGCCTGCTCACGACCTGCTCGGGATCGCCCTCGCCGGCCAGAACGCCGGAGACGGTCTGCTTGGCGAGTTTGTCGTTGAGTTTGCCGTCCGCGATAAGCCTCTCCACGGCGGCCACGTCCTTCGGCGTGATGGGCAGCTCCTCAAGCGTGACGCCGCGCGCGTTGGCCTCCCGGGACAGCTCCCCCAGCCACCACTTGCGGGCGCCGGCCGCGGCCGCCCCGGCCTCAACGGTCTGCTCGACGAGATCGAGGGCATCCGCGTTGATGACGTCGCGCATCTCCAGGTCGCTCAGGCCCCACTCCTTCTGCAGTCGAGCCCGCCGCTCGCGCGGCATCTCGGGCATCTCCGCCGCGAGACGGTGGATGTGGTCACGGGTGACGTGCACCATGACGAGGTCCGGATCCGGGAAGTAGCGGTAGTCGTCGGCATCGGACTTCACACGGCCGCCGGCCGTGCTCTGCGTCGACTCGTCCCAATGCCGGGTCTCCTGCAGCACCTCGCCGCCATCCTCGAGGATGGCCGCCTGGCGACGGATCTCGTACTGAATGGTCCTCTCGATTCCACGGAAGGAGTTGACGTTCTTCGTCTCTGAGCGCGTTCCCAGCGGATCCCCGGGGCCGGGGCGCAGGGAGACGTTGACGTCGGCGCGCATGTTGCCATGCTCCATGCGGGCCTCGGAGATGTTCAGGGCGCGGACGATGTCGCGGATGGTGCGCACGTAGGCCCCGGCGATCTCGGGGGCGCGCTCCCCCGCTCCTTCGATGGGCTTGGTGACGATCTCGATCAGAGGAACGCCTGCGCGGTTGTAGTCGACGAGCGAATGATCGGCGCCTTCGATGCGACCATCGGCTCCGCCGACATGGGTGTTCTTGCCGGCGTCGTCCTCGACGTGGGCGCGCTCGATCGGCACGTGGAACATCGTGCCGTCCTCGAGCTCCACGTCGAGGTACCCCTCGCCGTTGAGCGGCTTGTCGTACTGGGAGATCTGGTAGTCGCGGGGCATATCCGGATAGAAGTAGTTCTTGCGGGCGAACTGGCTCCATTCGGCGATGTCGCAGTGCAGGGCGAGGCCCAGCTTGATGGCGTAGTCGATGGCGGCCTTGTTCACCACCGGCAGCGAGCCGGGCAGGCCCAGGCTCACGGGGGTGAGCTGGGTGTTGGGGTCGCCGCCGAACTCGATGTGGGCGGGGCAGAACAGCTTGGTGTTCGTGCTCAGCTCGACGTGGGTTTCGAGTCCGATCACCGGGTCGAAGCGGGAGACGGCGTCGGCGTATTTCATGAGTTTCTCAGCCATGGGTCAATCCTTCCGATGCGCGTCCTACAGGGATTCCAGCCAGTCGGCCTTCATCGACCGCCAGATCGGTCCTCCGTCCCTCTCCTGGAGGGCCGCCTCAAGGGCCGCGGCGGGGCGGTACATGACGTCGTCGCGCTTCTGGGGGGCGAGGAACTGGAAGCCGACGGGCAGCCCGTCGTCGCTCAGGCCCGCGGGCACGCTCATGGCGGGGATTCCCGCGAGATTGGCCGGGATGGTGGCCACGTCGTTCATGTACATGGCCAGCGGATCGTGCGTCTTCTCGCCGAAGCGGAAGGCCGTGGTCGGCGACGTGGGCGCGACGAGGACGTCGGCCTTGGCGAAGGCGGCCTCGAAGTCTCGGATGATGAGGGTGCGCACCTTCTGGGCCGAGCCGTACCAGGCGTCGTAGTAGCCGGCGGACAGCGCATAGGTGCCGAGGATGATGCGCCGTTTGACCTCGTCGCCGAATCCGGCCTCGCGCGTGGCGGACATCATGTTGGCGGCCGTCTGCGGGACCCCCTCGGGCGGCATGACCCTCAGGCCGTATCGCATGCCGTCGTAGCGGGCCAGGTTCGAGCTCACCTCGGAGGGCATGATGATGTAGTACGCGCCCAGCGAGTAGGGCAGATGGGGCAGGGAGACCTCGGTGGCCTCCGCGCCCATCCCGCGCAGCAGGTCGACGGCCTCGGAGAAGCGCTTCTCGACGCCGGGCTGGAAGCCCTCGCCGGACAGCTCCCTCACGAGACCCACGCGCAGACCCTTGAGGTCACGTCGTGCGCCCTCGCGGGCCGCCTTCGCGAGCGGCGGCACGGGCATGGGTATGGAGGTGGAGTCACGGCGGTCATGGCCGCCGATGACCTCCTGCAGCAGCGCCGAGTCCAGCACCGTGCGGGACACGGGTCCGATCTGGTCGAGCGAGCTCGCCATGGCGATGGCCCCGAAGCGGGAGACCGCTCCGTAGGTGGGCTTGACGCCGACGGTTCCGGTGAGGGCGCCGGGCTGGCGAATGGAGCCGCCGGTGTCGGTGCCGAGGGCGAGGGGCGCCTCGAAGGACGCGACCGCGGAGGCCGAGCCGCCACCCGAACCACCGGGGACGCGCGTGGTGTCCCAGGGATTATGGGTCGTCTGGAAGGCCGAATGCTCGGTGGAGGAGCCCTGGGCGAACTCGTCGAGGTTCGTCTTGCCCAGCAGCGGCATTCCCGCCGCCTTGAGACGCGAGATGACGGTGGCGTCGTACGGGGGGATCCATCCCTTGAGGATCTTCGAGGCGGCGGTGGTCTCGATGCCCTTGGTGACGATCATGTCCTTGATCGCGATGGGCACCCCGGCAAGCTCGGGAAGTCCTTCGAGGTCCCCCTTCGCGCGCCGGGAGTCGAAGGCGTCGGCCTGCGCAAGGGCCTCCTCCGCCGACACGGTCAGGAACGCGCGGATATCCGGCTCGGCGGCCTCGATAACGGCGAGGTGGGCCTCGACGAGCTGGCGGCTCGACACCTCGCCCCTGCGGATGCGGTCGGCCATCTCGGCCGCGGTCAGACGGACCAGTTCGGTGACGTCGCTCATCTCACTCCTCCCCGAGGATGCGCGGGGCGACGAACATGCCGTCCTCCGACACCGGGGCGCCGGAGAGGGCCTCGGCCTGCGTGAGAGGCGTCTCGTCCTCGTCGGGCCTCAGATAGGCCTCCAACGGGACGGGGTTGGCCGTGGGAGGCACGTCGTCCCCGGCGACCTCCTGGACCTTGGCGATGGCGTCTGCAATGACGTTGAGCTCTCCCTGGAGACGGCTGATCTCCTCGTCGGACAGGGCTATCCGGGACAGGTCGCCCAGATGCTCGATTTCCTCACGCGTGAAAGTTGGCATGGCCTCCACTATATGAGTCGTCTGTGACGTCTTCGGAGGATCCGACGGCATGCTGCGCGATCCAGCAGTGCATGGCCACGGCGGCCGCGGCGCCGGCGTTGAGGGAGCGCACCGACCCGAACTGCGCGATGTACACGACGTCGTCGGCGAGCTCGAGGGCCCTTGCCGACAGCCCCGGCCCCTCGGCCCCGAAAAGCATGAGGCAGCGGTCGGGGAAGCGGTAGGTCTCGATGGGCACGGCCCCGGGGACGATGTCGAGGGCGATGACGGGGGCTCCGGGATCGCTGCGGCGCCAGGAGGAGACCAGTTCGGAGACGTCCGGATGATGGTCGACGTGCTGGTACAGCTCGGTCATCAGCGCTCCGCGCCTGTTCCATTTGTGGGGGCCGACGATGTGGACGCGGCCGGCCGCGAAGGCGTTCGCCGTGCGGACGACGGAGCCGATGTTGAAGTCATGCGTCCAGTTCTCGATGGCGACCTCGAAGCCGTGGCGCCCCCGTCGGTCGAGGTCGTCACGTATCGCCTCCACCGTCCAGTATCGGTAGCGGTCGAGGATGTTGCGCCGGTCCCCGGAATCCAGAAGCGCGGAATCGCAGCGGGAGTCGAAGGACGGCGATGCGGGGTCGTCGGGGCGCGGCTCGCCGGGATGCTCGACGTCCCAGGGACCCACGCCGACGACGCGGAACTCGGGTTCCCCGGATTGGCGTGCGGCCGCGGTCACCGGGTTCGGCCTATGCATGGTCGCTGCGGCTCGCCCTGTCCGTCCCCGTATGATCAGCATGGCCGACACGATCCGCATGGCCCGCGGGGTCGGAATCGGCTCCGGATACCCGACCGTCGAGTGGGCGATGCAGCTCGGACTCGTCGAACACGCCGACGAAGGGCAGCTCATGCCTGGTGCCGGCAACGGGATCGACGGCCGCCAGGAACGGGCCGGACGTCGGATCGCGGACCGGGACGAAGCCGGGGACCGCCCCGGCGGCCTTCGCGGAGGCGGCGTCGTCCGCCGGGGCCTCTTCCGCGCCGCCGATGCCGCCGACCAAGGCCTCGACGGCGACGATGCGCGCATCATGGCGCGTGACGATGCCGAAGTCAAGACTGAGCTCGTTGCCGTTGCGCAGCGTCACCAGTGAGGAGGTCTGCACATACGACTTCTCGGACAGCCAGGAGTCGACGAGGACCACCCGGCGCCCTGCGATGGACGGACCCTTGACGGAGGGATAGACGAAGTCCATGACGAAGCCGTCGAGATCCTGGCCGCGGGATGCCGCCGCATGGACCATCGCGCAGACGAGGGGGACGGCCGCGGCGGTGAGCGCGCCCACGGCGTCGAAGTCGTCGGTGGAGAACCCGCGCTCCTCAAGCGCGTCGAGCAGCAGATGCCCGACGCCGGCGGCGCGATGGTCGAAGGTCACCTCGAAAAGCTCGCTGAACGGCCGGTCCCTGACGTCATGCTCAAGCAGCGAGCGGATCTGCTCCCGAGGCGTCAGGCGGACGAAGGCCGCATCGTCGGGGAGCCGGTTATCGTGCGTGGTCCCGGCGCCTCCGGCGAGGGATCCATCAGCGGAGGCTCGGAAGCCGGGAACGGCGTCGATTCCCCGCCCGGTTCCCGTCGTGTCGTCACTCATGGGGCCACCCTACCGCCGGGACGGGTCAGAGGTCTGCGGCCCCTGCGTCTCCGGCGCGATGAGCTCCCGGACGTCGGCCGAGCCCGAATCCAACTGCTCCACCGGCGAGATCGTCGTCGAGGCGTCGAGCTTCTGCAGACGACGGGCGGTGACGAGGACACGGGATTCGAGGCTGGCGGCGAACTGGTTGTACGCCGTGACGGTTCGGGTGATGGCGGTTCCGAGATCCGAGGCATGGGCCCCCAGGACCGCGAAGCGCCCATACAGCTCGCGCGACAGGTCGAAAAGCCGCCGCGCATCCTCGCTCAGGCTCTGCTGCTGCCACGCATAGGACACCGATCTGAGAATCGCCCACAGGGTGACCGGGGAGGCGAGCGCCACGTTGTGGGCGAAGGCGTCGTCGAGAAGCGTCGAATCGGCGTCAAGCGCGGAGCGCAGCAGCGCCTCGTTGGGGATGAAGGCCACGACGAGGTCGGGCGCCGAATCGAGGGCGCTCCAGTAGGCCTTGTCCCCCAGCGCACGGATATGGTCCCTGAGCGCCCGGGCATGCGCCTGAAGCAGACGGCCTCGCCTGGCGATGTCCGCGGGCGGGGAGGCGTCGGGGATCGCGCAGGCCTTCTGGTAGTCGGCGTAGGGCGTTTTCGCGTCGACGGGGATGGACCGGCCGCCGGGCAGATGGACGACCATGTCCGGACGCAGGGTGCGGCCGGTGGCATCCTCGACGACGGCCTGCACGTCGAAGTCGACATGCTCGAGCAGACCGGCGGATTCGACGACGTTGCGCAGCTGGGTCTCCCCCCAGGCCCCGCGCACCCGGTTGTCGCTGAGAGCCGCCGACAGCGCCGCCGTCTGACGGTCCAGACGCGTCTGCTGCTCCCCCAGACCCCGCAGGCGCTCACCGAGGGTCCCCATCTCCTGGCGTCGTCCCTCCTCGATGTCCGTGACGCGACCGCGCAGCTCCTCCAGGGTCTTCTGGACGGGGGCAAGGGCGGCGAGGACCTTGGACTGCTCCTCGAGGGCCGCCTGCCGCTCCTGGCTGCGACTCTCGGCCGAGGCCTGCATTCTTTCGCGGTCGCGATCGATCCGCTCACGCTCGGCCTGCTGCTCCTGGGCGAGCTGGGAGCGCACATAGGCGAGCTGATGCTCCAGACCCTCGCCCTGGGCGCGCAGCTGGGCGACGAGCACGGTCAGGCGCGAGCTCTCGTCACGCGCGGCCCTGAGCTCGCCGTCCGCCGCGCGGCGTTCGCGCTCCCTCATCCCGTCCGCCGCGCGCCTGCCCCGCAGCGAGCCGAGGCCGAAGCCGAGGGCGCAGGCCGCCGCCAGGGCGATCACGAGAACGAGAACGGACAGAGGGCTATCGAACATATGTTCTATTCAACCGGAAGGATTGGACCGCTCGACGCCCGGAGCCAGAGGAGCGTCACCGGCTAGGCCTTCACCAGCCGGGCGATGGCCTCGCTGGCCTCATGCAGTTTCTCGTCCGCCACTGTCCCTCCCTCGGCCGCCGCCGACCGCACGCAGTGGTCGAGATGGTCGTCGAGCAGCAGCATCGCCACCGACCGCAGCGCTGAGTCGGCCGCCGATATCTGCGTGAGCACGTCGATGCAGTACTGGTCGTCATCGACCATCTGGGCGATGGCATGGACCTGCCCCTCGATGCGGCGCAGACGCGTCAGCACCTTTCCCTTGTCCCCGTGATATCCCTGCATGGACCTTCCGGCGGCCTTCCGCGACACATGCTCCGTGCGTTCCATCGAGGACCCCTTTCCGCGGCCTTCCCGGCCGCACCCCATCCGCGTCCCGCCGTCGGCACGGCGGGACAGGACATGATGCCCGTCATCCTTCGGCCAGGCGCGCGAACCGTTCCGTGCATGGCCTTCGGCATCGAATTTACTCCCAGTATACCCTATAGGGGTATGGGGTATGGCGTGGTATTCTCGGACACGGGACGGCGGATGCGTCGCCCCGGGAACGACGAAGGAGGATCCGATGTCCGTCGATCCGTTCGCTGTGGCTGCCGCCGTGGTCATCGCCGGGGTGCTCACCTGGCTTATCCTGCGCTTCTTCTTCGGTGGGACGTCCTCGGCCCAGGGGGTTCTTCAGGACGGCGTGCAGAGAAGCACCGTCGTCGTCAGCGGCGGGTATTCGCCCGCGACGCTGACGATGAAGGCGGGGACGCCGATAGTGCTGAGCTTCGACAGGCAGGAGACCGGGGAGTGCACCTCGCATGTGGTCTTCCCCGACCTCGCCCTCGACGCCTCCCTTCCCGGTGACGCCGTCACGGAGGTGCGGCTTCCCGCCCTCAGACCGGGCGACTACCCCTTCGCCTGCGGGATGAACATGGTCCATGGCATGCTCCGCGTCACCGGCGAGGTCTCGGCTCAGGGCGGGAACGCCGGTTCCGCCGAAGGCGGAGACGCGCGCAGAGCGGTTCCGGCGGCGACGCCGTCCGTCTCCCCATCGGCCTCCTCGTCCGCGCCACGGTTCTCCCCCGACGTCTCCCGCGCTCTGGAGGGCGAACGCCAGGACGCCGTCGAACGCCACGGCGAGATCGTTCGTCTCAGGCGTCTCGTGGTCATCGCGGCGGTGCTCACGATCCCCGTCTTCGTCACCTCCATGCTCCATATGCTCGCGCCGAGCACGATTCCCGGCTGGATGGTCAACCCGTGGCTGCAGGCGATCCTCATCACGCCGGTCATGTTCTACTGCGGGGCGCCCATCCACCGGGTCGGCTGGCCGGCCCTTCTACATCGCATGCCGGAGATGAACTCCCTGGTCTCCCTGGGTTCGACCGCCGCCTACGCGTTCAGTCTCGTGGCCTGCATCGTTCCCGGCGCGCTGCCCGAAGGCTCACGGGAGCCCTACTTCGAATCGGTCGGGGTCATCATCACCCTCGTGCTGCTGGGCCGGCTTCTCGAGGCCCGGGCGCGCGAAGGCACCGGCAGAGCCGTGCGCGCCCTCATCGGCCTGCGACCCCGCACCGCCCATCGGCTGGAGAACGGCGCCCTGTCCGTGGCGGAATCCTGGCGCGACCCCGCCCATCTGCAGGACGTCGACATCGACGACGTCACGGTCGAGGACGTGGTGGTCGTCCGTCCGGGCGAACGCATCCCGGCCGACGGAGTCGTGCTCGAAGGCGGCTCGAAGGTCGACGAATCCATGATCACCGGCGAGTCCGTCGCCGTGACCCGGGGCGTGGGATCGACCGTCACCGGTTCCACCATCGCCCTCGACGGAACGCTGGCCATGCGCGTCACGCGCACCGGCGGGGACACCGTGCTGGCCCAGATCATCGCGCTGGTCTCCCGCGCACAGGCCACCAAGGCCCCGGTCCAGAAGCTCGCCGACCGCATCGCCCGCGTGTTCGTGCCGACCGTCATCATCATCGCCGTCTGGACCTTCGCCGCCTGGGCGGCCCTCGGTCCGCAGCCGAAGCTCATCCACGCCCTCGTCACCGCGGTCAGCGTGCTCATCATCGCCTGCCCCTGCGCCCTGGGACTCGCGACCCCGCTGTCGGTGACGGCGGCCATGGGGCTCGGCGCCACCAACGGCGTGCTTGTCACCTCCGCCTCCGCGCTGGAGCGCGCACGCAACATCCGCACGGTGGTCTTCGACAAGACGGGCACCATCACCCGCGGTCTGGTGGATGCCGACTCGCATATCGACAGCCCCACCTATCGGGCCGACGAAATCAAACCCGGATCCGCGGAGACGATCGCGGCCCTCCACCGCGCCGGCATCCGCACCGTCATGCTCAGTGGGGACAGGGCGGAAGCCGCCGCGCGCATCGCCTCCGAGGTCGGCATCGACACGGTGATCGCCCAGGTCCGCCCCGGCGGCAAGGACGCATGGATCGACCGGCTGCGCCGCGAGCGCGACGCCGCGGATGCGACGAAGGCGAAGGACGGCCCGAGGCGCGGCCACGGCCTCATCGCCATGGTCGGCGACGGCGTGAACGACGCTCCCGCCCTGGCGAAGGCCGACCTCGGAATCGCCATGGGAACGGGAACGGACGTGGCGATGCAGTCCGCCGACGTCACCCTCATGAGCGGCGATCTGCGGGGCGTGCTCGACACCATCGCCCTGTCACGGGCCACGATGCGCAACATCCGGGAGAACCTCGCCTGGGCCTTCGGATACAACGTCGTCGGCATCCCCATCGCCGCTGGCATCCTCTACCCCTTCACCGGATGGCTTCTCAGCCCCATGATCGCGGGACTGGCGATGGCGTTCAGCTCGGTGTGCCTCGTCCTCAACGCCAACCGCCTGCGCCACGACCGCATCCGCCAGAACCGGCTCGCGGATGACGGCACCGCGTCCGTGTCCTCCGAGACGTCCTCGCCGCAGGCCGTCACCCCGCGGGTGATCGTGGACGACGGCGCTCCGGAGAACGACGAAGCCGAGCCGTCTACCGCCACGACCGCCCCGTCGTCCGCCCCTGCGTCATCGGACGGAGCGTCATCGGACGGACCGACGACGACGCCCGTGACGGCGTCGCAGACATCCTCACCACATCAACCAATGAAAGGACACACCATGCATATGATGCACCACCACGACCACAAGGACTCCGCAGCCACGGCGACGGACCCGGTCTGCGGGATGAGCGTCACCGTCGACGGTTCGACGATCGGCCGCGATTTCGAGGGCCGGACCTACCACTTCTGCAGCGAGGGATGCGCCGCGACCTTCGACAAGGCCCCCGCCCAGTACGCGGCGAAGGGCTGACGACCCGGCGGCCTCCTTCGGACGGGCGAAACGTCCGCTCGACTGAAACGTCTACGACTGAGACCCGAATACGGATGAGGCCCCCTGCGATTCGCAGGGGGCCTCATCCGTATTCGACGGGCACATCCGACGGGCACAGAGGAGGCCGGGCGATCCCCGGGTCCGGTCCGGGCATGCCGCACGGCCCCACGGCATGGGGTCGTCAGGTCTCGAGCGTCACGTCAGGACCGCCACATCGCCAGCGTCATTTATCCGTGGCGATGCCTTCGACGTGGACGTCGGTCAGCGGGTCCTCGGGCATGGCGCTGAGCTCGAGATGGTCGCCGCCGGTCTGGTCGACGAGAACCGTGTCACCGTCATGGACCCTGCCCGCCAGCAGCATCCGCGCGAGCTGGTCGCCGACCTCGGTCTGGACGAGGCGACGCAACGGACGGGCGCCGTACGCGGGGTCGTATCCGGTGCTGGCCAGCCATTCCTTGGCCGCGTCCGTGACGTCGAGGGTGATCCGACGCTCGGTGAGCCGCTGGGCCACGTCATGCACCTGGATGTCGACGATGCCGCCGAGCTCCTCGCGCGTGAGCGGATGGAAGATGACGATGTCGTCGAGCCGGTTGACGAACTCCGGCTTGAACTGCATGTGCACGGCATCCATCACGGCCTTGCGCTTGGCGTCGTCGTCGAGGTCCCGCTGGACGAGGAACTGCGAGCCGAGATTCGAGGTCATGATGAGGATCGTGTTCTTGAAGTCCACGGTCCTGCCCTGGCCGTCGGTCAGCCGCCCATCGTCGAGCACCTGCAGCAGCAGGTCGAAGACCTCGGGATTGGCCTTCTCCACCTCGTCGAACAGCACGACGGAGTAGGGGCGCCGACGCACCGCCTCGGTGAGCTGGCCGCCCTCCTCGTAGCCGACGTAGCCGGGGGCCGCGCCGATGAGCCGGGACACGGAGGCCTTCTCCATGTACTCGCTCATGTCGATGCGGATCATGGCCTTCTCGTCGTCGAAGAGGAAGTCGGCGAGCGCCTTGGCGAGCTCCGTCTTGCCCACGCCGGTCGGCCCGAGGAAGAGGAACGACCCGGTCGGACGGTCGGGGTCGGAGATGCCCGCCCGCGAGCGCCTGACGGCGTCCGACACGGCGCGGATCGCCTCCTTCTGCGCGATGACGCGGCGGCCGAGATAATCCTCCATATGCAGCAGCTTCTCGTTCTCGCCCTGCATCAGCCGCCCGACGGGGATTCCCGTCCATTCGGAGACCACCTCGGCCACGGAGTCGGCGTCGACGCGGTCGGGGACCATCGGCGTCTGTTCGGACCCGACGGACGCGGCGCCCTCCCCTTCATCCTTCTCGGCCTGGTCGATCTGCTTGGTGATGGCGGGAATCTCCCCGTAGCGGATGGCCGACGCCTTGGCGAGGTCGCCCTCGCGCTCGAAGCGGTCGGCCTGGGTGCGCAGGTCGTCCAGCCTCTTGCGCAGGTCGCCGACCTTGTTGCGGCCGGCCTTCTCGGCGTTCCACCGGGCGTTGAGGCCCGCAAGACGCTCGTTCTTGTCGGCGAGCTCCTTGTTCAGGTCCTCGAGACGCGCACGCGACTTGTCGTCCAGCGATTCGACGGCCTTCTCGGCGGCCTTGTCCCCCTTCGGGCTTCCCAGAAGATACGACTTCTCCATCGTGAGCCGGTCGATCTGGCGACGCAGCTCGTCGATCTCCTCGGGGCTGGAGTCCAGCTCCATGCGCAGGCGGGCGGCGGCCTCGTCGACGAGGTCGATGGCCTTGTCGGGCAGCTGCCGGCCGGAGATGTACCGGTTGGACAGCGTCGCGGCGGCGACCAGGGCGTCGTCGGAGATGGTGACCTTGTGGTGGGCCTCGTACTTGGGCGCGATCCCGCGCAGGATGGCGACCGTGTCGTCCACGCTGGGCTCGCCGACGAACACCTGCTGGAAGCGGCGTTCGAGCGCCGGGTCCTTCTCGATGTTCTCGCGGTACTCGTCCAGGGTCGTGGCGCCGATGAGCCGCAGCTCGCCGCGGGCCAGCATGGGCTTGAGCATGTTGCCGGCGTCCATGGACCCCTCGGCGGCGCCCGCCCCGACGATGGTGTGGATCTCGTCGATGAAGGTGATGATCCCGCCGTTGGCGCTTCTGATCTCGTTGAGCACGGCCTTGAGCCGCTCCTCGAACTCGCCGCGGTACTTGGAGCCTGCGACCATCGAGCCGAGGTCGAGGCTGATCAGCCTCTTGTCCCTCAGCGTGGTGGGCACGTCCCCGGCGACGATGCGCTGGGCGAGCCCCTCGACGACGGCGGTCTTGCCGACGCCGGGCTCGCCGATGAGGACCGGGTTGTTCTTGGTGCGCCGGCTGAGGATCTGGATGACGCGCCGGATCTCCTGATCGCGTCCGATGACCGGGTCGAGCTTGCCCTCCTTGGCGGCCGCCGTCAGATCGGTCGAATACTTCTCGAGGGCCTTGTAGGTGCCCTCGGCGTCGGGACTGGTGACCTTGCCTCCCCCGCGCACCCCGGGAACGGCCTTGCGGGCGGTCTCGAGGGTGACGCCGTTGCGGGTGAGGATGTCCGCCGTCTCGTTGGGCGCGGCGAGCAGGATGCCGAGAAGCAGATGGTCGGTGGAGACGTAGTCGTCCCCCATTCGGCTCATCTCCTTCTGGGCGTCGGCGAGCGCGGTCGACAGCTGCCGGCTGGCGGACGGCTGCGACGTGGTCGACCCGCTGGCGCTGGGCAGCGCGACGAGCGCGTTGCGCACGGCGGCACCGATCGTCTTAAGATCGCCGCCGGCGGCCTGGATGAGGCCGGGCACGACCCCCTTGTCCTGACGCAGCAGCGCGTCCATGAGATGAAGTGTGCCGACCTGCGCGTTGCCTGCGGCCGCGGCGCTTTGGATGGCGTCGCCGATGGCCTGCTGGGCCCCGTTCGTCAGCTTCTGTTGTTCCATGACTCCTCCGTTGGTTCCGTTCTGCCCTGCATCCCGTCTCTGCGGGACGCCGGACCGTACGCCGGCGCCCGTGCACACGGGTTCCGTCATGCTCAACACGAGGCGACGAAGGTCTATTCCCGAAACTTGAGCGTCATGGACTCAAGTTTCGTCAGCGGCGGACCCGTCAGCCGCGGACGACGACGTTGCGCAGGCTGCCGATGCCCTCGACATGGACGATGGCCTCGTCGCCAAGGTCGAGATGGCCGGAGGCGTTCGGCGTGCCCGTCATGATGACGTCGCCGGGAAGCAGGGTGGCGAAGCTCGAGATCCCGGCGATCTGCTCGGGAATGCCATGGATGAGGTTCGCCGTCGTGCCGGATGCTGCTGGAACGTCCGTCCCGTTCAGGGTGAAGGAGATGCGGGCGTCCTTCCAGTCGAGGTCCGTCTCGATCCACGGGCCCAGCGGGCATGCCGTGTCGAAGCCCTTGGCGCGGGTCCATGTGGGGTCGGAGCCCTGCAAGTCACGGAGGGTGACGTCATTGACGCAGGTGAAGCCGAGGACGTGGTCCATGGCATGCGCGGCGTCGACGTTCTTCGTGACCGTGCCGATGACGACGGCGACCTCGGGTTCGAAGTTCATGTCATGCGAGAACGACGGCAGGACGATGGGGTCGTCGGGGCCGATGACGGAGGTGCTTGGCTTGGAGAAGATGACCATCTCGGCGGGGGCGTGCTCGACGTCGGACTGGCACCTGTCGTGCATGTACCGGGCGTGGGCCTCGTAGTTCTTGGCGAGTCCGTAGACCTTCGAGGGCAGGACGGGTGCGAGCAGCCGGATGCCGTCGGAGTCGAGCTCATAGCGCGCGCCCGTCGGCGAGACCGGCCGGGAGCCGAGGGGGTATCCGTCGAGCTCGACGAGATAGTCCTTCGCGTCGGCCTCGTCCTTCTGGACGAAGGCATAGTGGGGCGTGTCATCCTTGCTGAAGCGTGCGATTCTCATACGTCACAGCCTAATGCTCCGCCGTCCGCGCGGGTGACGACGGAACACGCAGCCATCGCCTCGGTAACGCGGGGACGGCCGACGTCCTCTTTCAGACGTCCGGAAGGACGCGGAAGCCCCGCGAACCCTTCACCGGCGAGTCCTTCACTGCGGGAATCGGCTGCGCCGCGACCGAATCCACATGGCCCCAGCGCGGCCCCTGGGTCAGCAGGACCCTCAGCTCCGCGAGCGCGTCCGAGGACCCCTGCGCCTCGACCTCCACCGAGCCATCCCGTCTGTTGCGCACCCATCCGGTGAGAGCAAGCCGTCGGGACGCCGTCACCACGAAGTAGCGGTAGCCGACGCCCTGAACCAGACCGTCCACCAGGAAGCGCATCCGCAGAACGGAACCCTTGCCGTCCTGCGAGGCGCGGTGGCCGTGTCCCGTCGGCATCGACGGCCTCAGATGAAGGCCCGCGGGCCGAAGATCGCCGTGCCCACGCGCACGATGGTCGACCCCTCCCCGATGGCGAGGTCCATGTCGTGGGTCATGCCCATCGACAGTTCGCGACAGTCCGCCGTCCCGGACCCCCCGGAGGCGAGCACCGCGTCACGGCTTTCGCGCAGATGGGCGAAGCATCGGCGTATCTCCGCGGCGTCATCGACATGCGCGCCGATGGTCATCAGCCCCTGCAGCCTCAGGGACGGCAGGGTCGCGATGCGCTCCGCGAGCTCGACGGCCAGGTCGGGCTCGCAGCCGGATTTCGCGGCCTCCCCCGACTCGTTGACCTCAAGCAGCACGCCGACCTCCACGCCCCGCGCCACGGCGCGACGCGAGATGCGCTCCGCGAGCTCATAGGAGCCGGCGGATTCGATGACGTCGACGACGGGAAGGATCTTGCCGATCTTGTTGGACTGGAGCTGTCCGATGAGATGGAAG
The DNA here is from genome assembly GCF_963540075.1 of uncultured Bifidobacterium sp. Classification (GTDB taxonomy): domain Bacteria; phylum Actinomycetota; class Actinomycetes; order Actinomycetales; family Bifidobacteriaceae; genus Bifidobacterium. Next base: position 14,725 of record NZ_CAUTOG010000018.1, read on the forward strand.
GGGACGGTCCCTGTCGTCGCGGCCGTCCCGGCGCTCGCCGCGTCACCATCCCCGGCGCCGCCGACCGAGGGTGCGGCGCCCAGATGCAGGCCGCGATCCGCGCATAGCCGGCTCAGTCCCTCGGCCTTGGCGACGACCTCCTGCGGCCGGTTCTCCCCGATCATGCGCACGCCCGCATCGATGGCGGTCATGATCTCGGCCACGTCGCGCGTCTTCGTCGCCGCAAGCAGCCGGACGGATCCGACGGCTCTCCCGGCCTTCTCCTCGGCCCGGGCGATCTCGTCCAGCACCCGATGCACCCCGTCGGCGATCTGCAGGCGCCGCGTCTCGTCGATCGACTCGTTCGCCAGATCCTTGTGATGCATGTAGGCGGTCATCCCATCCTCGCTTTCCGGCCCCGGCGCAGGGCCGATCCTCCGCGACCCATGGTAGCCGCGGACGTCGCCGACGGTATCGTCCCCCTACCGCCCCGGCTTCTCCGGCGGCTCCGACGGCTAAAGACGTCGAAGAAAACCGATGGCATCCGTCGGAAGCCTCCTGTCGGAGACGTCACGGCGCAAACCGTCCCAGGAGAACAACTCCAGCGCCTCGTCCGGGGACAAGGGAACGGGCCCTGCGGAATTCCCCGCTTCCCGTGCGCAAGGACCCTTTCCGCCTCCCCGACCCCCGACAGGTCCATCCGCCGGCACGCGAATCCCCAGCAGCCAGGCGCAGTAGCCGATGACCTGCTCGGAGCGCACGCCGGCCGCGCGGATCGCCCCCATGTCCAGGGATCTTTCGCGTTTGGCCAGACGGCGACCGGAGGCTCCATCCAGCAGGGGCAGATGGGCATATCGGGGAGTCCATGGCGAGACGGCGCTGACGTGAAATCCTCCCCGCTTCCGCCGCACGTCCGATGGGGACGACGCCGATGAAGGCTCCCTCGAGGCGAGCACTCCCGATGCACCACGCTTCGTCCGGGCCCTCGCGAAACCGGCCGCCCTCAGAGATCCGCGCACGTAGGTCTGCAGAGCCGCCGACCGCAGGAGATCCCTTCCCCGCACCACGTCGTCCACGCCCATGTCGAGGTCATCGACGACGACCGCAAGCTGATAGGAGACCACTCCGTCCGCGCGCCGCATCACCGGGTCACCCAGGTCGCGTGGCAACAGGAAGCGCCGACGGCCGAACACCTCATCGTCCACGACGACCGAATCCCCGGGGTTCCCGGGCAGTGGCATGGCCAGACGCAGGGAATGCCGCTCACCGTCGCGCACCCGCCTGACGACGAGATCCGGATCCCCCTCCCCCAGACCTCGGCAGGTCCCCGGGTAGACGACGAAACCATCACCCTCCTGGGGGGCCGTGGCCGCCCGGATGTCGCCGCGCGAGCAGAAGCACGGATAGACGGCGGATGCGAGCCCGACCCCACGAGGCGCCGGCAGCGATTCCAGGGACCGCAGGGCCTCGACGTAGCGACCGGCGCGAGCGGACTGGTACACGGGCTCGCCGTCCCAGCCCAGCCCCAGCCAATGCAGGTCGTCCATCACCAGGCGGTCGCCATCGGGGATGGCACGGGCCCGGTCGAGGTCCTCGATCCGCAGCAGCAGCCGCCCTCCCCTGCTTCGGGCGGACAGCCAGGCAGCCAGCATGGCCATGACGTTGCCCGGATGCATCCGCCCGCTGGGAGTCGGCGCCAGACGCCCCGTCATCGAACCCGCCCTCGACTCCGCCGGAACGACCCGCACCGGGAAATCCCGGATAGGGGATTCACGGCACGCGCGCGATCATCCGAGCCCACGCCGCTCACGAGACCCATAGCTCGTCGTCCAGCGGCCACTCGTTGGGGATGCAGCCGCGCAGGCTCATGGACTGCTCCTGCATCAGAGGCGCCCGCGCCCCGGAGGCCGAGCACGTGGTCTCGTTGTCCCTGTGCCCCAGACGATGGCCGACCTCGTGGTTGATCACCATCGTGCGGTATCGGGACAGCGTGCCACCGGCCTTCAGCCAGGTGGACACCCCCGAGTCCCAGCGGCTGAGGTTGATGATGACGGAGTCGCCCACACGGCAGCTGTAGTCGGACGAGCAGTACGAGGAGAAGGACTTCATCGCGGTGGGGGCGGCGAGGTAGATCGTCATGGCGCATCCGGAGGAGGCCTGCGAGAAGGTGACGCCGGCCCGCGCCCATCCGCGGGTGTCGTTGAGGGTGCGGAAGACCGTGTCGGAGAACTGCGACGCGTCGCCCACATCGCCCCGGGTGGCGATGCAGTAGACGTAATGGTGCAGCTCCCTGCCGCTGGCCTTCGCCGTGGCCGCCGCTTTCGCCGCCAGCTCGGTTTTCTGGGTTGCGGTAAGCGCCGTCGCGGAGGACGAGGCGGAAGAGGACGGGGAGGATGCGGAGGATGAAGAGGAGGAGGACGATGACGAGGCCGAGGACGGATGCGTCGACACACCGGTTGAAGGCGATGCGGACGATGCCATGACCCGATTCCGCACGACCGCCGCCACGGACACGGCGGCCACCAACGCGATCACGGCCAGCAAGGCCAACGTTGCGGGGGCGAGGCCCGGACGACGCCGATCCCACAGCCAGGCGGCCAGACGGCTGCGCCTCGGTGCGTGTCCTGCCATGGGCACCCCTTTCGATGACGTTGACTCCATCCTCACACTAGCGTCCGGCGCACGGTGACGATGTCGTCCCGTCCAAGTCGACGGATCCGGCGACACACCGTCATCCCCAGGCTTGCATGGGGCGGGTCGGGGAGTATAGTGTCTCTTCGGCTTGGGAAAAGGCCATGCCCCTTTAGCTCAGTTGGTTAGAGCAGCTGACTCTTAATCAGCGTGTCCAGGGTTCGAATCCCTGAGGGGGCACCGGAGGAAGGCGCGGATCGCAGGATTCGCGCCTTCTCCATATGAGCGTCCGCCTCCGCCAGGCACCCCGTCGTCACGTCCGCGGGCATCCATGGATCTCGTCCGTCGCCTCCGACCCTTCGGGAGCCTCGAACATACGGCGTCATCTGAGTTCAGCGAACATTCAGAGTCCTCCAAGCGTTCACGGGTGATATTCCCACGACCTTGGCAGGTGGGATAACATCTCGCGTCATTCACCGTCACTACGCTTGTTTATGGATGTCCGTCGACTCGGAATCCACCGCCAGCCGCCAGATCAAGGGAGAGACGTCGTGAAGTCGCCATTCGGTCCGCAATCCGTTCTTCGCACACCGAAAGGCAGGAAATGGCTGATCGCCTCGGTGGCCGTGCTCGTGGTCGTCGGGCTCGTCGCGGGTCTGTGGAGCCCCGTGAGCACCGCCGTGGCCGCCAAGCGCGTCGAGCTGCTCAACGACCGCATCGCACGGATCTACACGAGCTCCTATCAGACGAAGGCCCAGAAGGACCTCGTCTCCGACCGCGACTCCAAGACCCATGACGAGGACTCCATCTACACCAGCGAGAACCCCTACGGCACGAGCACCTCCGGCCTGTACGTCTACTTCACCACGAAGCGCGCCGCCAAGGTCACCTACCGCGTCTCCACGACGAACACCGACTACCCCGACTACGCCGCGACCCCCAAGGGTGGCGACTCCTACTCCACGAAGCACGAGTTCCAGGCGGTGGGCCTGGTGCCAGGCGAGACGAACACGGTGACGCTCACCATCACCTACCGCAACGGCGAGAGCATCACCCGCACCATCACCCAGAAGAGCTCCGACAAGCTCGGCCCCGAGGAGAGCAGGCTCACCAGCACGAAGGCGAATTCAGGGCAGAACCTCGGCAACGGCCTGTATGCGATCCTCGGCAACGACAGCGACGAGCAGGACTACCTGTTCTACTACGACACCCACGGCGTGCTGCGCGCGGAGATCCCGATCCTCTACTACCGCGCCCACCGCCTGCTGTTCAGCAAGGGACTGATGTACTTCAGCGCGTCCACGCGCTACATCGTGGGCATGAACAGACTGGGCCGCATCGTCAAGTTCCTCTACACGGGCGACAACTACATCCTCCACCATGACTATGCGCTCGACTCGGACGGCAATCTCGTGGTGCTGGCGACGGACACCCGCAGAAAGACCATCCAGGACGCGATCATCAAGATCGACACGACGACGGGCAAGGTCACCCTTCTCGCCGACATGGCGAAGATCTACAAGTCCTATATGAACTCCACAGCCTTCGCCTCGATGAGCGGCAAGGCCACCAGCTCCAGTTCGAATTCGGACACGACGAACGACAAGAGCCGCCACTACAACGCCGACTCCACGCCGACGAAGAAGGACTGGCTGCATCTCAACACCATCCAGCTGCTGCCGGACGGCAGTGCCATCGTCAGCTCCCGCGAGACATCCACGGCCATCAAGCTCGACAACATCGAAAGCGACCCGACCATCGACTACATGATCGGCGAGAAGAGCTTCTGGAAGAACACGGACTACGCGAAGTACCTGCTCACGAAGATCGGCGACAGCTACGGGACCGGCGGCCAGCACACCATCACCTACGACCCGGACTCCAGCCTGCCGGATGGCCAGTACTACCTGTACATGTTCGACAACAACTACGGTCTAAGCAACACCAGACCCAACTACGACTGGAAGGCGCACAACGCCGACATCCAGACGAGCTACGCGACGGGGACGCACTCCAAGTACTACAAGTTCCTCGTCGACGAGAAGGCCAAGACCTACAAGCTCGTCAAGTCCTTCGACGTGCCCTTCTCCCCGATCGTCAGCAGCGTGCAGGAGCTGAGCAACGGCACCATACTCGTCGACTCCGGCACGAAGGGGATCATCGGCGTGTACGACACCGACGGCAACCTCATCAGCCAGTGGAAGATGACCGTGATCAAGAACATCATCTACCGCGTGTACCAGTACGACTTCAGCGGCTTCTACTTCGCGTAGGGCACCGATGGCTTCAGCTGAGTCCGGTCGGGGGCGTGGACGCGCCCCCGGCCGGTTCATGTCGCGGAATGCGTTCCGACATCACCGAAAGCGGCGCGATGAGTCCCGCGTGGCGATTCCCCTCGTGCCGGTGATCGTGACCCTTGCCGCCCTTGCCGTCGTATTGTCGGCGACGGCCGTCCGTCCCGCGGTCGCCGCCTCCTTCGGCGTCTCCCGCGTGCCGCTGCTTGTGGCCCACCGAGGCGGGGCCGAGACCGCCGCGGAAGGCTCGTTGCGCAGCTTCCTGGATTCCGCGAAGCAGGGCTTCCCTCTGGAGATGGACCTGCGCACCCTGGCGGACGGCAGGATCGCCATCTCTCATGACGCCACAACCGGGGAATCCACCGAGAACTCCTCGGACACGCATGTGAGCTCTCTGACGGCGTCGCAATGGCGAGGGATGTGCCTGACATGGGACGACACGTGGCGAGGGACCTGGAGCGGTCTGACTGATGGTCTGTGGACGGGTTCCTGGGCTTCAGAGGACTGCTGGCATCCGACCACTCTGGGAAGCGTTCTGGATGCGCTCGACGAGCGAGGCGAGGATCCGACCCTGGTCGTGGAGAACAAGCAGGACGAAGTCACCCTCACCCGGTTGGAGCGCATCCTCTCGACACGGGGACTCAAAGGCCGCACGCTGATCGAATCGCTGGACTTCGGCGAGATCGCCGCCGCCGAGAAAAGCGGATTTCGCACGATGTACGTCATGCACAAGGGTGAGAAGGTGGATGTGGATTCGATCGCCAAGGCGGGAACCGACGTCCTGGCGGTGAGTTCGTTCTATCCGACGTCGCTGCTCGCGCGCACCCGGAAGGCGGGGGTCTCGTTGTGGGTCTGGACGGTGGACCGCCCGTTCATGGCGCTGCGGTGGGCGCGGACGGGCGTCGACGGCATCATCACCGACCATCCGCGGGCGATGCGCATGATGCTGGCCATCGACTTCGCCGAACTGCACCATGCCGGCTGGGATCTTCTTCCCCTCGACGCCCTGAGTCTGCAGGCCGAGCCGACGATCACGCGGGCGGCGGGGAGAAAACGAGCGTCCCCCGCGCGCCTGATGGCGAACGGGGGACGCTAGAAATCCGGGAAGGCGCCGCAGCGGCGGCTCTCCGGACCCGACCCGTCGTCGGAAGCCAAGGGCTTCGGACGCCCGGAACGGAATCGCTACTCGGCGACGACCCTGATGGTAAAGGAGGCCGACACCTCGGGATGGAGGGCCACGGTGGCGGGGAACTCGCCGGTGGTCTTGATGGGGTCGACCTTGATGGACTTCGGGTCGACGGGGGCGCGATCCGCAAGGGACGCCGCGATGGCGTCGGCGGAGACGCCTCCGAACAGCTTGCCGGATTCGGAGACCTTGGCCGCGATCTCGACGGTGACGCCGTCGATGGCGGTTTTGGCAGCGAGGGCGTCCTGACGGGTGGCAATCGTCCTGGCGAGACGGGCGCGGTACATCGCCTCGATCTGGGCGGCGGCCCCCTTCGTCCACCGGAAGGCGAGGCCCTGCGGGATGAGGTAGTTGCGGGCGTAGCCCGGACGAACCTCGACGACGTCCCCGGAGTGTCCGAGATTGGCGACGGTCTTGGTGAGAATCACCTTGGTTTCAGCCATGTCCTGTTCCTTCCTCGCGACTCAGCGGCCCGACGTGGCGTAGGGCAGCAGAGCCATCTCTCGGGCGTTCTTGACGGCCCTGGAGATCTCGCGCTGCTCCTGGATGGTGACGCCCGTGATGCGGCGGGAGCGGATCTTTCCGCGCTCGGAGACGAACTTGCGCAGCAGCGCGACGTCCTTGTAGTCGATTTCGGTGATCTTCGCCGCCTTCAGCGGGTTCGGCTTCTTCTTGAAGGGCTTGACCGGAGGCTGTGGCCTTTTGCGTGACATGGGGAATTCTCCTTAGTGAGAATCGTATGAATGACTGTGTCTTGTGTATGTCTGGACGGTGGAACGCAGGGACGCGGGTCAGAACTCCGGGTCGTCGCCGGAGCCGCCGAAGTCGGAACCCGACCCGAAGGACGAGAACGACGAATCCTCGGAGGAGCTCGGCGAGGCCCAGGGGTCGCTGGCCGGGGCGGACGGGGCCGCCTGGGTCGGAGAAGCCGCCGGACGGGCCGCGTATCCCGCGCCACCCTGGTATCCGCCGTTGCCGCCCGCCGGCGAGAAGCCGCCGGACCGTCCCGAGCCGGCGAATCCCGATCCGGAGGACTGCCGATTGACCTGGGCGGTGGCGTAGCGCAGCGACGGGCCGATCTCATCGACCGTCAGCTCCACGACGGTGCGGTTCGACCCGTCCTTCGCCTGATACGAACGCTGGCTGAGACGTCCCTGGACGATGACGCGCGTCCCCTTCGACAGGCTCTGAGCGACGTGATCCGCCAGCCCGCGCCATGCGGAGCACCGCAGGAAGAGGGCCTGGCCGTCCTCCCACTGGTTCGTCTCGCGGTTGAAGGTCCGCGGGGTGGACGCGACGGTGAAGCTGGCGACGGAGACGCCGCTGGAGAGCGCACGGACCTCGGGGTCGCCTGTGAGGTTCCCCACGACGGTGATGACTGTTTCTCCTGCCATATGTCTCTTCCTCGTTCCTTGACGCTCTGCCGTTTCGACGATGGGCGGGGAACCTCGGTCACCAATCCATCGAAGCGCCCTGACGGCGACGACGGATGAGGATGGCGGGGACCCGCGACGGACAGGATGCCCTACTTGGCGTCCTTGCGAAGAATCTTGGTGCGGATCACGGATTCGTTGAGGTTCAGCAGTCGGTCGAGCTCGGCGCTGGTCGCGGGCTCCGCGGTGTAGTTGACCACCACGTAGTTGCCCTCGTTCTTGCCGGCGAGCTCGTAGGCGAACTTGCGACGGCCCCAGTAGTCGGTCTTGTCGACGGTGCCGCCCTCCTTGGCGACGATCTCGAGGTACTGCTCGGTCAGCTTCTTCAGACCGCGCTCATCGAGCTCCGGATTGGCGATGAACATGAGTTCATAGGTATGCGCAGACATCACCCACCTCCTTCGGACTTACGGCCGTGGGACCTCCACGGCAGGAGTGTGTTTGCATGGAATCCGCGCAGAACGCGGACAACCGCTCAATGGTACCTCCACGACGATTGTGGCGCAACACACTGCCCTGCACGCCGGGACCTCCCATCGTCCGGGACCGACCATCGCCGTTCCGGCAGGCGCCGAGGGACTGACATGCAACGGGGCGACGGACAGGGGCACGCAGACCCCGCGACGTGAGGACCTGGTGGGGACACGAGGAACCGGAGGAAGGCTCGGTACGGCCGCCCGTCTATATTCGCATGGGGGACGCCGCGAGCGTCGTCCACACCGCACCATGATGGGCGGCGGACGGGAGTACCGCGGCCCGCGGAACGGACGGTCAGGAGGACGGAATGTCGGCGATTCTCGAGGGACGACCGGGCAAGAGGCTCTGTCTGGTGAGCGGTCGGGCCTATCCGGCGCAGGCCGAGCAGACCGCCGCGAACCTGGGCGTGAAGCTCGTGAGGACCACCGCCTATGACTTCGCCAACGGCGAGCTGTACGTGCGCTTCGCCGAACCGGTGCGTGGCGCCGACGTGTTCGTCATCCAGGCGCATACGAGCCCGATCAACACGTGGGTGATGGAGCAGCTGCTCATGGTCGACGCGCTCAGACGGGCCTCGGCGCGCTCGATCACGGTGGTCGCTCCCTTCCTCGCCTATTCGCGGCAGGACAAGAAGCATCAGGGCCGCGAGCCCATCACCGCCCGACTCATGTTCGACCTCTTCCGGACGGCGGGGGCCGACCGGATCATGACGGTCGACCTGCATGCCTCGCAGGAGCAGGGCTTCTTCGACGGTCCTGTTGACCATCTCACGGCCATGCCCGTGCTGCTCGACTACGTGCGCTCGACGATGGACCTGTCCGACGCGACGATGGTCTCCCCCGACGGCGGCCGCATCAAGGTCTCGGAGCAGTGGGCGGCCAAGCTGGGGGGACTGCCCCTGGCCTTCATCCATAAGACGCGCGACATCACCCGCCCGAACCATGCCACCGCGCATGGCATCGTCGGGAACGTGCGAGGCAGGGACTGCATCGTCGTGGACGACATGATCGACACGGCGGGCACGATCTGCGAGGCCGTACGCACGCTGAACGAGGCGGGCGCACGCAGCGTGACGCTTGTCGCCACCCACGGTCTGCTGTCGGGACCGGCCGTGGAGCGTCTGCGGAACATCGACGTCCGCGAGATCATCCTCATGGACACCGTCCCCGTTCCGCCCGAGAAGCGTCTGCCCAACATGACCGTGCTCTCCGTGGCCCCCCTGCTGGCGGCGGGCGTGCGCTCGGTGTTCGAATACGGATCCGTCACCGGTCTGCTCGATGGGCTGCCGAAGGATCTGAGACCTCGGAGCATCTATGCGTGAGGGCACGGCGGGCTCCCCCCATGGACGGTCACGAAGGGCTCCCGGGGTGGTCACCGTGCCATGGGCGAACCCCGCGCGGGGTTCGCAGAGAGGCGGGGGCGATGCCCTGGTCTCCGTCATCGTCCCCGTGTATGACGCGGAGGACCATCTGTCGTACTGTCTGGATTCGCTGACGGGGCAGAGCCATAGGCGGCTGGAGATCATTCTCGTCGACGACGGCTCCACGGACTCCTCCGGGCGGATCTGCGACTCCTACGCCGCATCCGACGATCGGATTTCGGTCATCCACCGGGCCAACGGCGGGATCGGATCCGCCCAGAACGCCGGTCTTGACGCCTCACACGGCGACTTCATCGCCTTCTGCGACAACGACGACATCCTGGACAGGCGCAACATCGAGCTGCTCCTCCATGCCCTGACGTCCACCGGGGCATCGATGAGCAAGGCGAGATGGCGTCAGTTCGGGCTCTCGCGACGGGCCGATATCGCCCGGCTCGCGGCCGAGGGCGCGGAACCGCCACGCGGCGTCACCGTCTTCGCCGATCCTCTGCGCGCCTACCAGACGGTGTTCTGCAAAAGCCTGCGGATGGTCGGGCAGAGAATGGGCCGGCATACGGAGGCGCGCTACCTGAACGAGGCGAACTGGTGCCGTCTCTACCGTCGGGAGGTCTGGGAGGGCATCCGCTTCCCCGAACACGCCTACGCGCAGGACGTCATGGTCGCCGGGCGCCTCTATGAGCGGATGGATGCGGTGGCCGACGTGGACCTCGTCCTCTACCACTGGCTGCAGTCCCCGGCGTCGGTGACGCACGCGGAGCGCAGCTTCGGCTTCTACCACGACAACGTGATGGCCGGCATCGCCAATTTCCGGCTGGCCCTACGCCACGGCATCACGCCCATGCGCAGCTACTACACGATGGTCGGTGCGCTCGGGGAGGAGGCGAGGGCCGCCGCTGCGGACAACATGCGCGTCCTCTCGTCGGATCGCTCTGACATCCACGATCTGATCGCGGGCCTCCGCAGCCGGCAGCGATTCAGCTGCTCCATGCATCGTTGGATTCGTCTCGCGGAGAAGGTCGTCTACGACAAGCGAATCAAGACGCTTCGTTAGCGGTGACTGTCATCCGACTTCAGAGGCATCGTTCTCCACGACATGGATGTATTCCTTCGAGAAGGGAAGCACGTCACTCGACAGCAACGCGTAGGCGGATGACTCGTCCTCGTTGCGCACCGAGAACAGGCACGCATTGCGGTCGTTGGTGAAGGCGATCATCTTGGTCTCGTGCGGGTCATTGGGATCATCCTCGCGCAACGAGACGATCACCCGGAAGTCGGTGCTGGTGAAAGGCGTCAGAGGAACGGAGAAACGCACGCGGCGTCTTCCGCTCTCCGTCATCCTTATTGATCCGGAATCATAGGAGATTCCTCCACGCTTGATATCCGTGAAGGAGAATGCCAGATAGAAGGGGATATCCTCGTCAAAACGGTAGTCAACGTCGAAAACGATATGATCCTTCGCCGCAGCGACTCCGTCTCCTACGACGGTCGCCTTGAGAAGCGGACAACGCGCATTGAGCCCGGTGGGATACTCGTGCGCGGAGGAGGCGTTCCGCGATTCGTCCGTCTTGGGGGCGAGGGACTTGAGGTTCTCCACGGTGTATCGATCCGCGGCCTCGTTCTTGTCTCCGGCGACGACGATCCGACCATCCTTGATGAGGATGGCCTTATTGCAGTATTTCTTGACGGAATCCATGGAATGGGTGACGAGAATGACCGTCTTGGAAGGGTCCTTCTTGATCTCCGAGAAGAAGTCGTTGCACTTGCGTTGAAAGGCCTCGTCTCCGACGGCGAGCACTTCGTCCAGGACGAGAATGTCCCCCTGGGCCTTGATGGCGACGGAGAAGGCGAGACGAACCTGCATCCCGGAGGAATAGTTCTTGAGCTTCTGGTCCATGAATTCACCAAGCTCGGCGAACTCGACGATATCGTCATACATGCCGGCTATCTCGTCCCGGCTGAACCCGAGCAGGGCACCGTTGAGATAGACGTTCTCGCGGCCGGTAAGTTCCGGGTTGAAGCCAACGCCCAATTCGATGAACGGCACCAGCTTGCCGTTGATGCACACCGTTCCCTCGTTCGGGGCGTATATTCCCGAGATGATCTTGAGAAGAGTTGATTTTCCGGAGCCGTTGCGGCCGACGATTCCGAAGAAGTCCCCTCGGTGCACGTCGAATGAGATATCGCGCAGCACCTCCTGGATCCGGTAGCCCTTGACTCCTCTGGTCCAATTGATGAAGGCCTGCTTGAGGCCGGTCGCCTGTTCGGTGGGAAGACGGAATGCCTTGGCGACGTCGGTCACCCGCAGGGCGATGTCGTCCGGGAGACCGTGGGAGGAACGTTCCACTTTTTCGGATGTGGGGGTAATGGTTGTCGTGCTCATCACATGATCTCCGCGAATTTTCTGCTGTGCTTTTCGAAGATACCAACTCCCAGCGCAAGCACCGCCAGGACGATTGCCACGGGAATGGTCTTGATCCACCACGTGTTGACGTAGTTCCACGTGGTGGGAGTCGTCTGCGGCGCGATCAGCGCCCACCTCACATCCTGTATCGACTGGGCCACAGGGTCGATGAGGATGAACTTGGCGAACGCAGGAGAGACCTGTGCGGCCATGGAGAGCGGGTAGATGATGGGGACTCCATAGAACAAGGCCTGCATGACCACTTCCCAGATATGCTGGATGTCCCGGAAGTAGACGTTGAGCGTGGCCAGCACCAGGGCGATTCCCACGGCGAGGGCGTACAGCTCGATGACGCCGAATGGCGCAAGCAGCACTCGCCAAGTGAATTCGACACGCGAGAACAGGCAGAAGACGATGACGACGACAAGATTGATCGCGAGGGAGATCATGGAGTTCATGGTCGCCGCGACGACGATGATGTAATTGGGGAAGTGGATCTTTCTGAGCAAATCACCATGACCGACGACGGACTGCATGCCCATCGTCGTGGCCTCGGCGAAGAAGTTCCACAGGGTGATGCCAAGAAGCAGCACCAGAGGGAAGTGGGGGGTGCCGTCCGTGAATTTGAGGAAACGCACGAATACCACGTACATGACCGCGAAAAGCATCAGGGGCTTGATGACCGACCACGCCACGCCAAGGAAGGACCCTTGGTAACGAAGCTTGAAATCGGTTCTGACCAGCTCCCGTAGCACGACGGAGGAATAGGTCCGTCGATGAGGTGCGGGCACACCTGGAACGGTCTTGTCCTCAACATTCATGGAGCGAGATTGCGTCATCTGCTTCTTCTCCGTCTCTGACCGTCCAACCAGACGTTGAACGAGGCCTTGGCACGCCTTATGACATTAATCAGATACCACGAAGACCGGTACACGGAGTCTTCGATGGGGTCGGGCAAGGGCTGAATCACATGATGAGTGAACCACTGCAACAATAAATGGGCATGCCGATGAATCCAACGCCACGGATGGCGTGAAGGACTCCCGATCTGCATGCTCAGCGCCCCTGCCGTCTGCAGCAGGGTTTCGCCGGCGCGGTCAGGCCCAAGGGCCTTCAGAAGGACGTCCGTCGTATGGAGGGCGGAATCAATCTCTATCCGAGCGTAGCGATCGGAAACCACCCACGCCGGATAGTAACCGCGGGACTGGGCAACATAGCCATTGGCGCGCTCGATGGCATGGGAGACGGAACCATCCCCTCCCATCTCCCCTTCCGGGAGAAAATCCTCGTATTTCCACGGATATTCGAACAGCGGACGCAGAGCGTCGACCCTGAACCAGTAGCAGGAGCCGATGGCGCTCATGGTCGCCTTCGCAGGGTCAAGAGGGACATGGATATTCAGACGGTTCTCCAGGAGATCGCGGGTGATGTCATAATCAGGTCCCCAATCGCTGGGACGCGTATGCGCGAAATACAAGGCATGGAAAGGCGGCGGGGGCGACACCTGACCCAGACGGGGGTTGTCCGCGAACAATCCGAGGATGTTCCTCACATAGTTCCGTGAGCCGAGCGTGTTTTCGAGAAGCTTGTAGGCGAATCCCCGGGTCTCGGTGCCATGATGCCCGGTGTCCTGGTTCTGTCCCGATTTCTTGTCATGGGCGAAGCCGATGACGTCATATCGTCCGGATAGAACGACGTCACGAGCGGCGATGAGCAGCGCGGAGACGTCACGCCCTCTGTTGACCACCGTGATGAAGGTGACGCGATGCTTCAGGCCTTCGTCCCGGAGCCTGTTGCGAATGGCATCGACCTTCTCCGGATTGGTGGTGACGTAGATATCCGTTTTCTCGGGGATGACACGGATGTACCGGATGGTGTCATCAAGCAGATCCAAGAAAAAGACATGGAAGATGAAGGCGCTTCGTGGAATCTGAGCCGAGACGGGATTGAGCGCCCTCGTCGGCAGCACGTAGTCCAGATGCATCGCCTTGCGAATGTCTTCGACGTTGTAGGACTGAACAAGCGCATCCCAGATGAGATCCACGTCATAGATGGAATGGTCATGCAGATAGCGGTAAAGATCCATGGCCCCCTGGCCGGCGGTCTGGTCGAAGACGAATTCGTACTCGACGAAGAACACTCGTCTCTTGAAAACCGGACAACGGGCGTCGCGCACCATCTCGAGCGGCATATAGAGCAGCGGATACGAGGACTGGTCAGCATAGGCGCGCCAGTCGACGTAGGAGTCCCAGGTGAATCCCAGATCCTCGAAATGCTTGGTGAACGTCATCTCGTGTTTGCGGGTCGCCTGGGCATAGTCATGGAACACCGGCATGTTCTGCCAGTAGCTCTGGAACTCCGAAGAGGAGACGAGCGACCGTCTGTAGGCATGCCAATACGACTGAATATGCGTAGGGATATCCTCGCCGTTGACGGTTTCACCGGCATACGCCGTGATCCCCCAGAAATCGACGGGTCGTCGATCCATTGTCCGGAACATTTCGGCAAAGGGGTAGACGGGGCCGAGGCACGTGTCATTGAGACAGATGACCTCGTCGTACTCGGTGAGCCGGCTCCATCCGATTCGGAGCATCGTCTCCTGATAGGCGGCTATATCCAGTCCGATATTCTCCCGCACAATGATGGTATCGGTGTAATGACCGAACATCTCCCGGGACTCGTCATCCAGAAGCCCGTTGACGACGACCACGAGCCTGCTGACGTTTCTCATGAGGTCGTCAAGAAGGCGGGGAATGAAACGAGCCGCATGCCCCTGTCGATCGTAGAAGCAGAAGATGGCCAGCCGCTTCGCCGTCTCGGTGTCGATGCGACGACCATCCGTAGGGACATCCCCCCCGCCCGCCGTCGTCAGAAGGCCATCGGCCTTGCGACGACGATCGTCAGCGGATGCGCGCTGCCGTGGATTGTCCACTCCCGGGTATCCTCCCAGAACGACCATGTCACGGATTCTGCGCAGTCTCCAGAGTTCGTCCTTCTGACCAGGCGCGGTTTCGTTTTCCCGAAGCCCGGTCGCTCTGTCGATAATCAGTCGGTTGAGCTCTGACTCGACCACCAGAGACCCCCATGCCCGAGCGAAGGCCAGCGCGGCCTGCTCCTCCTCGTCAGGATTAACGCGAAGCACCATTTCGGTGGAGATATGACGGGGGATCTCCGTCGACAGCCACTGGTCGGCCTCCTTGACGGATGCGGTGTCGAGAGAGCTCGCATAGTCATGAATGCAGTCATAGACCCCACGCATGGATTGCACATGGGCTTCGAAGGTCCCGAGCTCCATTCTTTGGGCACCTGTGACCCCGCGACCCCAGTGGTACCGAAGCAGCCGATCACTCATCAGCATCAGAGGCTGACTGGTCTGGGATAGCAGCACAAGGAATTCGAAGGCGTCCTCCATGCGTCCAAGTCGAACATCACCCATCACGTCGAACGCACGCCGGGCAAGCTCACGGGGAATCATCATGCTGATGACGGTCCACATCAGCATGCGCCGGTCAGAATTCGAATAGGTCTGCCGTATGGCATCGTCCGAATCGAGGAGGCCGTCCTCTACGCAGAAATCCTTCTCCAATCTATCGGCCTCGTCCTCCGGCGCCCCCTCCTCGGGAATAATGGTGCGGCTGAAGTAGGCGAGTTCCACCCTCGAATTCTGCGTTACAGCGTCGTGAAGCGTCCGCAGCGCATGCGACTCCAACTCATCGTCGGCATCAACGAAAACGATCCATCGACCAGAGGCTGATTCCACACCCCGTTTCCTTGCAAGATGCGTTCCCATATTCATCGGCTGATGAAGGATTCGGATGCGCCGGTCAGATTCGGAATACCGTTCAATGACAGACGCCGTATCATCGGTGCTGCCGTCATCGACGATGATCACTTCAAAATCTTCGAAGGTCTGAGCCAACAGGCTGTCGAGACACTGGCTCACATAGGCGCCCATGTTATACGCAGCAACCACAAGCGAAAACTCCGGCATTCCATGTTGTTGTTCTGCGGTTATCACTGTTTCTGGCATGATTGGTGAATTCCTCTGTGCTCCCGTACGTGCACCCCCGACGGCTTGCATTCCGTCCGTCTAGTCGTTGGGGTCGGTGATGATGCGCCTGTCGGCCACGTCCCGCAGATGC
>NZ_CAUTOG010000019.1:0-30105 GCF_963540075.1 uncultured Bifidobacterium sp.
TATCTGGACTCGTATGACGAGCTCCCCTCGTCGGGGAAGGGGTCGGAGCTGGTCATCGGCTGTGCGGACTTCCCCAGGGAAAGCGGCGTCGCGGCCACGCGCGTGGGGGACGTCTCTTCGATCGGATATGAGCTATGGGTGCTTCCGGGAGCGTTGCAGAGGAAGCTTGCACGGCAGGGGCTGACCGACATCGACGGCTGACTCCGCCGGCGCCCGGCTCCTTCCCGCTCGACTCTCCCGTCCATCATGCGTCGACGCCTGCCGCGCGCTTCGGTCCGGCCGCTTGCTAGACTGTTCGAGTTGGCCGGAGCCGGAACGCCCCGGCCAGGGGGCCCTAGCTCAGTCGGTCAGAGCAGCGGACTCATAATCCGTCGGTCCAGGGTTCAAGCCCCTGGGGCCCCACGCAACCCGTCGTGTCTGCCCCCGCAAGGGCGGCGGGCATGACCGGCGAAGACTCCGGAACGTGATCCGCGACCTCCATTCGTCACCGTTCGTTGCCGGCATCCGACGAATGCCGTCCGTCACGCCGTCGGCGCAGAGGGCCTTCGGTCGCGGGGCATGCCTATAATCCAACAGGTTCCGGTTCACGCCCGCCATCGGGGCGAGGCGACCCGGGTCCCCCGAATTCCCTAGGAGACATATGAAGCAGGGCATCCATCCCGACTATCACCCCGTGCAGGTCACCTGCTCGTGCGGCAACACCTTCGTCACCCGTTCGACGTATGCCGGCGATCACATGACCGTCGACGTGTGCGCCAAGT
The DNA here is from genome assembly GCF_963540075.1 of uncultured Bifidobacterium sp. GTDB lineage: Bacteria > Actinomycetota > Actinomycetes > Actinomycetales > Bifidobacteriaceae > Bifidobacterium. The sequence goes on from NZ_CAUTOG010000019.1 coordinate 762, forward strand.
GCCACCCCTTCTACACCGGCAAGCAGAAGATCCTCGACACCGGCGGCCGCGTCGCCCGGTTCGAGAGGCGCTACGGCAAGAAGAGCAAGTAGCGTCGCCGACGCCAGTCCCCGCCTCCGGTCCAGTCCGTGCGAGGGCTGGCGTTTTCGTATGCGTGACCGTCCCGTCGGGCTTTGTGCAGGCGAGGACGTCGGACGTCATGATCGGCGCGGGGACGACGAAACCATGAGGATACGGCACAGGAAGGATGAGGTCGATGGCCGATGAGGAGTTTCCCGCCGCGCTGACGGCGGTGAAGGAGTATGAGGACCTCGAAAGGCGCATGAGCGACCCGGCGGTGGCCTCGGACCCGTCCGCCATCCGCAGGCTCGGCCGGCGCCATGCGGAGCTGGGCGTCATCGTCTCGGCCTACAGACGCTATGCCTCGACCCGCGACGACCTCGAGGCGGCCCGGGAGATGGCCGGGGAGGACGCCGAATTCGCCGCCGAAGCGACCAGGCTGGAGACGCTGCTTCCGAAGGAGGAGGAAGCCCTCCGCACGACTCTCGTCCCGCGGGATCCCGACGACTCCCGTGACGTGATCATGCAGATCAAGGCGGGGACCGGCGGCGAGGAGGCCGCGCTGTTCGCCGGCGACCTGCTTCGCATGTACTCACGCTACGCGGAGAAGCGGGGATGGACGGTGACCGTGCAGAGCGAGAACCGCACCGAGCTCGGCGGCGTCAAGGACGGCCAGGTGGCCATACGCGCGAAGGGTTCGCCGGCTCCGGAGGACGGCGTCTGGGCCAGCCTCAAATACGAGGGAGGCGTGCATCGCGTCCAGCGCATCCCCGTCACCGAGTCGCAGGGACGCATCCAGACGTCCGCCGCGGGGGTCATCGTCTTCCCCGAGGCGGACGAGGACGACGACGAGATCGAGATCGATCCCAAGGACCTCAAGATCGACATCTTCATGAGCTCCGGCCCCGGCGGGCAGTCGGTGAACACGACGTATTCGGCGGTGCGCATGACGCATGTCCCCACCGGAATCGTCGTGAGCATGCAGGACGAGAAGTCCCAGATCCAGAACAGGGCCGCCGCACTGCGCGTGCTCAAGTCGCGACTGCTCGCCATGAAGCATGAGAAGGAGGCCGCGGAGGCCGCCGACATGCGCCACTCGCAGGTCAGATCCCTCGACCGTTCGGAGCGCATCCGCACCTACAACTTCCCCGAGAACCGCATCGTCGACCATCGCACGAACTACAAGGCCTACAACCTCGACCAGGTTCTTGACGGCGACCTGCAGGCGGTGATCGACAGCGACATTCAGGCGGATGAGGCGGCCCGTCTGGAGGGACGCCGATGAGGTCCTCCGAAGTCCCGCGGACCGACGGGGCGGCCGCCCGTCCGTCGGAGACCGCCGGCATGGCCGGTGCCGAACCGCAAGACCCCGCCTCGCCCGTCACCGTCCCGGAGGCACTCCTGACCGCCGGGGACGTCGACGTCCTGGTGCGCAGGGCGGCCGTCGTGCTGAGAGCCGGGGGAGTGGAGAACGCCGACCATGACGCCGCCGTCCTGCTCGCCCACGTCTGCGGCGTGACGCGGACCGAGATCGACAGAGCCCGTCTTCTGGGGAAGGCCCTGCCGGCACTCGTCCGGGATGGCGTTGACTCCGTGCTGCGGGATTTCGCCGGCGTTCTTCGCCGACGCGCCTCCCGTGAGCCCCTGCAGACGATCGTCGGCCATGCGCCCTTCAGAAGCCTCGAGGTCGAGGTCGGGCCCGGCGTGTTCATCCCGCGCCCCGAGACGGAGGTCGTCGTGCAGACGGCGCTCGACTGGATCGTCGGAGAGGGCATCTACGGGCCTCGCGTCGTCGACCTGTGCACGGGCACCGGCGCCATAGGGCTGTCGGTGGCGGTGGAGGTCCCCGGTGCCGAGGTGTGGGCTGTGGAGCTGTCCGAGAGATCCGCCGCCTGGGCCGAGCGGAACCATCGGCGCGTGAGCGGCTCGCATCCAGGCGTCGCCTACGCCTTCCATCTCGTTCGCGGCGATGCCACCAGTCCCGCCACCCTGGCCTCGCTGGACGCTTCGGTGGACGTCGTCATCTCCAATCCGCCCTACATCCCGGAAAACCGCCCCGTCGAACAGCCCGAGGTGCGCGACCACGACCCGCGGATGGCCCTGTACGGAGGTTCAGCGGACGGCTCGGCCATCCCTGAGAGGATCGTCGACCGGGCGGTGGGGCTGCTGCGCCATGGCGGTCTTCTCGTCATGGAGCACGATGTGACGCAGGGCGACCAGCTTGCCGCCTATGCCCTCGCCCACGGGTTCGAGCGCGCCCGCACCGGGCGCGACTGGAGCGGGCGGCCCCGTGAGCTCGTGGCTCAGCGGGCGTAGTCCTGGAACTCGGCCGCATCCCCGTCGCCGATATGCCTCAGCACGCGCGCCGGGCTTCCGACCGCCACGCTGCCGGCGGGGATGTCATGGGTGACCACGGCCCCGGCCCCGATGACGGATCCCTCCCCGACCGTCACCCCGCCGAGCACGATCACGCCGCCTCCCAGCCAGCAGTTCGGTCCGATGGCGATGGGGCGGCCATACTCGTAGTCATAGGTGTGCCCGTCCGGGGCGATGCGCACGTTGCGGTCCTGCCAGCGCAGGGGATGCATGGCCGCCAGAAGCGACACGTTGGGTCCGATCAGCACGTCGTCGCCGATGATCACGGGGGCGCAGTCCAGGATCGTCAGCGAGAAGTTGGCGTAGACGCGCTCTCCGATCGTGGTGTGCACGCCGTAGTCGACATGCAGCGGTCCCGTGATGTCGAGATGTCCCCCGTGCCCGGGGAACAGGGCATCGAGGACCTCGCGGCGTCCCTCGCCGTCGCCTCGCGGGAGGGCGTTGAAGCGATGGCAGAGGTCCGCGGCGCGCTCCCTGAGATCGGCGAGCTCAGGGTCCGATGCATCGTAGAGCAGGCCCTTCAGCAGTCTGTCATGCTCGGATCCCCCCGCCGTCCGGGGTCGATAGGAGGGTGTCTCGGAGGCGTCTGCGCGGCCGCGACCGTCGGAACGGTGTGCGGCGTCATCGGAAAGCGTTGACATAGGGGTCTCCCTTCGGCGTCGGACGCCCGTTGGGCATGGGGCATCGGAGTGCACGTCTGGGCGCAATGGTGCAATGAGGGGTTGACGGCATGCGGATGAGACGGATGGGGAGGTTCGATGGCGACGGTTCTTCAGGTCGGCGAGGGCTCGCTGCGTCGCGCGGCGCGGATCGTGCGGGAGGGGGGAGTCATCGTCGTCCCCACCGACACGGTGTACGGCATCGCCTGCGACCCCTTCAACGAGTCGGCCGCGGAGCGGATCTATGAGGTCAAGCGACGCGAAAGGTCCAAGGCGCTGCAGGTGCTCATGTCCTCGCTGGGCGATCTGCGCGCCCTAGGCCTTGAACTTCCGCCGCCTCTTGACGTGCTGTCCGCGGGGTTCCTCCCCGGTCCCTTCTCTCCCATCGCCGTGGCGGGCGCGGACTGCGCCCTCGTCACCCCGAAGCGGGAGGCCGACGGGTCGCGCACCCAGGCCATCCGCATCCCCGACTCCGACGTCGCGCTCAGGGTGCTGCGGGCCACCGGTCCGCTGGCGGCCTCCAGCGCGAACAGGTCCGGCGAGCGAAGCGCGCAGAGCGTCGAGGAGGCGCAGGCCTCCCTCGGCGACGACGTCGACCTGTATCTCGATGGCGGACCGACGGCCAGCCATGTGGCGAGCACCGTCGTCGCGGCCGATTCCGATGGCGCCGACGGAGTGGTCGTCCTCCGCGAGGGAGTGATTCCGGCCGTCGAGATCCGCGAGGCCCTGAGGCGAGCCGCCGGGAGCAGGACGGCGCATGCCACCCGAGGGCCGGACGCGTGAGGGTCTATCTGCTTCTGGCCGCCATCGCGGGCGGGGTGACCTGGCTGGTCACGCCGCTGGTGCGGCATCTGGCCATCCGCATGGGCGCGGTCGGCCGGGTCAGGGCCAGGGACGTGCACACCGTCCCGACCCCCCGCATGGGCGGGCTGGGCATGCTCGTCGGATTCCTCGCCGCCATGCTCTTCGCCTGGCGCATCCCCTTCATCGGCCGGCTCTTCGCCGAAGGCCATCAGGCCTGGGTGGTGATGATCGGAGCCGTGCTCATCTGCCTGCTGGGCATGGCCGACGACATCTGGGACCTCGACTGGATGCTCAAGATGTCCGGGCAGCTGCTCATCTCCGTGTTCGTCGCATGGGGAGGGCTGCAGATCATCTCGCTGCCTCTGGGAAGCTCCCTGGTGACGGCGTCGCCGAGCCTGTCCATGGCCATCACCGCCTTCCTCATCGTGGCCTCCATCAACGCCGTGAACTTCGTCGACGGACTCGACGGCCTGGCCGCCGGCATCGTCGCCATAGGCGGCATCGCCTTCGGCGCGTACTCGTACATCCTCGCCAGGTCCTCGCCGAGCTACGCCTCGCTGGCCACGCTGATCGACGTGGCCATGGTGGGGACCTGCGTGGGCTTCCTGCTGCACAACTGGCATCCGGCGAAGCTGTTCATGGGGGATTCGGGGTCCATGCTTCTCGGGTATCTCATCACCTGCGCGTCCATCGTCATGACGGGCCATCTCGATCCCGCCTCGGTGCATGCGAGCATCTACCTGCCGGTGTTCGTTCCGGTCCTGCTGCCGGTGCTGGTGCTTTTCCTCCCCGTTCTGGACATGTGCATGGCCATCGTCAGACGTCTGAGCCACGGGCAGTCGCCGATGCATCCCGACCGCATGCATCTGCATCATCGGATGCTGCGGATCGGTCATTCCGTGCAGGGGGCGGTGCTCATCCTCTGGGGGTGGGCAGCGCTTATCGCCTTCGGATCGATCACCATCCTCGTCGTTCCGGCGGCGTACGTGCTGATCGGCATGGCCATCGCCGCGGCGCTGCTGTCGGCGGCGACGCTGTCGCCGTATCTCCGGCGTCGTCTTCCCGAGATCAGGCGGGAGAACGCGGAGCTGGGCTCCGCGAAGCATGCCGTCGCCGCTCCCGGACGTGGCCGGCGCGAGGGAGGCGCCTCTCGGATGCGGAAGAGCGACGGATGGGAGCCAGGCAAGGTCCCAACGGCTTCGACCGACGGTAAGCCATCATCCGCGGCGTCGTCCGGTGCGCCGTCGACGGATCCGACGGAGGGCGACCCGGCGTCCCCGCCATCCGTGCCGCATGCGTCCGATGCAGGAAGGAACGCCAGGCTCTCCGACGACGGCTCAGACGACGGCGGGCGCGAGCCCTGGCAGGGGATCTGAACGGGGTGCTCGTCGTTCCGAACGTCCGTCCAGGGCGGTCGGCCTCGCAGGAGCAAGGGAGGGCTCTGCGCCGAGAGCCGACGGGTGTCGCACGTCACCCGGCGCCCATATAGTGGCCCTATGGCTAACAATTCTGATGTGATCCCCCAGGCGCCATACGCCCCTCTGCCCCCGGTTTTCGCCAAGCTCGGACTGGCCTACGATGACGTGCTGCTTCTGCCCAACGAGACGGACGTCATCCCCTCCGAGGTCGAAACGACCACCCGCCTGACCCGTGAGATCACCATGAAGGTCCCGGCCATCTCGGCCGCCATGGACACCGTCACCGAATCCGACATGGCCATCGCCATGGCCCGCAACGGCGGCATCGGCGTGCTTCACCGCAATCTCTCCATCGACGACCAGGCCGCCCAGGTCGACGTCGTCAAGCGCAGCGAGTCGGGCATGATCACCGATCCGCTCACCGTCAATCCCGACGTCAGCCTTACGGACCTCGACAAGCTGTGCGGGCGCTTCCATATCTCAGGGCTTCCGGTCGTCGACAAGGACAACCGCCTCGTCGGCATCATCACCAACCGCGACATGCGATTCATCCCCTCCGAGGACTATGACCGTCTCACCGTCGCCGACGTCATGACCAAGGACGACCTGATCACCGGACCCTCCGACATCTCGCGTGAGGACGCCCATCGTCTGCTCGCGCAGCACAAGGTGGAGAAGCTGCCGCTCGTCGACGGGAGCGGCCGCCTCACCGGACTGATCACCGTCAAGGACTTCGTCAAGACGGAACAGTATCCCGACGCCACCAAGGACGGCCAGGGACGTCTTCGCGTGGCCGCCGGCGTCGGCTTCCTCGGCGACGCCTGGCAGCGCGCCTCCGCCCTTATGGAGGCCGGCGTCGACGTGCTCGTCGTCGACACCGCGAACGGGGAGGCGCGTCTCGCCCTCGACATGATCCGCCGGCTCAAGTCCGACCCCGCCTTCCGCGACGTGCAGATCATCGGCGGCAACGTGGCCACGCAGCAGGGCGCCCAGGCGATGATCGACGCGGGCGTCGACGCCGTCAAGATCGGGGTCGGCCCCGGTTCCATCTGCACCACGCGCGTCGTGGCCGGCGTCGGCGTTCCCCAGCTCACCGCCGTGTACGACGCGGCTCGGGCCTGCAAGGCCGCGGGCGTCCCCTGCATCGCCGACGGCGGCATCCACTACTCCGGCGACATAGCCAAGGCCCTCGTCGCCGGCGCGGACTGCGTCATGCTCGGCGGCGCGCTCGCCGGCTGCGAGGAGACTCCGGGGGAGAAGGTGCTGCTGCACGGCAAGCAGTACAAGCTCTACCGCGGCATGGGCTCGCTGGGCGCCATGGCCCCTCGCGGCCGCAAGTCCTACTCCAAGGACCGCTACTTCCAGGCGGACGTCACCAGCAACGACAAGGTCGTCCCCGAGGGAGTCGAGGGCGAGGTACCGTATCGTGGACCCCTGAACGCGGTCCTCTACCAGCTCATAGGAGGGCTGCATCAGTCGATGTTCTACGTGGGCGCGCACAACATCTCCGAGCTGCAGCAGCGGGGCCGCTTCATCCGCATCACCGACGCCGGACTGCGTGAGTCCCATCCGCATGACATCGTCATGACCGCCGAGGCCCCGAACTACACCGGCTTCCACAACTGACCGCCGACCGCCGGACCGGGTCGGCACGGCCCGAGTCCCGTTCCGTGATCGCCGAGGGTTCTCTCGCGGCGCGTGAGCAGTCTGAAGGAATGGATTCCCGGGGTCGGGTTCCGGCGCCTCCCGTCCCGGCGCGGCGGTAGTCTCGGGGGTTCGGATCGAACCATCCGTCGGTGTCGGCGGTGGACGGACCCGAGGAAAGGAAGCCCCATGGCTGATCGACAGGACGATCCCACGTTCACCCCCCAGGAGTCAAGGCTTATCTGGATCGACTGCGAGATGACGGGTCTTGACATCTTCCACGACGAGCTGTGCGAGGTGTCCGTCGTCCCCACGGACTTCGACCTCACCGTGCTCGACGAGGGCATCGACCTCGTCATCCGCCCATCCGAGGCCGCGGTCGCCGATATGAACGACTTCGTTCGCCGCATGCACACCTCCTCGGGACTCGTCGACGAATGGAGCCGGTCGGGGCTTTCCCTGGACGAGGCCCAGAAGCGCGTCGTCGACTACGTTTCGCGGTTCCTTCCCGCCCGCGGCAAGGCCCATCTGGCGGGCAACTCGGTGGGATCCGACAAGAAGTTCCTCGACCGCTACATGCCTGACCTCATGTCCCGCCTGCACTACCGGGTGATCGACGTGAGCACGCTCAAGGAGCTTGCGCGGCGCTGGTATCCGGCTGTTTACGAGGCGAAGCCCGCCAAGCACGGCGGGCATCGCGCCCTGGCGGACATCATCGAGTCCATCGACGAGCTGCGCTACTACCGGGACATGATATTCGTCCCCTCGCCCGGCCCGGGGGCCGAGGCCGCCGAGGCCGGGGCCGCACGGGTCGAGGGGACCAGCCTGCTTCGTCGCTACGAAGGCCAGGGCTCGCCCGTCGAGGACCCGAACCATCCCTCAAAGGCCGGATACTGACGCCACGGCCCCCCGCCGGCCTCCACCTCCGGCGGCCATGACCCGCGCATGCGCGCGGCGCCCATCCGAGGCAGAAGGAGAACGCATGACGGCAGCCGACTGGACGACCATTCCTTTCGAGAACCATGGCATCCGCCTCGTCGTGGCCGACATGGACGGCACGCTTCTTGACGCCTCCAGCCGGGTTCCCGACGTCTTCTGGTCCCAGCTGACGACCATGAGGAAACAGGGCGTCATCTTCGTTCCCGCGAGCGGGCGCCAGTACGCCACGCTGGAGCGCATGTTCGCACGGGCCAACGCCGGAGGCTCCTACATCGCCGAGAACGGCAACCTCGTGGTCTCCGACGGCAGGGTGGTGTCGGTGACCGGCATGGACGGCGCCGACGTGCGGCGGATGGTCGAGGCCGGGCTTTCCGCGCTGAAGTCGGGCAGCCACGACATCGGGATGGTGCTCTGCACCCCGGATTGCGCCTATGCCTCCCGCCGTGAGCCCGCCTTCCTCGCCGAGGCGGGGAAGTACTACGCGCGTCTGGAGCTCGTGCCCGATCTGCTCGACGTGCCCGGCACGGTGATCAAGGTCGCCGTATACGACTTCGGCGATGCCGAATCCACGGCCCGCGACGTGTTCGGCCCGTTTCGCGAAAGCCATCAGGTCGTCGTTTCGGGGCCGCACTGGGTGGACGTCATGGACCGTGGCACCGACAAGCTCCGCGGGGTCCTCGCCCTGCAGCGGACCCTTGGCATCGGACCGGAGCGAACGGCCGTGTTCGGCGACTACCTCAACGACCTCGAGATGCTGTCCGCGGGAGAGTGGTCCTTCGCGATGGCCAACTCCCATCCCCGCCTGTTCGAGGCAGCCAGATACCGAGCCCCCTCGAACGTCGACCTTGGCGTCCCGCGCGTGCTGGAGCGTCTTCTCGGACCTGCCCTCGCATGCCCCCCGACCGCCTCTGCCGATGCTGTCCGCCCGGATGCGGCTCGTTCCTCCGCCGGCGCCCGCCCCATGTCTTCCGATAGTTCCACCGATGCCGGATCTGCCGGCGGCGTGAACCCCGACCCCGGGGAGAGATCCCCGGAATGAGACAGAAGGACGCGCTGGAGATTCTCGGGACGGGGGCCAGCGCCTTTCTCACCGGGGCACCGGGAGCCGGCAAGACCTACGTCCTCAACGGCTTCGTCGCCCTCATGCGCGAAAGGGGAGCGCATGTGGCGGTTACGGCGTCCACGGGCATAGCCGCCACGCATGTCGACGGCCGGACGATCCATTCGTGGAGCGGCATCGGCGTGGCCACGACTCTGACGGATTCCCTGATGCGTACCATCCGGTCCCGTCGTCGGCGCCGCATCCAGGAGGCCGACGTCCTCGTCATCGACGAGGTGTCGATGATGCCCGCGTGGCTGTTCGACATGGTCGAGCGCGTATGCCGCGTCATCCGACACAGCCCCGATCCCTTCGGCGGCCTGCAGGTCGTGCTGTCGGGCGATTTCTTCCAGCTGCCTCCGGTAAGCCGTCCCGGCAGGGGTCTCGCACCCGAGGGAACGCCGGACGATCCCCTGCGTGAACGCTACAGGGAGGAGGGACGCGACCCCGACGGATTCGTCACGGAATCCTTCGCCTGGGATGATCTTTCCCCGCAGGTGTGCTATCTGACGGAGCAGCATCGTCAGGATGATTCGAGGTTGCTGGGCGTGCTCGAGGACGTGCGCCGCGGAGAAGTCGACGACGCGGACCGCGAGGTTCTCGCCGGTCGCGTCGGCCTCGAGCCCGAGGAGGGACTCGCGGCCGTGCATCTGTTCCCCGTCAACCGGCAGGCCGACGACCTCAACGGACGGCGTCTGGCGGCGATCGACTCACCGGCGCGGATCTTCACGGCGACCAGCGCGGGCCCCGCCGATCTCGTGCGGCAGCTGACCCGATCCATGCTGGCGCCCCAGCTGCTGGCGCTGAAAACCGGCGCGGCCGTCATGGCGCTGCGCAACGACCCCGAGGGGCAGTTCGTCAACGGCTCGGTCGGCACGGTGACGGGTTTCGCCCGTGAATCCGCCGGCGGCTGGCCGGTCGTGGCCTTCGACAACGGCCATGTCGCCACCATGAAGCCCGCGGACTGGGCGATGATGGACGGCGAGACGACGCTTGCCTCCGTCTCGCAGGTGCCTCTGCGATGCGCGTGGGCGATCACCATCCACAAGTCCCAGGGCATGACGCTGGACCGGGCCGTCATGGACCTGCGACGCACCTTCGCCCCTGGCATGGGCTACGTCGCGCTGTCTCGTGTCGAGGGGCTTGACGGTCTCTTCCTCGAGGGCATCGCCGAGAGTGCCTTCCTCGTCTCCCCGCGCGCGGTGGAGCTCGACGACGACCTCCGTGGCAGCTCGCATGAGGCCGAGGCGCTTCTCGCCGCATCGGGCCCCGAGGCCTTCGTCCGCAGGGAACGGACGGACGACGAGTTCTCGCAGGGCGGGCTGTTCTAGTTCGGTCCGGCAGCTCCTCCCGATGTCCCCTCGCGGGCATACCTTGGGGCGCATGACCGCCACAGCACTTCGCATGTCGACACTGTTTCTGCGCACCCTGAGGGAGGATCCCGCCGATGCCGACGTCGACTCCGCCCGTCTGCTTCAGCGCGCAGGCTACATCCGCAAGGCCGCGCCCGGGATCTGGACGTGGCTGCCCCTCGGTCTGCGGGTGCTCGGCAAGGTGGAGGCCATCGTCCGCGAGGAGCTTAACGGCATCGGCGCCCAGGAGGTGCACTTCCCCGCGCTGCTGCCGCGCGAGCCCTACGAGGCCACCCATCGCTGGGAGGAGTACGGCGAGAACATCTTCCGCCTCAAGGACCGCCACAAGGCCGACTACCTGCTGGCTCCCACGCATGAGGAGATGTTCACGCTCCTCGTCAAGGACATGTACTCCTCGTACAAGGACCTGCCCGTCACCCTTTACCAGATCCAGACGAAGTACCGTGACGAGTTCCGTCCCCGCGCCGGTCTCATCCGCGGCCGTGAGTTCGTCATGAAGGACGCCTACTCCTTCACCATCGACGAGGAGGGGCTCCGGAAGGCCTACCTCGATGAACGTGGTGCCTATGAGCGCATCTTCCGGCGCCTCGGCGTCGACTACGTCATCGTCCATGCCATGTCGGGGCCGATGGGGGGCTCCGCCTCCGAGGAGTTCCTCTGCCCGCTGGCCATCGGCGAGGACACCTTCGCGCTTGCCCCCAACGGCAAGGCCTGGAACGTCGAGGCTCTGACCACCCCCAGGCCCGAGGACGCCGACTTCTCGTCCGCGCCGGCGCTGCAGGAGATGGAGACCCCCGATTCCGCCACCATCGACAGCCTCGTCTCCCAGGCCAACGCCCTGCATCCGCGTGAGGACGGTCGTGCCTGGACGGCGGCCGACACGCTCAAGAACCTCGTCATCGCCGTCAGACATCCCGAGGACGCCAGACATGACGAGCCGTGGCGTGAGATCGTCGCGGTCGGCGTCCCGGGCGACCGCCAGGTGGATCTCAAGCGTCTTGAGGCGCAGTTCGCTCCCGCCGAGATCGAGGAGGCCACCGAGGACGATCTCCGGGCCCATCCCGAGTTCGTCAAGGGCTATATCGGCCCGCGCGTTCTCGGTCCTCAGGCCAGGAACGATGACTCCATCGCCGACCCCGTGCGCTATCTCATGGATGCCCATGTCGCCCGTGGCTCCGCCTGGATCACCGGTGCCGACAGGAAGGGCGTGCATGTGTTCCACGCCGTCTATGGACGGGACTTCGAGGCTGACGGCATCGTCGAGGCCGTGGAGGTCCGTCATGGCGACATGAGTCCCGACGGCTCCGGCCCCCTGAGCTTCCAGCGCGGCGTGGAGATAGGGCAGGTCTTCCAGCTCGGGCTCAAGTATTCCAACGCCCTGGGTCTCAAGGTCCTTGACGGCAACGGTAAGGCCGTCCCCGTATGGATGGGCTGCTATGGCATCGGCGTTTCGCGCGTCATCGCCTGCATCGCCGAGGCCCACCACGACGAGCGCGGACTGGACTGGCCAGCGGCCGTCGCACCCGCCCAGGTGCACGTCATTGCCACGGGCAAGGACCAGAAGGCCTTCGATGCCGCCGATGCCCTCGTCGCCCAGCTGGAGTCGCGCGGCATCGAGGTGCTGTACGACGACCGTCGCAAGGTCTCGCCAGGTGTGAAGTTCAGGGACTCCGAACTCATCGGCGTCCCTCTGGTGGCGGTCGCGGGACGGGACACCGTCGCCAACGGGACGATCGAGGTGCGGACGCGCACGGGTGCCGACCTGGTCGCCGTTCCCGCCGATGCGGCCGCCGACGAGCTCGTCCGGCGGCTGGCGGCGCTGAGCTAGGGCGTATCCGGCCGGCGCGTTTGACCACAGGCATGTCCGGACCGGTCTTTCTCACGGATTCGTGTCCGATGGTGGGAGCGCCGCCGGGGCCGTGACGAACCAGGCGGAGTCGTCATCCCAAGGATTCCGACGCCCGTCATGCGCGGCCCCTCTGGCGGACCACGCGACGGGGGATGACCATGTCCTCCTGCGCGTCGTCGGATCGGACATCGTCGAGAGAACGGGAAGAACATGGCACAGCAGGGGGCAGTAGTCATCACCGGATACGTCGGAGCGGAACCGACGTCCTTCGGCAGACAGGGGGGAACGGCGGCATGCTCGTTCCGCCTGGGATCCACCAGACGCTTCTTCCATCCGGGGGATGGTGCATGGCGAGACCATCCGACGGTATGGATCACGGTCAAGGCGTTCCGCACTCTGGCCGTGAACGTGGAGTCAAGCCTGCACAGGGGCGATCCGGTCATCGTGACCGGAACGCTGGCGAGCGAGGAGTGGACGAAGGAGGGCGTCGTCCACTCCTCGCTGGTTCTTGAGGCATCCTCGATAGGTCATGATCTGTCGAGGGGAACGAGCGCTTTCACCAGGTCGTCCCCCGGACGGCAGGAGGACGGAATTCCTGAGGGCGATCTCCCGCGTGTGGCGGCGGATGGGCCTCGTCAGCCTGAACCCGTCGGCGTCACGGGGGACGCGGGCGACATCGACGGGTTCGACGTGGGGGTGATGTGATGCCCGCCGTCCTTGCCGCCGCCGAGGGTCGAGACCGACGGCGGGACGCCGAACCTACCAGATGCGTACGCGACGGCCGGGGTCCAGCCACATCCTGTTGCCGGGGCGTACGTCGAACGCCCCATAGAAGGCGTCGACGTTGCGGACGATGCCGTTGGTGCGGAACTCCGCCGGGGAATGCGGGTCGATCTGCAGGTACTGCTCCGCCAACTCGTCACGCTGCGTGGTGCGCCAGATGGAGGCGTAGCTGAGGAAGAAGCGCTGCACCCCCGTGAACCCGTCGATGACGGGGGCCTGGTCCAGTATCCTGAGCACCGTTTCGGATGATCCGTCCGGGACGGTGCCCAGCTGCGTCTGCAGCGCGAGGGCATAGGCCTTGAGCGCGATGTTGACGCCCGACAGGTCGCCGATGTTCTCTCCGATGGTCAGGGAGCCGTTGACATGCGGGGCCTTCGACGGGTCGTCCGCGTACCTCTCCAGCAGCTGCGAGGGGACGAAGGCGTCGTACTGCTCGATAAGCGCATGAGTGCGGGTCTCGAAGTTGTCCCGATCCTGCGGCGTCCACCAGTCGTCGAGCCGTCCGTCGCCGTCGTAGCGGCTGCCCTGGTCGTCGAAGCCATGACCGATCTCGTGGCCGATGACGGTGCCGATCCCGCCGTAGTTCGCCGCATCCTCCGCATGCGGATCGAAGAACGGGGGTTGGAGGATGGCGGCAGGGAACACGATGACGTTCATCGTCGGCTCGTAGTAGGCGTTCACCGTCTGGGGGTTCATCAGCCATTCGTCGCGGTCCACGGGACGGCCCGCCTTCGACAGCTGGAATCCGGACTCGTCGAGGCATACGGCCCGCATGTTCTCCACCAGCCCCCTGCCGGCGTCGACGTCCAGCGGCCCGTAGTCGCGCCAGTGGGTCGGGCATCCGATCTTGGGGACGAACTTCGACAGCTTCTCCAGCGCCTTCGTCTTGGTCTCCTCGCCGAGCCAGTCGCTGGAGGAGATGGAGACGCGGTAGGCCTCGATGAGGTGGGAGACGAGCTCCCGCATGCGGCGACGCGACTCGTCCGGGAAGTGCAGGCGGACGTATTCGCGGCCGACGTCCTCACCGCAGCTCGAGTTGACCAGCGACACCGCGCGCTTCCATCGGTCGCGCTGGGCCTTGGCGCCCGACAGCGTCCGACCGTAGAAGTCGAAGTTCGTCGAATCGAAGTCGGAGGAGAGCATCGGGGCCCAGGCGATGAGCACATGGACGCGTGCCCAGAGCTTCAGGTCGTCGAGCGTCGCGTCACGCCAGAAGGCATCGAGTCCGGAGACGAAGCCGGGTTCGTGCACGATGACGCGTCCCAGCGCGGACCTGAGGTCCAGGGGTCGCGCGACGGCCGCGGAGGAGGCGTCGTAGGATCCCTGCCAGGCGGTGATCCAGCGTTCCACGTCCACATCCGGAAGCATGGCCGACAGCTCGTCGAAGGTCGCGGGGTTGTAGGTCTTCCGTGAGTCACGGGTGGCGACGTTGTCCCAGTGGTGGGAGGCGATCGTCGTCTCCACCTGGAGCAGGCGGGAGGCCTGCCGGTCGGGGTCGTCATAGCCCGCGTGGCGGAGCTGCTCGGCCACCATGCGCACGTAGGCGGCGCGTATGCCCTCGTGTCGGTGGTCGCGGTAGTACGCCTCGTCCGGAAGACCCAGGCCCCCCTGCTCGAGATGGACGATGCTGACGTCGGGGTCCCCGGGGTCGCCGTAGACGGCGGAGTCGATGAGGTCCGGCCCGCCCAGGGGATTGAGGCTTCCGAGGACATCGAGAAGGGCTCCCTTGTCCGAAGCGCGGTCGACGGCATCAAGGTCCGGGCGGATGGGGTCGACCCCGGCAGCATCGATGGCCTCGACGTCAAGGAAGGTCCGGTACAGGATCCGCGACTTCACGGCGGGGCAGTCCTCCTCCTCGAGGATGTCACGCACGTCGCTTTCCGCCTGCTCGGCAAGACGGTCGAAGGACCCGTACCGTGAACGGTCATCGGGAAGGCGGTAGGTGTCGATCCAGGGGCCGTTGACGTGGCGGAAGAGGTCGTCGGCCGGGGGGGTGACGGCGGAGAACGATGCAGGGTCTATGCCGGATTCCAAGGGTGTCGTCATGGCTTCACCCTATCCGCGCGAGATGACAACCCGGACGGATTTCCGTGATGGGCCGTCCCCTCCTACCATGGGTGCAGGAGCGTCGCATCGGGCGGTGCCGGATCGGAGACGACGGGGCCAGGGCCTTCGCGAGTCCCAGGAAGGAACGCAGGACGATGAACGATGACGAACCACGAATGGGCGACGTGAGATCCGACGCCGGCCCCTTCCGCCTCATCGAGGAGCTGCTGACCACCAGGGCCAGGAACGCCATTCGAGCAGGATACGCGCTGCTCGGTCTTGCCGCGGTGCTACTCGGCATCGCCCTGCTGTTCTGGCCGGTGCGCACGCTGGCCGTCGTGGCCGTGCTGCTGGGCATCTACTTTCTCGTCTCCGGCGTGGTCCGCATCGTGAGCGCCATCGTGGAGCTCGGTCTTCCCGCAGGATGGCGTGTCCTCGACATCCTCGTCGGGGTGATGCTCTCCGTCGGAGGCATCGTGATGCTGAGGAACGCGACGCTGTCGGCGGCCGTGCTTGCCATCCTCGTCACGGTGACGATCGGCATCGGCTGGATGATGGAGGGCGTCGTCGCCCTGGCGGAGTCCTGGAGGACCACGCGATCGGGATGGGCGGTGGCCTATGGCCTTTTGTCGCTTGTCGCCGGAATTCTCGTCCTCGTCTTCCCCGTCTCGTCCACGGGGACGCTCGTGGTCTTCGCCGGGGCCGCTCTCGCCGTGCTGGGCGTGATGGCCCTGGCGAGGGCCTTCACCTTCGGCCGCGCCTCGCGCTGAGAGTGTTCGTTTCCTGAGTCATATCCGGACCCGGGGTATCCGCCGATTCTCAGGGGACCGAGGGACGGACGCCGTCCTTCGCTTGTTCGCCCGAACCACTAGGGTGATGGCCATGATCGAACTGAAAACACCCTCGGAGATTGAGGAGATGAAGCCCGCCGGACGCTTCGTCGGGTCCATACTCAAGGAGCTCAGGACCCGCACCAAGGTCGGCACCAATCTGCTGGACATCGACGACTACGTGCGTCGTCGCATCGAAAGCCGCAAGGGAGCGGAATCCTGCTACGTCGACTACGCTCCGGACTTCGGCACCGGCCCCTTCGCCCACTACATCTGCATCTCCGTCAACGACGCCGTCCTGCACGGCGTCCCGTACGACTACACGCTCAGGGACGGGGATCTGGTCAGTCTCGACCTCGCGATCAGCGTGGACGGATGGGTCGGCGACTCGGCCATCAGCTTCGTCGTCGGTGACGATCCCGACCCCGAGGACCTGCGTCTCATCAGATGCACGGAGGACGCCCTCGCCGCCGGAATCGGCCAGGCGCAGCCCGGCAACAGGCTCGGCGACGTGTCCGCGGCCGTCGGCGACGTGGCGCGCTCGCAGGGATACACCGTGAACGTCGAGTTCGGGGGTCATGGAGTCGGCCATGTCATGCACGGCGACCCGCATGTGGCGAACGACGGGCGCGCGCATCACGGCTACAGGCTGCGTCCGGGCCTGGTCATCGCGATCGAGCCATGGTTCATGGCCACCACCGACGAGATCTACCAGGATCCGAAGGACGGATGGACCCTGCGTTCCTCCGACGGCTCGCGAGGGGCGCATACGGAGCATACGATCGCCATCACCGAAGGCGGACCCGTCATCCTCACGACGAGGGACTGAGGAATTTGGCGCGCGCGGACAGCCCGGACGGCCTCCATGGGGCCGGCCGCGAAGAGGCCGGGGATCCCGGTACGGAGGAGACGGGATGTCTCGACATGGCATCCATCGGATATCGGACGACAATCGGATGACGGACGACCGTGATGCCGATCACGGTGATGAAGTACGAAAGGGGAGCGATCATATGGCGACGGCCCATCTCGAGGTGGATTCGAACACGTTCTCTCTTCCGGTCGTCAAGGCCACCGACGGGCCGGACGGCATCGTGGTATCCGGCCTTCGCAACGACGGCTGGGTCACCCTCGACCCCGGCTTTCTGACGACGGCCCAATGTGAATCGAAGATTACCTATATCGATGGGGCGAACTCGATTCTCCGATACCGCGGCTATCCGATCGAGCAGCTCTGCGAGAAGTCCGACTTCCTCGAGGTCGCCTGGCTGCTGCGTCATGGAGAGCTTCCCACCCAGGAGCAGTACGACCGTTTCTGCTCGGCCGTCAACCACCGCACGATGGTCGGTGAGGACTTCCGCACGTTCATGGGATCGTTCCCGCGCAGCGCGCATCCCATGAGCATGCTCGCTTCGGCGGTCAACGCCCTGGCGACCTTCTATCCGGACACGAACGACGTGTCCGATTCCGACCAGCTCGACGAGGCGGCCACCATCATCATGGCGAAGGCCCGGACCATCGTCAGCTACATCTTTCGGCGGAGACGCGACGAACCCATGCTCTTCCCCGACTATTCGCGCGGTTACGTCGACGACTTTCTGCGCATGTGCTTCGCGGTGCCCTACGAGCCCTTCGAATCCGATCCCCTGTACGTGCATGCCCTGGGACGTCTGCTCATCATCCACGCCGACCACGAACAAAACTGCTCCACGTCCGTGGTGCGGATCGCCGGCAGCGCGCATGCGAGCCTCTATTCGGCCATCGCCGCCGGCATCAACGCCCTCTCCGGCCCACTGCACGGGGGGGCGAACGAGGCGGTCCTCCGGCAGCTCAAGGCCATCCGGGATTCAGGGAAGTCGGTCAAGGAATTCGTGGAGTGGTCCAAGGCCAACGGCGTGCGCATCTCCGGACTGGGGCATCGCGTCTACAAGTCCTACGACCCCCGTGCCGCCATCGCCCGCAAGTATCTGGAGATGATCATGGAGCGCGAGGACACCTCGCGACTTCCCGAGGACGAACGCGCGCTTTTCGGCGTGGCCACGGAGCTTGAGAAGATCGCCATGAACGACGACTACTTCGTTTCCCGTCATCTGTATCCGAACGTCGACTTCTACACCGGCCTTATCTACCGGTCGATCGGTTTCGACCCGGCCATGTTCACCACGCTTTTCGCTCTGGGCCGCATCCCCGGATGGATCGCCCAGTACCGCGAGATGCTCTCGGACCCCAAGACGAAGATCGGCAGACCGCGCCAGGTGTACACCGGCGAACCCAGACGGGACTACATACCGATGGACCGGCGCGGCTAGGGGGAGAGTCCGCGCGTCCGACCGTCGCGCAGGAACCATGGGGCCGAGGCGTTTCGGCCCGTCCGACGGTTCTGCCTGTGCGTCTAGTTGTTGCTGTGCAGACTCGCGTTGAGCGCGATTCCGAGCTTGCGGTGACGCGCCTCGATGGCCCCGGTCACCGAGTTGCGCAGGAAGAGGATGTTGTCCCTGCCGCTGAGCTCAGCGCCCTTGACCACCTGAAGCGGCCTTCCGGCCTCGATGCGGGCCTTGTCGTGGATGGTGATCTTCGTCCCGGCGGTCACGTAGAGGCCGGCCTCGACGACGCAGTCGTCGCCGAGGGAGATGCCGATGCCGGCGTTGGCTCCCAGCAGGCTGCGCTCGCCGATGGAGTTGCGCAGGCGTCCGCCGCCGGACAGCGTGCCCATGATGGAGGATCCGCCGCCGATGTCCGAGCCGTTCCCCACGACGACCCCCTGCGAGATGCGTCCCTCGACCATCGACACCCCCAGCGTCCCGGCGTTGAAGTTGACGAATCCGGCGTGCATCACCGTCGTGCCGGGAGACAGATACGCCCCGAGGCGGATGCGGTCCGCGTCGCCGATGCGGACGCCTTCGGGGACGACGTAGTCGACCATGCGCGGGAACTTGTCCACGGAGAGCACGGTGACCCCGGGGGCCGCGATCCCGGAACGGGATTCCGCCTCGATGACCTGCCGGCGACGCAGTGGGAAGTCCTCCACGGCGAAGGGTCCGCGGTCCGTCCAGACCACCGTCGTCAGCCTCTCGAAGATGCCGTCGAGATTCAGGGTGTTCGGCTCGGCAAGGCGCAGGCTCAGAAGGTGCAGGCGGAGATACCCGTCGGCGGCATCGAGGATGGGGGAGTCCAGATCGCAGATCGTGAACACGGGCACGCGTCTGACGCCTCGGGCGTCGGGCTCCTCGTGCACGAGCGGGCCGAAGCCGGGATTCGGGTGTGACTGCGGGTCGGGCGCCTCGCCGATCCGGGGATCGGGATACCACGCGTCCAGGGTCCTGCCCCCGGAGTCCACGGAGGCCAGACCCCATCCCCATGCCCGTCTTCCGTTCAACGATTCGCTCATGGCGTCATCCTTCCCTGATGTCCGGGACGCGTTCCCGCGGGATGTCCGAGGCAATGCCGAGGGGTGCGTCGTCGTCCTCGCCGACGCCACAACTGTAGCGCCGCAGGCCGTCCGAGGCGCGTCGTCGAGGCGGGCCCTCTCGTCGGTGCCCGGTCGCCTCCGCGCGGTGGCGTTGCGCCCTGGGCGGCGTTCGTCTCCCCAGCCCGGAATGACGGACGGGTGCGGTAGGATGGGGGCCCGTGAGCGGCGACCAGGAGGATGCGAGGCGGCGGCGTGAGCGTCGCCGGACGCTTGTCGCGCGGGTGGTCGGCATCGTGGTGGTGGCCTCGATGTTCCTCGCCGTGGTGATTCCCGCTCTGTCCACGGGGTTATGACGACCGTATGACGACATCGCGCATGCATGGAGAAACGGCTGCGCCATCGGCGTCCCGATGACGATGGGATGCCCGATGCCGGGAACGACGTATCAATGACGATGGATTATGGTGGTGGCAATGGCTGAATACGACTATGCGCAGGCTCTGGCGCGCATCGATGACAAGTACGGGCTTCTGTCCAAGGCACTGGATACCGATGCGCTGCGCGCGCGCATCGCCGAGCTCGAGCGCAAGGCGTCCGAACCGGGTCTGTGGGATGATCCGGACACCGCGCAGAAGATCACCACGCGACTGTCCGCGGCTCAGTCCCAGCTGCGCCGAATCGACGATCTCGGCCATCGCGTCGAGGACGTCCGCACCCTGGTCGAGCTCGGTCAGGAGGAGTCCGACGAGGAGTCCCTGGACGAGGCGCAGGGGGAGATCGAAGCCATCGGCAAGGATCTGTCCGACATGGAGGTGCAGACCCTCCTCGACGGCGAATACGACGCGCGGTCGGCCGTCGTCACGATCCGTTCGGGCGCCGGCGGCGTGGATGCCGCCGACTTCGCCCAGATGCTGCTGCGCATGTATCTGCGCTGGGCCGAGCGCCACGGGTATCGCACGACGATGATGGACACCTCCTACGCCGAGGAGGCGGGAATAAAGTCGGCCACGTTCCGGGTCGACGCCCCCTACGCGTACGGCCGTCTGTCCGTGGAGGGCGGCACCCATCGACTCGTGCGCATCTCGCCCTTCGACAATCAGGGACGCAGACAGACGAGCTTCGCCGCGGTCGAGGTCGTCCCCCTGGTCGAGGCCACGGACCACATCGACATCCCGGATTCGGATATTCGTCTGGACACCTACTGCTCCTCGGGTCCCGGAGGGCAGGGGGTGAACACGACGTACTCCGCCGTGCGCATCACGCATTTCCCCACGGGAATCGTCGTGACCATGCAGGACGAGCGCAGCCAGATCCAGAACCGGGCGGCCGCCATGGCCGTTCTGCAGTCCCGTCTCCTCGTGCTGCGGCATGAGGAGGAGGCCCGCAAGAAGAAGGAGCTCGCCGGCGACATCAAGGCCAGCTGGGGCGACCAGATGCGCTCGTACGTGCTTCATCCCTACCAGATGGTCAAGGATCTGCGCACCGGCTACGAGACCTCCCAGACGCAGGCGGTCTTCGACGGGGACATCGACGGCTTCATCGAGGCGGGCATCCGCTGGAGGCATGAGCAGAAGCGCGAGAAGGCGGCCGAAATGACCGATGCCGCACCGATGAAGGACTGACGGGTCCACAGGGAAAGGACTGCATCCATGGCGCTGATCGCCCTCGACGAGGTCTCCAAGGTCTATCCGCGGGGAACGCGTCCCGCGCTGGAGCGGATTACCCTCCACGTCGACAGAGGGGATTTCGTCTTCCTCGTCGGCGCATCCGGATCCGGGAAAACCACCCTGCTCAGTCTGCTGCTGCGTGAGGAGGAGGCCACGGGCGGCGAGATCCATGTGGCGGGCAACGACCTGAGGCGGCTGACGAGCCGTCAGGTTCCCCACTACCGCAGGTCCCTGGGGTTCGTGTTCCAGGACTACAAGCTGCTGAACAACAAGACGGTGTGGCAGAACGTCGCCTTCGCCCTCGAGGTGATCGGCGCGAACCGCGCCACCATCCGCGCGCTGGTGCCCAAGGTGCTCGACACCGTGGGTCTCACCGGCAAGGAGCGCAGCTATCCGCACGAGCTGTCGGGCGGCGAGGCGCAGCGCGTCGCCATAGCCCGGGCCTACGTCAATCATCCGCAGATTCTGCTCGCGGACGAGCCCACCGGCAACCTCGACCCGACGACCTCCCTGGGGATCATGGAGGTGCTGGACGCGATCAACCGGTCCGGAACGACCATCGTCATGGCCACCCATAATGAGGAGATCGTCAACTCCATGCGCAAACGGGTCGTCGAGCTCCATGAGGGCTCCATCGTGCGCGACGAGAGGAACGGGTCCTATGATTCCTCCCTCTACTATCCCGATGGGGCGGCCGCGCCCACGCCGGTGTCCGCGGGCGTTCATGGCGTGCTGCCGGCCACGGGAGGGGTCGGAGGGGACGATGGGATCGCCCGTCTGGCCACGGCGGTGCATTCAGGGCGCACGGGACGCTATGGACAGGCGTTTCAGTCCGCCGAAACGACCATGACGTGGGGACGCGGTCTGGTGGAGCAGACCTCCGGATCCGTCCCGACCGACTCGGACCGCACGGATGAAGGGACATCCGTCGGATCCCGGGTCATCCCGGTCAGGAACGACGATGACGCGGTCGCCGATGCGGCATCGGCCGATACCCCGAACGCCGGGGAGCCAGTCGTCTCCGGACCATCGTCCGCATCCTCCAAGGTCCGGGCAGACGTCCCTCGGGGAGATGTCCCCCATGATTCCGTCACGTCAGCCGAGAGGGACCAGGTCACGGATCTTCTGGTCCCTCCCGCGCCACCGTCGCGGGAGGGCTCGGATGAGGACGTCGGCGCCCATGCCCCGAAGCCCGCGGATGAGACGCCCAGGGAGGCCCGGCGATGAGACTGAGATTCGTTCTGTCCGAGATCTGGACCAGCTTCACCAGGAACATCCCCATGGTCCTGTCCGTGACCCTGGTGACCTTCATATCCTTCCTCTTCATCGGAGCCTCGGGTCTGCTTCAGCTGCAGATCGTCAAGGCGAAGGGGGACTGGTATGACAAGGTCGAGGTCGTCGTCTGGCTCTGCCCTGACGGCACGAGCACGGCGGCGACATGCGCGTCGGGGAAGGCGCCTACCAAATCGGAGGTCGTCGACCTCGAGGAGACGATCAACGACGAGCTCAACGGCGTGGTGTCGAAGATCACCTACGAAAGCCGGGAGGATTTCTACAGGAACACCTTCCTCAAGCAGTATCCGGGCGGCGTGTATCAGGGGCGCACGCTGACGGCGGCCGACATGCAGGACTCCCTGCGGCTCAAGCTCACCGACCCCACCAAGTACCAGGAGGTCTCCGAGGTGCTGTCGGGCCGCGACGGGGTCGAGGAGGTCGTCGATCAGCGACAGATCTTCGACCCCATCTTCCGGATCCTTAACAGGGCCACTGCGGTGACCATCGTCCTGGCGGTGGTGATGGTGCTGGTCGCCATCCTGCTGACGGGCACGACCATACGCATGAGCGCGGCGTCCCGACGCAATGAGACCGAGATCATGCGGCTTGTGGGGGCCTCCAACTGGACGATCCGGCTGCCGTTCATCCTTGAGGGCGTGCTCGCCTCGATGGTGGGGTCCCTGCTTGCCGTGGGTGCGCTGAGCGTCGTGATCAAGGTGTTCATCACCGACTGGATCTCCCAGAGCGTGCAGTGGATACCCTTCGTCGACCAGGGAACCCTGCTGCTCATCGCGCCGGCCGTCGTGGGCGGGGCGATGCTGCTGTCGGCGGTGGCTTCGGCCGTGTCCCTGCGGAGGTATCTCAGGGTCTGACGAAGGCTCGTCCGGTGTTATTGCGAGACCTGTACAATGGGGTCTCACGACCGACGAAAGGCAAGAGACAATGAGGCATGTCAGGCGCGTGAAGGCCACGCTTGGGCTTCTTCTCGCATTCTCCACGCTTCTGGGGTCGATGGTGGCGGTGACGACGACGGGTGGGACGATCGCTCAGGCCGTTCCCAGCACGCAGGAGTATCAGCAGAAGGTCCAGGATCAGGCGGATCTGAAGAAGCAGCTGTCGGGCGTCAGTTCGGCGTTGGCGAATCAGATTCTCGAGCTCAACGATCTGACGGACAACCAGATACCCGCCGCCGAGGAGGCCCTGTCGACGGCGGAGGACGCCGCCGAGCAGGCGCAAAGCCAGGCGGCGGCCACCGCTGAACGGCTCAAGGCCGCCGAGGACGACAAGACCCAGCTGGAGGAGAAGATTCGTCAGACCGGCATCGACTACGACGATGCGAAGGAGGCGGTCGCACAGCTGGCACGAGGCAGCTTCCATGGGTCGGACGCGTCGGAGACCCTCACCGTGGCGACGGATTCCAGCACGGTGACGGATTTCGTCGACAAGATGCAGGCTGAGGCCGCGGTGACGAGGACGGAGGCCGAAGCCGCCTCCGACGCGGCCGGAACGCTCAATACATCCATGAACCGAAAGCAGCGTCTGGCTTCCATCGAGAAGCAGATCGCCGAACTCAAGCGGCAGCAGGACGAACAGGCGGCTGAGGCTCAGAAGGCGGTCCAGGCTGCTCAGGCCAAGAAGGCCAGTCTTGCCGCTCTGCGCGAGAAGGGAACCGCGGCCCGCGCGCAGCTGCAGCAGCAGAAGGGGAGCCTCACGACGGCGGCGGCGAAGCAGGCCGCCCAGATAGTCGAGATGAAGTCCGAGATCGACGCCAACAACCAGAAGCTCGCCGCCGAGGCAGCGGCGGCCCAGGCCGATCCCAGCTCAGGGGGAAGCCAGCAGACGTCCTCGTCCTCGTCTTCCTCTTCCTCCTCAAAGACGTCCTCCTCATCAGGCCGTTCTTCCCGTTCTTCTTCCTCCTCTTCTTCGAAGACATCCAGCTCTGGCGGTTCGTCCTCGTCGTCCTCCTCCTCAGGGGCGTCAGGGATGAGCTACTCGGTTCCCGGGAACTGCGCCGCGGGAGCGTCCTACTGCTACGGGCATGCCACGGGGAACACGGGGACGGGGACGTCGTACCCCACCGGTCAGTGCACCAGATGGGCGTACATCCGCAGGACCAGCATGGGGCTGCCCGTCGGCTCGTATCTGGGGAACGGCGCCCAGTGGGCGTCCAGCGCCAGGGCGCTGGGATACCTCGTGAACCGCACCCCCCATGTCGGTGCGGTGATGGTGGTGGCCGCAGGCCAGGCGGTGATCGGCACGACGTATACGTGGTATGCCAGTGCGACAGCCGGACATGTGGCCGTCGTCGAAGCCGTGTTCTCCAACGGCACGATCTACATCTCCGAGGGTGGATCGAAGACCAACAACCCGTCGTATCAGACCATCGTCAATCCTGGCAGCTACTGGTACATCCACTACTGAACGCCGGGGACGTCGAGGGACCCGCCACTGAGGACCGGGGGATCGGACGGAATGCGACAGGGAGGCCTCGGAGCCGTACATACGAATACAGGAAGGTCGCTGACAGGGATGACCAAGGAGCAGGGGACCGTGACCATCGCCCAGAATCGCCGGGCGCGCCATGACTACGACATCCTCGACCACCTCGAGGCCGGCATCGCCCTGACGGGAACCGAGGTCAAGTCGCTGCGCGAGGGGCACGCCTCCCTCGCGGAGTCCTTCGTGTCCATCGACCGGCATGGGGAGATGTGGCTCGAGGGAGCCACCATCCCCGAATATCTCAACGGCACATGGAACAACCACGCCCCCAAACGCAAGCGCAAGCTGCTGCTTCACCGCTCCCAGATCGGCAGAATCTCGAGACAGGCCGAGGCCAAAGGCGTCACGATCATTCCTCTGAGCCTCTATTTCAAGGACGGACGCGTCAAGGCCGATGTCGCGGTGGCGCGAGGCAGACGCGAGTACGACAAACGTCAGGCGCTTCGCGAACGGCAGGACCTCAGAGAGGCGCAGCGCGCGATGCGTATGAGGAATCTGGAATCCTCATCCTGAGTCGACGGCCCTGCCGTGGACGCTGGTTACCTGGTCGTAGCATGGCGTCCCTAGTGTCCCGGGTACATGGGGCGCGCGATCGGTCGTCGGCCCGTGAGAGAGAAGAAAGGTCCATCATGACGTTCACTCGTTTGCGGGCGGCGGCGGCCATCGTCGCTGGTTCGGCGATGCTCGTGTCCATGGCCGCATGCGGCACCAGCGATTCGAGCTCTTCGAGTTCCTCCTCGGGCTCGGGGTCCTCCTCCACGACGCAGGGGTACGACACCAGCTCGGTGAAGAAGGACTCCTCCATCGCCGCGCTGCTGCCGTCCTCCGTCACCAAGGACGGAACCCTGACCGTCGGCACGGATACCTCCTATGCGCCTGCCGAGTTCCTTGCCGACGACGGCAAGACGCCGGTGGGGTACGACGTCGACCTGACCAAGGCGCTTGCGGCGGTGTTCGGGCTCAAGGCGGACACGGTCTCCTCGACCTTCGACTCGATACTGCCGTCCGTGGGAAGCAAGTACGACATCGGCATCTCGTCCTTCACCGTGACCAAGGACCGCATGGAGGCCGTCGATTTCGTCACCTACTTCAAGGCAGGATCGACCTTCGTCGTCAAGAAGGACAACCCCGACAAGGTGGACACCTCAGACCTGTGCGGCGTGACGGTCGCCGTCCAGACCGGCACCACCCAGGAGGAGGAGGTGAACACCGACACCAAGGCCTGCACGAAGGCCGGGAAGTCGGCGATCACCATCCAGTCCTACAAGATGCAGACGGACGTGACGACCGCTGTCGCGACCGGCAAGGCCGCGGTGTTCTACGCCGATTCGCCCGTCGCGGGCTATGCGATCAAGCAGACCGGTGACGAGCTTGAGGCCCTGGGCGACGAAACAGGCGTGGCGCCGGAGGCCGTGGCCATCAAGAAGGGCGATTCGGCGACCGCGAAGGCCGTCCAGAAGGCTCTTCAGAAGCTGATTGACGACGGTACCTACAAGAAGATCCTCGACACCTGGGGCGTATCCTCAGGAGCCATCGACACGGCGGAGATCAATCCGTCCGTCGACGACTGAGATATCGTCAACTGACGGACACGTCAGCGCGCTCCCCCTGGCGCAAGCGTGGCGCCGCTGACGTGTCTCTTGGGGCGCTGGCATGAATTCACGCAGGAAGGCGGCAGGACATGGCCCGAAAAGACGGGGACGCGCTCGACGAGGACATCCCCGAAAGGATCGAGGCGCTTCCCGTGCGGCGCCCCGGGTCGGTCGTGGCAGGGGTCATCGTCGCTCTCCTCGCCCTGATGCTCATCCAGGGGATGGTCACGAACGAGCGTCTTGACTGGCCGACGGTCTGGAAGTATCTCTTCAACGAGAACGTCCTCGCCGGCATCGGCTGGACGCTGGTCCTCACGGTGGCCTCCATGCTCATCGCCATCGTCCTCGCCGTCCTTCTGGCGGTCATGCGCAAGTCCATCAACCCCGTCCTTCGGGGCGTCAGTTGGTTCTACATCTGGTTCTTCCGTGGCACCCCCGTGTACACGCAGCTCATCTTCTGGGGCCTGTTCGCCGTGCTCGTCCCCAGCTTCGTGCTCGGCATCCCCTTCACGTCGGTGGAGTTCTGGTCGCTGGACACCAACACCCTCAACAACGTGGTGCGTCCCGGGTTCCTGGCCGCCGTGATCGGTCTCGCCCTGAACGAGGCCGCCTATCTCGCGGAGATCGTCCGCGCCGGGCTCGAGGCCGTCGATCCCGGCCAGGCCGAGGCCGCCAAGGCCCTGGGGATGAGGCGGACTCTCATCATGCGACGCATCATCCTGCCGCAGGCGATGCGCATCATCGTGCCGCCAACGGGCAACGAGACCATCGGCATGCTCAAGACCACCTCCCTCGTCATGGCCGTGCCCTTCAGCCTGGAGCTGCAGTTCGCGACGAACGCCATCGCCAACAGGATCTACAAGCCCATTCCGCTGCTCATCGTGGCCTGCATCTGGTATCTCGTGATCACGACGATCCTCATGGTCGGGCAGTCCTATCTCGAACGGCATTTCGGCAAGGGCTTCGACGCCCGACCCGTCGGCCCCCGAGGAGACAAGGCGCCTCTGCCGGGAAAGACCGAAGGCGAACCGCATGACGATACGGGGAAGACCAACCAGGCCACCTTCGTCGGATTGAACGCGTAGGGGAAGGCGGACACGAATGACAGGCGATTCCATAACAGGCGATTCCCTGACGGGCCATCCGCAGGTCGATTCCGCATCTTTCTCGTCGGCGGATACGCTCCCGGCGGTGAAGGCCAGGGGCGTGCACAAGGCCTTCGGCGGCCTGCACGTGCTCAAGGGCATCGACATGACCGTCATGCCCGGGACGGTGACCGTGATTCTGGGGCCCTCCGGCTCCGGGAAATCCACCTTCCTGCGTCTTATCAACCAACTGGAGACCCTCACCGCAGGAAGCATCGAGGTCGACGGCGAGCTCATCGGCTACAGACACATCACGCGCCATGGTCAGGACATGCTCCAGACCCTCAACGAGCGCGAGGTGGCGCGGCAGAGAGCGAAGCTCGGCATGGTGTTCCAGCGTTTCAATCTCTTCCCCCACAGGACGGCCATCGAGAACGTCATGGAGGCGCCCGTCCACGTCCTGCACCAGCCGAGGTCCGAGGCGCATACGCTCGCGGCCGAGGAGCTCCGCCGCGTCGGGCTCGCGGACCGTCTCGACTACTACCCCATGCAGCTGTCCGGTGGGCAGCAGCAGCGCGTGGCCATCGCCCGCGCCCTTGCGATGAAGCCCGAGATCATGCTTTTCGACGAACCCACCTCGGCGCTCGATCCCGAACTCGTCGGTGAGGTCCTGGCCGTCATGCGCTCGCTGGCGAAGGGAGGCATGACGATGATCGTCGTCACCCATGAGATCGGCTTCGCCCGAGAGGTGGCGGACCAGGTGGTCTTCATGGACGGCGGCGTCGTCGTCGAACACGGCGGACCCGAGATCATCGACTCGCCGAACGAGCCGAGGTTCCAGGACTTCCTCCACCACGTCCTGTAGTGGCGGCCCTGCAGCGGCTGCCTGGCAGGGGATGTCCGTCCGTTCGCGATCCTCCGAACCGTCCCGAAGGCGTGATTCGTGGAGGTGGCCTTCTCACGTCATCGTCCGCATGGGTTCGACCGTGTCGGTTTCCTCCCGCCCGTTCCTCCACTGGCGCGACCGGATGCGTGTGACAGCGGATGGGTGGTTCCGCCGCCCATGCTTTCGCGGGTCATGTAAAGGTCGGCCGACCTGCGCCATCGGCGCAATGCGCGTCGCATACACTGGGTGGCCATGTGCGGAATCGTGGGATACGCCGGGGCGGGGACCGCCTGCGGCAAGCCTCTTGAGGTATGCATGCAGGGTCTCAGGCGTCTTGAGTACCGAGGCTATGATTCGGCTGGCGTGGCCTTGGCCGCGCCCGGCATGGAGCAGGTCGCCGTGCGCAAGAAGGCGGGCCGGCTAGACAGGCTGGAGGCGGAGCTGGCCGTCCATCCCCTTCCCGACGCCACGGTGGGCATCGGCCATACGCGCTGGGCGACGAACGGCGCCCCCAACGACGTCAACGCGCATCCCCATACCAGCGCCGACGGCTGCATCGCCATCATCCACAACGGCATCATCGAGAATGCGAATTCGCTGAAGTTCGATCTGCAGACCGAAGGCTACGCCTTCTCCTCGGGCACGGACACCGAGGTCGCCGCCAAGCTGCTGGGCAAGATCGCGAACCAGATCATCGACGACACCGGCCGTCCGGACCTCTTCGAGGCTCTGCGGCGTCTGGCCCGGATGCTGTCCGGCGCGTTCACCATCCTCGCCGTCGACAGACGACAGCCGGATATCGTCGTCGGCGCCCGCCATGATTCCCCGCTGGTGGTCGGACTGGGCAAGGACGAAAACTTCCTCGGCTCCGATGTGGCCGCCTTCATCGCCTACACGAAGGAAGCCCTGGAGCTTGGGCAGGATCAGGCGGTGTGCATCAGCGGATCCAGCGTCAGTGTGACGGACTTCGACGGGAACCCCGTGACCGACGACCGTCGCTTCACCGTGGACTGGGACGCCTCGGCCGCGGAGAAGGGCGGCTGGCCCTCCT
>NZ_CAUTOG010000020.1:0-27084 GCF_963540075.1 uncultured Bifidobacterium sp.
AGACCGGGATCCCCGAAGCATGCAAGCACGTAGCCGTCGACCCCCTCGGCCTCACCTCGACGCACCTCGTCCAGCACGCCCACGGCGGCCAGGGCCTCGTCATAATGACCCTCGATGGAGACGGGCCCCATGGACGGGCTCACGGCTTCGATCTCCACGTCCGGCGGGACCGCCTCGCGGGCCGCCTCGCCGATGTGGCTCGTCATCGACATCGTGGTGTTGGGGTTGATGACCCTCAGCCGGATCGTCATGCACACCCTTCCTTCGTATGGATTCCCATGGAATACGGATGCAGGAAGCCGGTCGGCCCATCCCCGGGGGAGACGCGTCGACCGGCGGGATGTCAGTCCTCGACCGAGGCCCCGTCGTTGACGCCGGGCTCGTCGGCCTCAAGATGCGGCATCTTCGGGCGATACTTCTCAAGAAGCCAGAAGAAGAGGTATCCCAGTCCGGCGCCGATGAACCAGCTGAAGTCGGACAGCCACGTGACGTCGACGATGCCAAGCTGCTGCAGCGGGGACGGAAGAATGGCCGTGGCGATGGACGGGATGCTGGCGAGGACGAGGGCCAGCACCGCATTGGGATTGAACCCGTTGCTGTACCAGTAGCGTCCCTTCGGACTCAGCGTGAACATGTCGTCGACGAACACGCGCTGTCTTGAAACGACGAAGTATCCGGCGATGAGGATTCCGAAAAGCGGCCCTATGAGCGATCCCAGCAGGTCGAGGGTGTAGTGGATGGCCTGGTCGTTGGAATACCAGTTCCATGGGGTGATGATGACGGAGCCCACGGCTGCGATCATCCCACCGGCGCGCCAGCTGATCTTCCTGGGGTTGACATGCGAGAAGTCGAAGGCGGGGGAGACGAAGTTGGCGACGATGTTGATGCCCACGGTGGCGATGACGAAGGTCAGACCACCGAGGAGGATCGCGAAGGGCGTGTCGATCTTCTCCACCGTCTCGATGGGGTCGGTGATGAGCGTGCCGAACACGGGAACGGTTGCGGACGCGCAGATCACTGTCAGCAGCGAGAAGGCGAGGAAATTCACCGGCAGCCCCCAGAAGTTGCCCTTCCTCACGCTGCGGTAGTCATGCGAATAGCGCGAGAAGTCACCGAAATTGAGCATGGGGCCCGCGAAGTACGAAACCACCAGGGCGATGGCCGTGATCATGACGGGAATGGACTGGACGAATCCCAGAGGCTTTCCGGACGACAGGTTGAGGTCGATGTTGCCGAGGCCCCCGGCCCTGACGACGAGGTAGATGGCCAGCACCATCATCACGGCGTACACGGCGGGTCCGGCCCAGTCGATGAACTTGCGGATGGTGTCCATGCCGGTCCAGAACACGCAGGCCTGGGCGACCCAGAGGATTCCGTACGAGATCCACCCCAGGGCGGAGAGGCCGAGGAAGGAGGATTGCTCAAGGGCATGGGAACCCGGGATGAATTTGAGGAAGATGATGTTCAGCGACTCGGAGGCGAGGAAGGTCTGGACGCCGTACCACGCCACCGCGATGATCCCTCGGATGATCGCCGGGATGTTAGCGCCCTTGACGCCGAAGACGAAACGCGTCGTCACCGGGAACGGAACACCCATCCTCTGACTCGGCTTGGCGACGAGATTGACGAACATCTGGACGATGACGATTCCCACGAGAAGAGCCACAAGCACCTGCCAGCTGGCGATGCCCAGGGCGAAGAGGCTTCCCGCCGTGACGTAGCCGCCCACTGAGTGGACGTCCGACATCCAGAACGCGAAGATGTTGTACCAGGACCATGTCTGCTTCTTCAGCGGAGCCAGGTCCGCGTTCGCCAGATGCGGGTCGTAGGACTCCTTGATGACGACCTCGCCGGTCGGTTCGTCCGCGGGGCCGCTTTCCGAGGGTCCGCTGACTCCCATTCCACTGTCCACGTCTATAGCAGTCATCCCGATCTCCTCACCACTGCTTTCGGATGTTCTCCCGACGTCCGCGGACGTCCGCGCCTCGGGGACGCCTCCGTCATGCGTGACGACGGTTCTGGCGACACACCCATTTACTGAAAATAATGTTTCATTTCGGAGATAAAGAAATTTCGATTTCGTTTCCAAATGTCGAAAGAATTGTTTCAGTCTGGCGGTTTCCGCCGAAAACAGGCGCTGCGGTTCATCGGCCCGAAACATCCGTCCCCGCGCCCGGGCCCACGGCCCGGCCGACTGATGGGCGAAGGACCCCGCGGCGACCGGGACGCCATTACGATGAAAGGGCATCCGGAAGCCGGAAGAAAAGGCCATGATCATGAACGTCATCGAGCGGATCCAGGGGAGCTACGTCTCATTGACGGCGACGGAGCAGCAGGCCGCCAGCTTCATCCTGGGCCATCTGACGGATGTCCTCGTCTGCAGTTCGGCCGAGCTGTCCCAGCTCAGCGGCATCTCCCAGCCCACGCTGAGCCGACTGTATCGCAAGCTCGGATATCACAGCGCGGGAGAATTCAAGCACGACGTTCGTCGCTACCACCAGCCGGGAGCTCCCGAGACGGCCACCCCGGACGTCGTCCCCAACGACCCCGTCGAGGAGCAGCTCAGCAGGGACGTCGACAGTCTGAAACGCACATACGCGCGCATTTCGACCGAGCTGCTCACCTCGATGGCGGATCGCATCCTCGACGCGCGCCACGTCGCGCTTATGGGCCTGCGCAACAGCTATCCCGTGGCCCTGCATCTGCGTGAGCAGCTCATCCAGACGCGGGGAAACCTGCGGATGATTCCCCTGCCCGGCCAGAGCCTGGCCGAGGAGATCGTCGACCTCGGGGAGGACGACCTCGCCATACTCGTCGGCGTACGTCGCCGGACGGCCATGTTCGGTCCGCTGGCCTCGGCGCTTCATGAGCAGAACGTCCCCATGATCCTCATCGGGGACTCCACCCTGAGGAGGACCGCCACAGCGGTGGGGGCCACGTTCCTCGAGGTCGATCTCAACTCCCGCGTTCTGTCGAGCTTCACCGCGGCCTTCAGCGTCGTGGCGCTCCTGGCCAACGCCGTCGCCGACCGCTCCCGTCAGCGCGGCATGCCGGGTGGCGGGGACGATCGCATCGCCGCCATCAACGACCGATTCATCGCCCTGGGCGAGATGGAAAACACACGTCGGCGACTCTGAAAGCGCCCACGGACATACGGACATACGGATGCGCCCCGTCTCCTTCGTGGAGGCGGGGCGCATAACGTCAGCGGCGACGGAATCCGGCCTCACCGGACCCCGTTACGCCGCAAGACTCACTGAACCTGGGCGCGGGCGATCTTGCCGGTGAAGGACTCGGCCTCGTCGGCGTCCTTGGCCGGCCCCTTGTTCCAGGAGAACATCGCGCGGAGCTTCGGGCCGACGGTCTCAAGACCCGGCTTCGAATACTCCTCCTGCAGCTCCTTGAACTTCGGAGCGCCCTTGGCCTGGTCCTCCATGAACTCCTTGGCGAAGGAGCCGTCCTGGATGCGCTTGAGCTGGTACTCCATGCGTCCGCGGGTGTGCTCGTCGATGACGGTGGAGGTGAAGTCGCCGTACTGGGCGGTGTCGGAGCAGGACCAGCGGGCCTTGTTCAGACCACCCTCATTCGCAAGGTCCACCAGCATCTTGAGCTCATGGAACACCTCGAAGTAGGCGATCTCGGGCTGATAGCCCGCGGCGGTCAGCACCTCGAAGCCCATCTCGCACAGGTGGTTGATGCCGCCCATGAGGACGTCCTGCTCGCCGAAGAGATCGGTTTCCGTCTCCTCCTTGAAGGTCGTCTTGATGGCGCCGGCGCGCAGAGCCCCCAGGGCCTTCGCGTAGGCCAGCGTGATGCCCCAGCCATCGCCACGGGGATCCTGCTCCACGGCCACGACGACCGGGACGCCACGACCCGCGGCGTACTCGCGACGCACGATGTGGCCCGGGCCCTTCGGGGCGACCATGAACACGGGATGGTCGGCCGACGGCTTGATGTAGCCGAAGTGGATGTTGAAGCCGTGCGCGAAGGCCAGGGCCGCGCCCTCCTTGAGGTTCGGCTCGATGTCGTTCTTGAAGATCTGGGCCTGGAACTGGTCGGGCGCCAGCACCATGACGATGTCGGCCTCCTTGACCGCGTCCGCCACGGACTTGACCTCAAGGCCCTGCTCCTTGGCGAAGGCCACCGACTTGGAGGTCGGACGCAGACCGACGACCACGTCGACGCCCGAATCGCGCAGGTTCAGCGCATGCGCATGTCCCTGCGAGCCATAGCCGACGATGGCGACCTTCTTGCCGTCAAGCACCGAAAGATCGGCGTCCTTCTCATACCAGATCTGAGCTGCCATAATATATTGCACTCCTTTTGCGATGCGTCATCCAGAACGGATGACGCGTGACGTTCACTGCCCTGCCGTCGCATGCCCGCGGCCTTCTGCTCCGCTGGCCATGCGCACGGCCATTGACGTCCATGCCTTGCGGCCTGTGCATGGGGATTTTGTCCTCGAACCTCTGTCCATACTACCGGAAACATCGACGTAACATCGCCGTATTCCGGCACTCGACCAGGGGATTCGCCGAAAACTCCCACCTCCCTTCTCGAAGCCGCCGCCGCATGCGGCCCCCCGGACGAGGCGGGTCCCCGCTCCGTCTCCATGACGTGACCGGATCATCTCCGGAGATGATCCGGAGATGACCTCCGGCGATGATCACCGGGCGAAGTCCGTGTCCTTGGTCTCCGGCGAGGTGAGCACGGCCACCAGGCAGCACACCGCCATGACGCCGAGGTACAGGCCGACGGAGCGCACGCCCCAGTTATGGGACAGCCATTCGGCGATGGTCGGCACGAAGGCCGCGCCGACGATGGCCGCGAGGTTGTAGCCGATCCCCGAGCCCGAATACCGGACGTTCGCGTCGAAAAGCTCGGGCAGGAACGCCCCGATCGGCCCGAAGGCGACGCCCATGAGCGCGAACCCCACGCACAGGAACACCAGCACCTGGACGAAGTCGCGATGACCCATGAGCAGATACGGGAAGACCAGCGAGAACACGACGAGCGCGACGGACGAGAACATGAGGACGCGACGGCGGCCGACGCGGTCCGCATAGGTGCAGGACAGCACGATGAACGCGGCGAACACGCAGATGGCGATCATGAGCATGAGCAGATACTCGCGGTTGGTGAAGCCCAGACCGCCGCCGCCCTGCTCGACGCTTTTCGTGCCCCACGCGAGCGACCAGGTCGCCAGCGTGTAGAACAGCGTGTACGTCACCGCCACGAGGAAGGTCGCCTGGATCACCTGACGCCAGCTCTTCCTGAACACCTCGGCGAGCGGGGCCTTGATCACCTTGTGCTGCGCCTGCGCGAGGCGGAACACGGGAGTCTCCTCCATGCGCACCCTGACGACGAGCCCGACGACGACGAGCACCGAGGAGAGCAGGAACGGGACCCTCCAGCCCCATGCCATCATGGCGTCGGAGTCATTGAAGGTCTCGAGCAGGAAGTACGTGCCGTTCGACAGGAAGAAGCCGATCGGGGCGCCCAGCTCCGGGAAGGAGCCATACAGGGCGCGCCTGTCGTCGGGCGCGTTCTCCGTGGCGACGAGAGCGGCTCCCGACCATTCGCCGCCCAGCCCGATGCCCTGCACGAAGCGACAGGCCACGAGCACCACCACGGCCCACCATCCCCACATGGCGTACGTGGGCAGGCAGCCGATGAGGAAGGTGGCCACGCCCATGGTCATCAGCGAGACGACCAGGGTGGTCTTGCGGCCCATGCGGTCGCCGAAGTGGCCGAAGACGAGCGAGCCGACGGGCCTCGCGACGAAGGCGACCGCGAAGGTGAGCAGCGAGCCGATCAGGGCCGTGGCCCCCGTCTGCCCGAAGAAGACCTTCGGGAAGTAGTTCGCCGCGGCGGTGCCGTAGGCGTAGAAGTCATAGAATTCGATGGCCGTGCCGACCATCGAGGCGGCGATGACGGTATGCACCGAGTCGCGGGTCATCGTCAGAAGCCTCGCGGCGGGCGATGCCGCCGCGGCCTTGCTGGCTGCGTCGCCCGTTGAGGCGACTCCTTCAGCCGATGTCATGATCTCTCCATCCGTTTCCGCCGGGACGTCGGTCCGCGACGGCAGTCTGTTGTCCATGGAGCTTTCGCACGGCGCCTTGTGGGCGCAACGAAAAAGGCCCCGCAACCAAGCAGGGTCAGACCTCGAATGACATCGATAACCGGCCCTGCCTTCGTTGGCGGGACCAGTGCGATAGCCGAATCAGTCCGTCAACGAAGACGGGCTGATAATTCGTGCCGAAGCGCCATATGAGCATGTCATCGTCGCGGGCCTCCTTTCGACTGCAAGTTCCTGCGGACCATCCGGCCCGACTGGTTTTCCAAGCTAGACAGCAGGGATCCTGCCACCAAGCCCATGTCCACGATGTGAACAGAAATCCCACGGAACGAGAAACGGCACGGAACGGGAAATGGATGGGACCCGACGGCGATGCCGTCGAGCCCCATCCTCCTAGCGCTCTCCCTCAGGGATGCGGGTCAGGACTTCGGAACCTCGCCCTTCTGCGAATGATCGAACACGGGCTTGTTGTCGGCGTTGAACTTGTAGACGCCGATGTAGGCGGTGCTCGGGTCGTTGTCGCTGTTGAACGGACCGACTCCGGACTGGCCGACGTACTCGATGCTCTTGCCCTTCTTGAGCAGCGCCAGGCAGGCCTTGTAGGACGTGCACTTCGTGCCGCCATCGGCTCCGGAAACGGCGGCCAGGTTCTTCTGAACCGTCTCCCCGTCCGTCTTGCCGCCCTTCTGCGCGGCGAGGGCGGCAAGCACCGCGGCGTCATAGGTCTCGGCGCCGTAGGTGAAGTCCGTCAGCTTGGAGTTGATGGTCTTCAGCCTCGCCTGGAAGGCGTCGGTGGGGTGGGCGCCTGGGATGGTTCCGGTCGTGCCCTTGAGCAGACCGGAGGAGAAGGTGTCGGAATAGTCCGCCGTGTTGCCATCGACCATGTAGAGCTTATGGGTGTCGATGCCCTGCGCCGCCATCTCCTTGACCAGGGCCTTGGTCTGGTCGAAGGCGATGACGAGCACCGCATCGGGCTTGGCGGCCTTGATGGTCGTCACCAGCGAGGAGAAGTTCGTCTCGGTGGGGTCGAAGGTGTCCTTCTCGCCATAGACGACATTGACGCCCGAGGCCTCGACGGTCTTGACGACGACGTTACGCAGGCTGGTGCCGTACTCGTCGTTGAACACCGCGATGGCGAGCTTCTGCACGCCATCCTGGACGATGAGGTTGCCCATCACGGCGCCCTGGACGGTGTCCGGCGGGACGGTGCGGAAGAAGTAGTCACTCAGGCCGGAGAAGTTCGTCGAGGTGGCGCCGTTGGAGATGATCGGCACCTTCGCTGCCGTGATCTCCTTGTAGACGTTCTTGACCACCGAACTGGACGGCGGGCCGATGATCACCGAGGGGTTCTTGCTCAGGACGGACTCGGCGCCGGAGGTGTTCTGGTCGGCGTGGTCGGAGTCGGAGGTGTCGGCCATGGCCGTCGTGACGTCCTTGCCGAGCACGCCGCCGGCGGCGTTGATGTCCTTGGCCGCAAGCTTGAAGGCCGCGACCTCCGCGGGGCCCAGATAGGCGAGCGAACCGGTCTGCGGGAACAGGCCGCCAAGAACGAACGTCGAACCGGAGCTGGACGACGATGAGCTCGACGATCCACCGCATCCCGCAAGCGCCATGACGAAGGCCGCCGTCGCGGCGACCGCGGTGGTCATGATTGTTCTGCTGGGTCTTCTCATAGGAGAGCCACCTCTTCTTCCTCTTTTCCCACGGACGTCGCCCGTGGGTCTTCCTAGGGAACAGGGAACGCGGCGGACGCGCACCTCATCCTTGGTGACCCAAGCTAGGGTTCGGTTGCAACGACCAGGTTCGGAACATGTTTCCCTGAGATGAAGGACGAAAAACATTCGTAACACAAGAGATCGCAGTGCTTACGGGCCCTTCGGAGCCACGCGGGCATGACAGAAGGGCCGGACCTCTCAGGAAGTCCGGCCCGCGACGGCGGAGGCCCCGGGCTCAGCGCCCCTCCTCCTCCACCTCCTCCTCGAGGTTCCCCAAGTACAACGAGATGACCTTGGGATCGTTGAGCAGGGCGTGGCCCGCGCCCGAATAGGCGTTGCGGCCCTGGTCGAGCACATAGCCACGATTGCAGATCTGCAGGCAGCGGCGTGCGTTCTGCTCGACGATGATCACCGAGACGCCCGCCCTGTTGACCTGCCGGACCCGGATGAAGGTCTCGTCCTGGAGCATCGGCGACAGACCCGCCGAGGGCTCGTCGAGAAGCAGCACCGAGGGCTTCATCATCAGGGCGCGGCCCATGGCGACCATCTGGCGCTCGCCTCCGGACAGGGACCCCGCCGTCTGGTCCTTGCGCGCGCCGAGCTTCGGAAAGATCGACACGACGTAGTCGAAGCGCTCGGCGAACAGCTTCGGCGCCTGGAAGGCGCCCATCTGCATGTTCTCCTTGATGGTGAGCGACGGAAAGACGTTCTCCGTCTGCGGGACGAAGCCGACCCCACGGGCCACGAGCTTGTCGGCCCGGAGATTGGTGATGTCCTCGCCCTTGAGCGTCAGATGGCCGGCGGAGATGTGGACGAGTCCGAACAGGGCCTTGAGCAGGGTGGACTTGCCGGCTCCGTTCGGGCCGATGATGCCGACGATCTCGCCGGGATGCAGGGTCAGCGAGGCCCCGTTGAGGATGTTGACGCCGGGGATGTATCCGGCGACGAGATCCACCGCGTCCATCAGAGGCTCGCCATCGGGCTCACCGGGATGGATCTCGGCGCGGGGACGCTCGTCGCGCGGAGCGTCGGTTTCGGACGCTGACGCGACCGCCGTGGCCGCGTCGGACTCGGCGTCGACGACGGTGACCCCCGTCGCCGTATCTGCTGATTCGCTCATGGATGGCCCCTCCCTATTCGACGCCCTCGAGGACGCTGTCGTCACCCAGGTCGATGTCCGCATGCGACCCCAGATAGGCGTCGACGACGGCCTGGTCGTTCATCACGGACTTCGGCTGTCCTTCCGCGACGATCTTCCCCTCCGCCATCACCGTCACCCAGTCGGCGATGTGTCTGACCATGTTCATGTCGTGCTCGACGAAAAGAACGGTGGTGCCCTCCTCGCGCAGGGAGACGATATGGTCAAGCAGCGACTGCTTGAGCGCGGGGTTCACGCCGGCCATCGGCTCGTCGAGCATGACGAGCTGCGGGTCGCTCATCAGAGCGCGCGCCATCTCCAGCAGCTTGCGCTGGCCACCGGAGAGGGATCCTGCATAATCGTCCTTCTTCTTGTACAGCAGGAAGCGGTTGAGCAGCGCCTCGGCCTTCTCGGTGATCT
Organism: uncultured Bifidobacterium sp.; assembly: GCF_963540075.1. Taxonomy (GTDB): domain Bacteria; phylum Actinomycetota; class Actinomycetes; order Actinomycetales; family Bifidobacteriaceae; genus Bifidobacterium. The sequence goes on from NZ_CAUTOG010000020.1 coordinate 9,353, forward strand.
CCTTCTCGCGTGAGCGCCACAGCGGCGGGAACAGCGACCGGAGCATGCCCTCGCCCGGCTGGGCCGGCGCTCCCAGGAGCATGTTGTCCATCACGGTGAGCCTGCTCATGACCTTGGTGAGCTGGAAGGTGCGCACCATGCCCATCCTCGCCACCTTCTCGGGCGAGACGCTGGCGAGGTTCCTTCCATCGAAGGTCCAGGTGCCGGTGTTCGGCCTGTCGAACCCGGTCATGAGGTTGAAGAAGGTCGTCTTGCCGGCGCCGTTCGGTCCGATGAGGGCCGTGATGCCATGCCTTTCGATTTCGAAGTGCGTGACGTCGACCGCGACGATGCCGCCGAAGTGACGGGTGACTCCGTCGGCCACGAGGATGGGATCCGGCTTGTGGACGCCGGGCTTGTTCTCGACGAACTTCAGATCCTCCTGGACCTTGTCGCCATAGGCCGTGGAGATGAGCTTCTCCCCCTCCGGGGCCTTGGTGGCCCATCGAGCGAGCTCATAGAAGGGCTTCGACCCGGCGTCCGTCTTCTCGGGCACGCCGCCGCTTTCGGGAGCAACGGGCGTGTCCGGTGCAATGGGTGTGTCAGGCATTGAAGGCGAGCTCCTTTCTATCTCCAAGCAGTCCCTGTGGTCGGAAGATGACGAGACACATCAGGGCGACTCCGACGATGACCCAGCCCAGCGCCTCCACCTGGTCGGAGGAGATGAGCGTCGCGGGAATGGCCCCTCGCATCAGCTCCTTGGTGAAGGTGAGCAGCACCCACAGCAGGCAGGAGCCGAGAATCGGCCCGAAGATGGTGGCCGCACCGCCCAGGAGGAGGATCGTCCAGGTGTAGAACGTGACCTGACGACCCAGCGAATCAGGCTGGACGGAGCGGGGAAGCACGAAGACGATGCCCGCTATCGCCCCGAAGGCGCCGCCGAGGAACAGCGACTGCAGCTTGAACGTCGTCACCGACTTGCCCAGCGACCTCACGGCGTTCTCGTCCTCCCGGATGCCCTTGAGGACGCGTCCCCACGGAGAGTGGAACCAGCGCCAGGTGAGCAGCACCGCGATAAGCACCAACGACCACGCGACGATGCGCATCCACCATGAATTGGCAATGTTGTTCGAATACGTCCACAGCAGAAAGGTGGTGCTTCCGTTCGGCAGCGGCGAAGAGCCTTCGAACTTCTCGGTGAAGTTCTGCGGCGAGATGCCCGCCGACCCTCCGGTGAGATTCGTCAGCGAGGTGGACCGTCCGATGATGCGGATGATCTCGGCGGACGCCAGCGTGACCATCGAGAGGTAGTCCGGACCCAGCTTGAGCGTCGGGATGCCCAGAAGCAGCGCGTAGATGGCGGCGAGCACCAGGGCGGCGAGCAGCGAGGCGAACAGGCTCCATCCCATGCTCTGGGTGATGGCGAAGCCGTAGGCCCCGAGCAGCATGAAGCCCGCCTGGCCCATGTTGAGCAGTCCGGTCATGCCGAAATGGATGTTGAGGCCGATCGCCGCCAGCGCGTAGGCCGCCGTCGTGGGGGCGATCAGCTCCCCCAATGAATTGCCGATCACCGTGGTGAAATCCATCATCGGCTCCTTTCCGTCTTCCCAGCGTTTCCGGCGAGAACGCCGGTTCGACGCCCTCGTTCACGGACGACGACCCGTCTGGCGTCGCGCGATGTTCCTGGCATGCTCATCCCACCCTCTGCAACTTCCCGAAGAGGCCCTGCGGCCGGACCAGCAGCACGATGATGAGGATCGCCATGGCGCTGGCGTAGCGCATGTCGTTGGGGATGATCAGGGAGCTCATATCCGCGACGATGCCGATGATCAGCGAGCCGACCAGGGCGCCGTTCGCGGTTCCCAGACCGCCGAGCGTCACCGCGGAGAACATGAGGAGCAACAGCACCGCTCCCGTGTTCCAGGCAATGCCGTTGAGATAGATGCCCATCAGCACGCCGGACAGGGCGGCGAGCGAGGTGGAGAGTATCCACACGACCCTCACGACCTGCTCGACGTTGATGCCGGAGGCGGCCGCGAGGGCCGAGTTGTCGGAGACGGCGCGGGTGGCGCGCCCCAGACGCGTGCGGTACAGGAACCATGTGACGCCCAGGATGACGACGATGGCGATTCCCGCGGACAGCAGCGTGGGCATGTCCGTCGTGATGGGACCGATCTGGAAGCCCTGCGGCACCGCGATGGTGATGCCCAGGGTGTTGCCTCCGAAGAAGAACTGGAAGATGTACTGCAGCGCCATGGACAGGCCGATGGTGACGATCATCTGCTGGATGGGGCCGACGTTCTTGCGCCGCAGCGGAGCCCAGACGAGGTCGTTCTGCAACCAGCCCGTGAGCCCGCCCACGATGACGGCGAAGATGGCCGCGGCCCAGACCGGCATATGCATCATCTGGGTGCCCACGTAGGCCATGAGCCCGCCGAGCGTGACCTGCTCGCCATGCGAGAAGGAGCTCAGCTTCGTGGTGCCGTACACGAGATTCATGCCGACGCTCATCAGCCCGAGCATCAGGCCGAACACGATGCCGGAGAAAAGCTGCTGCCATACGCGAGCGCCGAAGTTGGCCCACTGGGAGTCGTCGTCCTGCTGCGTCTGCGAGGAGGACGACGTCGACGAGGAGGACGACGACCCCGACGACGACGAGGAGGACGACTCGTCCGAGGAGTTCGCCTCGTCGAAGCGCACCACGCCGCGCTGCTCGCTGAAGCTGTTCTTGTCGATGGTCACCGTCGCCGTCGAGGACTTCAGCCCGTACTTCGAGACGAGGGACGAGTCGATCGTGACCGTGTACTTCCCGTCGGCCCCGACGGAGAACGCCCACTTGCCGTCCTTGTCGGTGGTCGTCGTGGCGCTTTCCTCACCGGAAAGGGTGATCTTCGCCCCGACGATGGCCTTCTTGGAGGAATCCTGGAGGATTCCGTTGACGCAGCCGTTCGTCGTCGTCGGATTGCAGACGCCGACGGCCTCGGCCGCATAGCTGCTGACGGGAAAAGCCAGAGCCGTCGCCGTCATCAGCAGCGCGGCGAGCGCCGCCACGATGACTCCCCGACGGCGCCGGCCTCCTACGGATTCGGCAACCATATGCTTATGTCCTCTCCACATGGTCCATCACCGTAGGGAAGGAAAGCACCCGCCGGGTTGCTCTCACGTTTCGTGCTCGTTACCTCGGCGGGGGATGTAACAGGGCCGGTAACAGACGACCGCTAGCCACACGGGACGTCCGCCGCGCAGACCCGATGCCGGAAGCCCATGGAAACCCGCCCGGACGGATCTACCGGGCGCCACCCGACCGCACGTTCTCCTGCGGGGAGGCGTCATCGCTCCCCGACGTGGAGGCGCCGTCCGCGCCCGGCGCGCCGTCGTTCCGCGCGTCGGGCGAGCACAGGGCCCGTATCCCCGCACGCATGGGCACGAGCCGTGATACGGGGAACATGACCAGGACGTAGTCGCCGGGCGTCAGAACGACGTCGCGGGACGGGACCACCTCGTCGTCGCCGCGTCTGACGTCGACGACGGCCGCCGGGGAGGGCCAGTCCACCTCGCCTATCCGGGCACCGGCGGCCCGGCTTCCGGCCTCCACGGGGAACTCCATGATGACGTTGCCGCGAGTGGCTCGAGCATCGGCGGCTCCGCCGTCGCCGGCCGCACCGGAATCCGGATGCGAGGCCAGATAGCGGTCGAGCAACGCCGTATAGACCGGCCGGACACCCAGCAGGTCGGAGACCATAAGGGCGATGAAGGCGCAGGCCGTCACGGGAAGCATATGCACAAGCGTGCCCGACATCTCCACGGTGAGCAGGATGGACGTCACGGGCGCCTTCACCGAGGCGGCGAGCGCGCCCGCCATGGCGCAGACGGCGAACACCGGAATATGGGAGGCGGGGACGCCGGCATGGGTGGCGAGTATGCCGCTGATGCTGCCGGCCAGGGTGCCGGCGGCGAGGATGGGCATGAAGATGCCTCCAGGGACGCCGCTGCCGAAGCTCGTCGAGGTGAAGACCATCTTGACGATGAGAAGCACGGCGAGCAGCGCCACGCCGCTCGTCGCCTTCTCGGCGAAGCCGATGAGCTCCTCGCCGCCACCGAGCGCCATCGGCAGCCACAGGCCCACCGGGAGGGCCAGGGCCAGGGCGATCAACGGGCGCACGACCGGATGCAGATGCGAATACAGGGTCTGGAAGCCGAGCAGCATGCGGTTCATGGCCGAGCCGACCAGACCCGCGACCATCCCCAGCGGGATCATCCACAGATATTCGGTCAGGGACAGCTGCGGCATCCGCGTGAAGTTGAGCACCGGCGTCAATCCGAACCAGTACTTCGACACGAAGTCGGCGCTGAGGGAGGCCGCGGTGGCCGAAAGAAGAATCATCGGCGAGAAGCTCCGGTGCACCTCCTCGAGAGCGAACATCATGCCCGACAGGGGGGCATTGAACGCCGCGGACAGGCCCGCGGCCGCCCCTGCCGTGACCAGGTAGTTCGCCTCGATGCCCTGGCGGCGCATGCCCTTCCCGACCGCCTGGCTGGAGGCCGCGCCGATCTGAATCGACGGGCCCTCGCGCCCCAGCGACAGTCCGAACATCCCGCAGAGCAGACCGCCCACATAGCGCACGAGCAGCACGCTCCACCAGCGCATGCGCATGCCCCGCAGCACGACGCCCTCGACCTGCGGGATGCCGCTGCCGCCGGCCATCGGCTCGAAGCGCACCAGCATGGCCACGAGCAGAGCGGCGAGGACGACCACGGCGCCCCACAGAAGGCCCCACGCCGGGTGGACGCCAATCCATGCATAGGCCCAGCGGGCCACACGCGTGCCGGCGTCGATGCCCTGCCGGTACAGGGAGACGAGCATGCCCGCGACAAGACCGCACGCGACGGCCCTCAGAGCCGTCATCCACTGACGACGGCGCAGATGGGCCAACGGACCGGTCACCGCATCGGTCGTCCCAGCCCCGGTCCCGCGCCGACCACCACGCCTGCCCATGTCGTCCTGCGTTCCGACGAGCCGGACCTGCTAGTCCACCAGCGAGCGCAGCTGGATGACGTGGTCGCGCTGCGGGCCGGTGCCGATCAGCGAGATGCGGCAGCGGGAGAGCTCCTCAAGCCGCTTCACGTACGCCTGGCAGGTCGCGGGAAGCTCCTCGAAGGACCGTGCCTGGGAGATGTCCTCGCTCCAGCCGGGCATGGTCTCGTACACGGGCTTCGCCGCGGCGAACCGCGACTGGTCGACGGGCATGTCCTCGCAGCGCTCGCGGGTGCCGTCCTCGAGCTCCACGTCGTAGGCCACGCAGATGGGGATCTCCTTCAGCCCGGTGAGCACGTCAAGCTTGGTGAGCGCGATGTCGGTCAGTCCGTTGACCTGGACGGCGTACCGGGTGACGACCGCGTCGAACCAGCCGCAGCGCCGCGGGCGCCCGGTGGTCACGCCGAATTCGTGGCCCTGCCGCCGCAGCCACTCGCCCTGCTCGTCGTGCAGCTCGGTGGGGAACGGCCCCTCGCCCACGCGGGTGACGTAGGCCTTGGCCACGCCGATGACGCGGGTGATCCTCGTCGGGCCCACGCCCGTGCCCGTGCAGGCGCCGCCCGCCGTGGGATTCGAGGAGGTCACGAAGGGGTAGGTGCCGTGGTCGACGTCGAGCATCGTCGCCTGACCGCCCTCGAACAGCACGGACCTGCCCTCATCCAGCGCCCGGTTGAGCGCCAGCGAGGTGTTGGCCACATAGGGCTTCAGCCGCACGCCGAGCCGCAGAAGCTCGTCGGTGGTGGCATCGACGTCGATGGGGCGCCGGTTGTACAGCTTGACGAGCATCTGGTTCTTCTGGTGCAGGCTCGCCTCGACCTTGTCATGCAGATGCCGCTCGTTGAACAGGTCGTGCACGCGGATGCCCACCCGGTTGACCTTGTCGGCGTAGGCGGGACCGATCCCGCGGCCCGTGGTCCCGATGCGATGCTTGCCGAGGAAGCGCTCGGTGACCTTGTCGATGACGCGATGGTAGGAGGCGATGACGTGCGCCTCCTCGCTGACAAGAAGCCGGGAGCAGTCGACGCCGCGCGACTGCAGGCCATCGATCTCCTGGAACAGCACCTCGGGGTCGACGACGACGCCGTTGCCGATCACCGGGACGACATGGGGGCTGATGATGCCGCTGGGCAGCAGATGCAGCGCGTACGCCTCGTCGCCGACGACGACGGTGTGCCCCGCGTTGTTGCCTCCGTTGAAGCGGGCGACATAGTCCACATGCGAACCGATGAGGTCCGTGGCCTTGCCCTTCCCCTCGTCCCCCCACTGGGCGCCAATCAGAACAATCCCGGGCATGCCGCACCTCCTGAACGCGAATCCGCCGTGTGTCAGGCTATCGCGTCGTCTCTACCTTCCGTCCGGGCCCGATTCGACGGCCGTCCGTTCGGGACGTCCCCGACCTCAGGCCACGGGAGTCGTCCCGTTCCCCATCGAAGGCCGTGGCGACAGAACGGCGGTGGGCTCGGGCCCGATGCGGGCCCGCAGGCACGGACTCCCGAACCCCGCCTACCGCAGCGCGCGCCCTGCCGACCCCAGGCGCACGCAGGCCTCGACGACGCGCCGCGCCATCGCGTCCTCGGCCTCGCGGCCCCAGGAGCGGGGATCGTAGTAGCGTTTGTCGCCGACCTCGCCGTCCACCTTCAGCACCGCGTCGTAGTGCTCGAACATGTGCCCGGCGGCGGCCCTGGTGAAGGCGTACTGCGTGTCCGTGTCGATGTTCATCTTCACCACGCCCTGGCGGACGGCCTCGGCGATGTCCTCGGGCGAGGACCCCGAACCCCCGTGGAAGACCAGCGCGAAGGGCCGTCCCTTCACCATCCGGGCCGGATCGGCCCCGGGAACCCGCCCACCGCGTACGGCGTCATCCACCGCCGTCTGGATCTCTCCGAGCAGCCGGGGACGCAGACGGACCACGCCCGGCTTGTAGGAGCCATGCACGTTCCCGAAGGTGAAGGCGGCCATGTAGCGTCCCCTCTCCCCCAGACCGAGCGCACGGGCCACGGCCAGACCGTCCGCGGGCGTGGAGTAGAGCCGCTCGTCGATGTCGGCGCGGTTCCCGTCCTCCTCGCCACCCACGGCCCCCACCTCGATCTCGAGGATGGTGCCGGCCCGCGAGGACAGATCGAGCAGACGTCGCGCGACGTCAAGGTTCTCGGGCAGGGGCAGCGTCGAGCCGTCCCACATATGCGATTGGAACGCCGGCTCCTCGCCGTGCGAGCGCCGTGCGATCTCATGCCGCAGCAGCGGGAGCACCCATTCCTCGAGGTGCTGCGGGGCGCAGTGGTCGGTATGCAGCGCGATGGTGATGCCCGGATAGCGGGAGGCGACCTCGCGGGCGAAGGCGGCGAAGGCGAGGGATCCGGCGACCCGGTCCCGCAGGCTTCCTGACAGGTAGGCGGCCCCGCCGACGGAGACCTGGACGATGCCATCCGATTCCGCCTCGGCAAAGCCCTGAAGGACGGCGTTCAGGGTCTGCGTGCTGCTGACGTTGATGGCCGGAAGGGCGTGTCCGCCGCGCAGAGCGGCGTCGAGCATCGCGGCGTATCTCTCGCTGGTGGCTACCGTCATGCCTCCATTATCGGCTCCGGAAGACCGTCACGCGCCATCGCGACACGGCGACGCGACACCCGCCGCAGGACGCCACACGGAGACGAGGCTCCTCGACGGACGCGGAGAGCGGGCTGCGCGTCTGCGCCGAACGCGCAGCCACCGCGGGCTCGCCGCCGCGCACGGTACGATGGCAGCCGATTCCGCGACGAGGCCCGGACATCCTCCGCGGAAGGATTCGCAGAAGCCGACGGGCCGATCCCCGACGGCGCCCACGACACGGATCACGACACGACCCCGATGCCACGGAAAGGACCCTCATGAACGCCACGGACACCCATCCCCGGGACTTCGCCTCGATACTCCAGGGAAGACGGACGGTGCGCAATTTCGACCGCTCCGTGCGCATACCACGCTCCGAGCTGCTGGGCATGCTGGACGAGGCAGCACGCGCGCCGTCCTCGGTGAACATGCAGCCCTGGCGCTTCCTCGTCGTCGAATCCGAGGAGGCGCGTCGACGGCTGCTCCCCCTGATGCGTCTGAACAAGCGGCAGACGCGGGACGCCTCCGACCTCATCGTCATCTTCGGCGACCTCGAATGCTACCGTCTGGCGGAGCGCATCTACGGACAGGCCGCACGGCGGGGAGTCCTCCCCAAGCTCATGGCCAAGGCGCAGCTGGCCGCCATCGTCCCGGCCTACCGGGCGTTCACCCGCGAGAAGATGACCCGCGTCGTCCATATCGACGTCTCTCTCATGGCCATGCAGCTCATGCTCGTCGCCCGCGAACACGGCTACGACACCAATCCCATCGGCGGCTTCGAGGAGGATCGGATCGCGGAGACCTTCGGCATAGACCCCAACCGGTACGTCCCCGTGCTCATCGTCGCCATCGGCAGAGCCACGAAGCCCGGGCATCCCTCGTATCGTCTTCCCGCCCATGATCTGACCTGGTGGAACGACGCCCATGGGCTGGAACCCGGAGAGAACGCCGAAACGGATGGCGATGACGACGCAGGCGACGACGCCGAAAGAAGCGCGACGGTACGGGCGACGCCACGGCAGGACGCGGGTTCCGACGAGGAGGAGGCATGATGGCCGTCGCCGCAGCCGCAGCCGCCATCGCGGCCGGACTGTTCCATATCGTCATCTTCGTTCTTGAGTCCTTCCTGTGGACCCGCCCGGCAACCCTCCGGGCCTTCGGCATCGACGATCCGCGCGAGGCCGAGGCCACTCGGGGCATGGCCTACAACCAGGGCTTCTACAACCTCTTCCTCGCCGTCATCGCCATCTCCGGCGCGGCCCTGGCGCTGTCCGGCCGTGCGGAGCCGGGAACGGCCCTCATCCTCGCCGGTACGGGTTCCATGACGGCTGCATCTCTGGCGCTGCTGGCCTCGGACCATGCAAAAAGAGGGCCCGCGCTCAAGCAGATGGCCCTTCCCCTGCTCTCGCTCGTGCTTCTGGCCCTCTCGGCCCTGTAGACCGACGGGGACAGGTGACGCGACGGCCGACGGAATCCCAGGAAGGCCGACGCTCGGCCATTCATGAAGGGAGCGGATGACGGGAATCGAACCCGCCTTTACAGCTTGGGAAGCTGTCGTTCTACCGATGAACTACATCCGCGAACATCCGCCTGAGCGAACATACGAGTAGACATGATAGCACGGGCTCCACGGCTTCCCCGGCGGCCGGGTCCGACGGATCGGACGAATCCCATCCGGAAGGGCTCTCGCGACGGGACGGCCGCTGCGGCCCGGAACCCGGAACGCCTCCGGGAGCCCGCCGATCGAATCCGCCCCGCATCCTCCACCGCCTGCCGCGCATCCGCTCCCGCTCGCCGGCGAAGGCCCGACCTTCCCTGGCGTCTCTGGCATGGTGAAGTCATGGGAAGGGAAGCGCATGGGGGACGGTCAGTTCGTCTCCGTTCACGTCTGAGACAGCACATGGGCGAATCCCCCGTGCGCCAAGCCGTCCATGCCGAGCCGTCCACGTCATGCCGCGCCCGACTATGAGGGGGAACCATATGAGCGTCTCACCCCGCCCGTCGATACGGACATCCCAGACCTCCACCGGGAACAGGCCGTTCCTCGCCATCCAGAGGCCCGCGCCCCGCGACGCGACGGAGAGCGGCTTCGTGCTGCGGGCACGGGGACTGTCCAAGGCATACGGCGGGCGTCTCGCCGTAAACGGGGTGGACGTCGACGTCCGTCGCGGCGCACTCACCGCGCTCATCGGACCGAACGGCGCCGGCAAGTCCACCATCATCTCCATGCTCGTCGGCCTGCTGCAGCCCACGGCCGGAACCGTTCGCGCACCGGCCTGCGAACCACGAATCGGCATCGTCTTCCAGAACGGCGTGCTGGATCCCACGCTCACCGTCCGCGAGAACCTCGCGATCCGGTCCCGCCTGGGCGAGCGCGGTCCCCGCGCCCGCGTCGACGAGGTCATCCGACTGGTAGGAGCCGACGACTTCGCCCGACAGCGCTACGGAACCCTGTCCGGCGGCCAGCGCAGACGGGTCGACATCGCCCGAGCGCTTCTGACGCATCCCGACCTTCTCGTCCTGGACGAACCGACGACGGGCCTCGACATCGGCACCCGCAGGAGCCTGTGGGGACTGCTGCACGGACTGCGAAGGGACGAGGGGATGTCGATCCTGCTGACGACCCACTACCTCGAGGAGGCTCGGAACGCCGACGACGTGATCGTCCTCGACCGCGGCCGCATCATCGAGCAGGGAACGGCGGCGGACCTCGTCCGGCGATTCGGCGACCACGCCGTCATCCTGTCGCCGGGACCGGGGAAGGGGGAGCGCCTCGCCCGTCTCATCGCCGCCGACCCCCGCTGGTCCGCGCACGTCCGTCCCGTGCGAGACCTCGGTCGGGCATCCTCGGCGGCCCACGACGTGAAGCATTCCCCGGACGACGAATCGGTGGAGGTCGATCTCGACGATCCGCACGACTGTCTGGCCCTTCTCGACGCCGTGCAGGGTCTTGCGGAGGACTTCGAGGTGCGTCGGGGAACCATGGACGACGTGTTCCTCGCCATCACGGAACGAGCGCGGCGGACCAGCCGCACGGATGACGGGAGCATGAGATGATCGCCCTGACGGGACGGAATCTTCTTCTTTTCGCCCGCGACCGCATGGGGATGCTGCTGTCCCTGACGGGAGCCCTGGTGGCCTTCGTGCTGTACGTCGTGTTCCTCAGACGGTCGATGTCAGGGGAATGGGCCCTGGCGACCGCCGGAAAAACCTCGGCCGGGAACGCCCTTCTCGACACCTGGCTGATGGGCGGCATGCTCGCGATCACCGGCACCACGACTCCTCTCGGGGCCATGGGCCAACTCGTCGACGACCGCGAGAACGGCCGTGACGTCGACTTCCGCGTCGCCCGGGTCGGGCCGCTGCGGATAGCAGGAGGGTACATCCTGTCCTGTGCGCTGATCGGCCTTCTTATGCAGGCCGTCGTGCTCGTCGTCACCGGGCTCTGGTTCCGTCTCGCCGACGACGTCACGCTGCCCTGGGCCGAGCCACGGACCATCGCCCTTCTGCCGCCGCTGATGGTCCTCAACTCCGCATGCGGCACGGCCCTCGCCTACGCACTGACCTCGCTTATGCCCACGCATACGGCGAATTCCAGCCTGAACACCATCGTCGGCACGGCGGCCGGATTCCTCGCCGGCGTCTACATCCCCGTGGGCGTCATGCCCGACGCGGCGCAGGGCGTGGTGACCCTCTGGCCGGGGGCCTACGCGGCCTCGCTGTTCCGCAGACTGCTGATGTCGCGCTCGATCCCCGACGTCTTCGGCGAATCCGCCTCCGGTGCCGATGCCTTCCGGAGGCAGATGGGACTCGGATACGAGGCGTTCGGTCTCGGCGCCACCACCGCCGTCGCGGAGGTCGCCCTGCTGCTCACCACCACAGCGGGTATCATCGCCATCACCATGCTGGTGCGCCGGATGACGAGGATGGGCAGGCGACGGATGCGGAGGATACAATCGGCGGCCACGCCGGCATCCACGACGCGGGCGACAACGCGGACGGAGGGAGAGCCGCTCCGATGACCGTGAGCTTCCGGCGGAACCCCAATCTGCCCAAGGGCCGGATCGACATCATCGTCGAGTCGAGCGAACCCTCCGCCGAGTCGGACAGGGTCCTGAACGCCATCGCCGCGATGGGCAGGGACCCCGCCACGGTGGTCATCGAATCGGCCGGGCGTCTCGAGGTGCTTCGCCGAGCCTCCATCGTCTCCATCGAGGTCCGAGGGGACGTGCTCGTCATCCGGACGACCGAGGGTCGCACGATCGCCGTCCGCGACCGCCTCTACCGTCTCCTCGAGCGTCTCGCCGATCCGGACATCGTGCAGGTCTCGCGTCAGACGGCCATCGCGGTACGTCATCTGGTCTCGCTGGAGGCCAGCTATTCGGGGAACATGACGGCCCTTCTCGACTCGGGCGCCACGACCACCGTCAGCAGACGGTACGTGCCGGCTCTCCGACGGGTCCTGGGCGTATGAGGGGAGCGGACATGACGGACAGCAGGGACACAGGCGCGGATTCGGTCGCCGACATGGCGGGCAACGGGGACCGTGACGTCATCGTGCACGCCACGACGTACGCGACGACGGGCACCGGCCTCGGATCCGTCGCGTTCCTCGCCCTACAGGCCATCGACCCCGGCAGCATCCCGGTGACGCGCACCAGCGTGCTGACCCTGTTCCTTGTCGCGGCGCTGATCGGCGAGCTCACCTGGCTGTTCTCCCTCGACCGCTGGCCCTTCCCTGCGCAGCTGGCTCTCCATTGCCTGGGAGCCCTCGGGCTTTCGACATGCTGGCTGGCGACGAACGGCTGGACCGACATGCTCGGGAACGCCCGGGGGCTGTGGTTCCTGCTCACCTTCGCAGGCATCTATGCGGCGGTCTGGGCGCTTGTCGGCATCGACGCGCGCATCAACGCCCACCGCATGAATCTGCGTCTGGCGGGGCTCCGACGTCAACGTGGCGCGGACGGCGACGAGGGTCGTCACGGACCAGACGGCCCTGCGGCGCCGGCCGTTTCCGACGTCCCGACGACTCCCGTCCCTCAGCGCCAGGACCCCGAGCCCACCGGCACGTAGCCGGAGCCCTGCTCCACGCCGTGAGCATGCATCTCGCGGGCCATCTCCATAAGGCGGGCAATCCGGTCCTCGGTGGGGGGATGCGTGGAGAAAAGCCGAGAGAGGCCCTTGGAGGAGAAGGGGCTTTCGATCATCATCGCCGACACCGACTGCGTCGCCGCGGTCTGCGGCATGCTCGCCGACCGGACGCCGACGGAGATCTTGCTGAGGGCAGACGCGAGCGCCTCCGGGTCGCCGGTGAGCCTGCTGCCGTCCTCATCGGCGTCATACTCGCGCGTGCGCGAGATGGCCAGCTGGATCAGGGAAGCGGCGATGGGCGCCAGGACCATGCTCAGCAGCAGGCCCACCACGCCGAGGGGGCCCGAGTCACGGTCGTTGCGACGACCGCCGCCGAGGTACATGAGCGAGTAGCCCAGATAGGTGATCACCGTGGCCATGGCCGAGGCTATGGCGGAGGTGAGGATGTCGTGATTGTAGACGTGCATGAGCTCGTGGCCGAGGACGCCGCGAAGCTCCCGTTCGTTGAGGATCCCCAGGATGCCCTGGGTGCAGCATACGGCGGCATGCCGCTCGTTGCGGCCCGTGGCGAAGGCGTTGGGGCTCATCGTCGGCGCTATGTAGATGCGGGGCATGGGCCTGCCGGCCCTGGCCGACAGCTCCCGTACGATGGCATAGAGCGCGGGGGCCTCCTGCTCGGAGACCTCCTTCGCGCGCATGGAGGCGATGGCCAGCCGGTCGGAGAACCAGTAGGACAGGAAGGTGGCGGCCAGACCGATGACGACGTAGATGCCCAGCGTCGCGCCCGTGCCGCCCGTAAGCCACCAGATGAGCATGATGATCGCCCACATCAGGCCGAACAGAAGCGTCGTCTTCAGGCCGTTGAAGTGGCCTCGGACATGCATGGTGCCGTCACTCATGTCCCATAGCCTATCCGAATCCGCTGGGTGATGTCTGGACGTTCGGCGAAGGCTCTCCGAACGCGTCCGCGGGCCGTCCCGGCCCGCCTCCATGCCGTCCGATACGCGTCGGAGCCGGCGCCGGACCCCGTACTACAACTACGACCGGGCGAGGCGGCGCATGTCCTCCGGGTCGATGACCTTCTTGTGCGCCCGCCCCTCCTTCGCGCCCTCCGAACGCTCAAAGGCGTCGATGCGCTTCCAGCCGGCGAAGTCGATCGGCGTGACGCCCCGCTCGGCGAGAAGACGGTCGATGGATCCCGGATCGCGGTCGGAGGCCACCCGTCCGCCATCGCCTCCGGCGGCAAGGTCGTCAAGCATATGGGCGACGATGGCGAGCGCATCCGATTTCGTCGAGCCGATAAGCCCCACGGGGCCGCGCTTCGCCCATCCCGTGGCATACAGACGGTTCCTGACGTCTCCGCCGGCCCGAGCGAGGATCCGGCCCTCCTCGTTGGCCAGCGTCCCACGCCGGTCGTCGTAGGCGATGCCCGGGGCGTGCGCCGGCTGATAGCCGATGGCATGGTAGACGGCCTGGACCGGGAAATCCCGGAACTCCCCCGTGCGATGCATGACGCCATCCGCTCCGGTGCGCGTACGCTCCACGCGTATTCCCGCGACGCGGCCATCCTCGCCGCAGATCTCGACGGGCGCCGAGTTGAAATGCAGATGGTAGCGTCTCGTCGCCGGATCGCCCTGGAAGTCGACGTCGCCGTCATCCTCCATGTCCTGGGCCATCTCGCGGATAGCGAACAGCTCCTCGACCATCTGCCGCGTGAGCTTGTCCTTCCCCGCCTGCTCGACGGTGGCGTCGTCAAGCTCGAAGTCGTCCTCGTCGATGACGATCTGCACGCCCGGCAGCTTCTCCAGCTCACGCAGCTCCTGCACGGAGAACCTGGCCTGGGCGACGCCGCGGCGGATGAACAGATGGAGCTCGCGGGCCCTGTTGGCGCGAATCCCCTCATAGACGTTGTCGGGGATGTCCGTGCGCGTCCTGAGATCATCAGCGTCCCGCATCAGCTCGCGCGCCACGTCCATGGCGACGTTGCCGCCGCCGATGACGGCCACCTGCCGGGCGTCCAGAGGCCATTGCCTCGCTCCCGCGGGATACCCGTCATACCATTCGACGAACCGTGCCGCCCCGTGCACGCCCTCGAGGTCCGCACCGGGGATGGTCAGCGGGCGGTCGGCCACCGCGCCCGTGGCGAAGAGCACGGCGTCGTAGCGTGCAAGAAGATCGTCCAGGGTGACGTCCCGCCCGAATTCGACGTCGCAGTAGAGATGGATGTCGGGATTGTCCAGCGTCTTCTCCAGGGCGTCGGCGATGAACCTGATGCTCGGATGGTCCGGAGCCACACCGTAGCGAACAAGCCCGAAGGGAACGGGCAGCTTCTCGAACAGGTCGATGCGGGCGCGCGAGCCAAGGCCCAGATCCTCCCCCGTCCTGGCCAGCTGCCGCAGAAGGATGTCGGAGGAGTAGACGCCTGCGGGTCCCGCGCCGATGACGGCGATGCGAAGTTCGGTGTTCTCAGTCACGCGCTCCAGCCTAATCCACAGGCCGTTTCTCCGATAGTGCCAAGGTGGGGCGATCGGGCGACGCGCGGAAGAGCACGGTGAGCGCCCACAGGATGGACGCGACGTCGATGCCTTCCTGGAGGAACGCTCCGACGACCACGGGGATGAGATCGAATGCGGCCGCGGCCATACCCACCGTCGCCAGTCCCAGACCTCCGAGAACCGACTCGAGCATGACCCGGCGCGTCATCCGCGCGATGGCCACGGAATTCGGGACCACGGCGATGTCGTCGGTCATGATGACCGCCTCCGCCGATTCCGAGGCGGCCGTGACGGCTCCATCGGTGACCGCCATGCCGACGTCGGCCGCCGCGAGCACCGGAGCGTCGTTGACGCCATCGCCGACCATCAGCGTGACGGTCCCACGGTCACGTCGGCCAGTGCCCCGGGAGAAGCGACCCTGGGTTCCGGAGTCCTGGAGCCCGGCGTCCTGGAGCCCGGCGTCGCGGACCGCACGGACCTTGTCCTCGGGGAGGAGATCCGCCCGCACGTCGTCGATGCCGACCTGATGGGCGATGACGCGGGCGGAATCCCGGCGGTCGCCGGTCACCATCGTTATTCTCCGTATCCCCATATCCCTGAGCCGCCGCAGGCTCCGACGGGCGTCGGGCCGCGGAACGTCGCGCAGGACGACGCGGGCGGCAAGATCTCCCTCCAGCGAGACGTAGCAGACCATCTCATCCGGCTGGAGCGCTTGGTCGCCATCCGAGCGGAACCGTGACAGAGGATCCTCGACGCGGCCTTCTGCCGCGAAGGAGAGGCGGCCGACCCGCACACGGACGCCGTCGACGTCGCCCTCCACGCCGTTCCCCGGATCCTCCTTGACGTTCGCGACGGTCGGATATGCCCGGTGCGTCCTGGCTCTGTAGTCGACCAGGGCATCCTGACCGGCCCGCGAGATCCCCTTCGCCAGTATATGGACCGAGTAGGTCTCCAGAACACCGGCCATCACGAGGATGCCGGTCTCGTCAGCTGGAGCCTCCCTCGCGGGCATGCCGTCCCGGCCTCTCCCGTCGGAGGCGGGATCGACGCGGATCACCCGAGGCGTCCTGCCGGTCAGGGTGCCGGTCTTATCGAAGAAGACGTGGGTGACCCGCGCCAGCGTCTCCAGAACATCCTGCGTCTTGACGAGGAGTCCGGCCTTCGCCAGGCGTCCGGTGCCGGCGATATAGGCGACGGGCGCCGCGATGAGAAGAGGGCACGGCGTGGCGAGCACGAGCACCTGTGCGAATCTGGTGGGGATCCCGGTGACGACCCATGCGGCGACGGCGATGGCCAGCGAGACCAGCGTGAAGGGGACCGCCAGCCTGTCGGCGGTACGAACGGCGGGGGCTCGCGACTCCTGGGCCGTGGAGACGAGATGGAGGATCCGCTGATACTGGGAATCCGCGGCTACCTGAGCGGCCTTCATCGTCAGCGTCGTCGACCCGTTGACCGCCCCGGACAGCACGCGCGCCCCGGCGAACATCTCCCGCGGCATGGCCTCGCCGTTGATGCTGCTCAGATCGAGCGTGGCGCTTCCGCTGAGCAGATCGCCGTCCACCGGCACGGTCTCCCCCGGCAGGACGAGGAGGACATCGCCCACCCGGACCTGGCCGACGTCGACCGTGGAGAACCGGGGATGAGCGACTTGCGACCCCTCGCTCCCGATCGCGGGGACCGACGC
The DNA here is from genome assembly GCF_963540075.1 of uncultured Bifidobacterium sp. Taxonomy (GTDB): domain Bacteria; phylum Actinomycetota; class Actinomycetes; order Actinomycetales; family Bifidobacteriaceae; genus Bifidobacterium. The sequence continues at coordinate 26,223 of NZ_CAUTOG010000020.1, forward strand.
CACGGCGCGGAAGCCTTCGGCCGACCGCGAGGGGGTCTCCCGGCCGTCCCCCTGCATGCTCTGGAGGGCGACCAGATGGGCCTTGCGTGGAGCCGCGTCGACAAGAGCGCTCAGATCGCTTCCCGCCCGTCCCCTCGCATAGGCCTCGATGGCCTCGCCGGACCAGACCATCAGGCACACGGCCCAGCTCGCCCAGAACTGGCCGACGACAAGGGTCGAGAGAATGGCCATGAGAGCCAGAACATCGACGCCCGCATGCCCGTGACGCAGATCGGCGACGATGCCTCGCAGCATAAGAACCGACGTCACGAGGGCGATGGCGGTCACGCACCACTGTCCCAAAGACATCCCGATGACGCCGCTGAGCAGGGAGTCGAGAGGGGAGGGGACTCCGAGACCTCCGAGGATACCGGACCCATACCAGACATGGACGTCGGCAAGCAACGCGATGGGCACGGCCGCCAGGACGGTCGCCGTGAGCATGGGCATGCGTCCGATAACCGAATGGACATAAGAGATGATGCGATGCATCTTTTTCTCCTTACGCTGGATACCGCCCGGACCCGAGTCCGGCTGTGCACACGCCTTGTTGACCCATCGACGGCGCTCCAAGGAACATGCGGCGATACACGGCGTAAGAAAAACATCTTGAGTTATCGATTCCACCGATTGGGCGGAACGTCGGCATCCATGCTACCAGCGGGCGGTTCCGCCCCCGACACGCATCCCGGGGACGCCCGGTCCAGCCTCCCATTCCGTCATCCGCCGACGAAACGGACCATGCACGGACACGACGGGGGCGGGCAGGCGGAACGATGTCGTCGGCGTCATAGGACGACGGCATTGGATGGGTGGACGGCAT
>NZ_CAUTOG010000021.1:0-26957 GCF_963540075.1 uncultured Bifidobacterium sp.
CTCAAGTCCCTGTCCGACATGCTCAAGGGCAAGCAGGGGCGCTTCCGCCAGAACCTGCTGGGCAAGCGCGTCGACTACTCGGGCCGCTCCGTCATCGTCGTGGGCCCCTCGCTGCGTATGCACCAGTGCGGCCTGCCCAAGCCCATGGCCCTCGAGCTGTTCAAGCCGTTCGTCATCAAGCGGCTCGTCGACCTCAACTACGCGCAGAACATGAAAAGCGCCAAGCGGCTCGTCGACCGCGCCGACCCCGCGGTGTGGGGCGTGCTCGAGGAGGTCATCTCCGAGCATCCGGTGCTGCTCAACCGCGCGCCGACCCTGCACAGGCTCGGCATCCAGGCCTTCGAGCCCATCCTCGTCGAAGGGAAGGCCATCCATCTGCCGCCGCTCGCCTGCGCCGCCTTCAACGCGGACTTCGACGGCGACCAGATGGCCGTCCATCTGCCGCTGAGCGCCGAGGCCCAGGCCGAGGCCCGTTCGCTGATGATGGCCTCCGACAACATCCTCAAGCCCGCCGACGGCCACACGGTGACCATGCCCTCGCAGGACATGATCCTCGGCCTGTACTACCTGACCACCGTCGTCGAGGGGGCCAAGGGCCAGGGCCGCGTGTTCTCCTCGCTCGCCGAGACCGCCATGGCCCTCGACCGCCACGAGATCGACATGCAGTCCAAGGTTCTCATCCGTCTGCCCAAGGACTTCGTCCTGCCGGTGGGCTGGGAGCCCGGTGAGCTCGAGGCGGTCGACCCCGAGCCCGGCAGCCCCGACAAGGTGACGGAGGAGCGTCTGCATGACGGCTCCGTCCTCTTCGCCACCTCCTACGGCCGCATGCTCTTCAACAGGACGCTGCCCGTGGACTACCCGTTCATCAACGAGCAGGTCGCCAAGGGCCGTCTGTCGAAGATCGTCGACGACATCGCCGCACGCTACTCCATTGCGCAGGTCGCGGCCACGCTGGACGCCCTCAAGGACCTCGGCTTCACCCGGGCCCCGTGGTCGGGCGTGACGATGGCCTTCTCCGACATCATCGCCCCTCCGGACCGGCAGGAGATCATCAACGGCTACGAGGGCGAGGCCGCCAAGGTCAACTCGCAGTACGACATGGGTCTGCTCACCGACGAGGAGCGTCGCCAGGAGCTCATCAACCTGTGGACCGAATGCACGGACAAGGTCGCGGACGCCATGCGCGAGAACTTCCACGACGACAACAACGTCAACATCATGGTCCAGTCGGGCGCCCGCGGCAATTGGATGCAGATCCGCCAGATCGCCGGCATGCGAGGCCTCGTGGCCAACCCGAAGGGCGAGATCATCCCACGCCCCGTGAAGTCGAACTACCGCGACGGCCTGTCCGTGCTGGAGTACTTCATCTCCCAGCACGGCGCCCGCAAGGGACTTGCCGACACGGCTCTGCGCACCGCCGAATCGGGCTACCTCACCCGTCGACTCGTCGACGTGGCGCAGGAGGTCATCGTCCGCGAGGATGACTGCGGAACCACCGATGGTCTGCGGCTGAAGGTCGCCGACCGTGACGAGGACGGCAACCTCGTCCTCGTCAAGGCCGCCGACGGAGGTCCGTACTCCCGTCTGCTCGCCAAGGACGTGACGGATCCGAGAGACGGAAAGACCGTTCTGTACAAGGCCGGGGACGCTCTGTCCATGGACGTCCTCAGGGACCTCGTGGCCCATGGCGTCGAGGACGTGTACGCGCGGTCGGTGCTCACCTGCAAGTCCCAGCGCGGCGTGTGCGCCAAATGCTATGGATGGTCCCTGGCCACCAACAGGCTGGTCGACGTCGGCGAGGCCGTCGGCGTGGTCGCCGCGCAGTCCATCGGCGAGCCCGGCACCCAGCTCACGCTGCGGTCCTTCCATTCCGGCGGCGTCGCCTCCGCCTCCGACATCACCCAGGGTCTTCCGCGCGTCACCGAGCTTTTCGAGGCGCGTACGCCGAAGGGCGAGGCGCCGTTCGCCGAATACGACGGCACGGTGAAGATCGAGGACACGGACAAGGGACGCGTCATCGAGCTCGTCCCCGACGATCCCAGCGCGGTGCCGGGCGAGAAGCAGAGGAACGGCGAGGTCGTGCGCGCCAATCCGCGCTACGAGGTCACGCGCCGGGCGCCCCTGCTCGTCAAGGACGGTCAGCATGTGAAGGTCGGCACCCAGTTCCTCGAGGGGTCGCTCGATCCCAAGAAGGTGCTTCGCGTCCTCGGACCGCGCGCCGCGGAGACCAACATCGTCGACGAGGTCCACAACGTCTATCGCTCGCAGGGCGTGGACATCCACGACAAGCACATCGAGGTCATCGTCCGGCAGATGCTCAGGCGGGTCTCGATCGTCGACGCGGGTGACACCGATGTGCTGGAGGGCGAGCTGGTCGACAGGATGAAGCTCACCGAGATCAACAAGGCCGCGGTGGGGCAGGGGAAGCGTCCCGCCGTCGGGCGTCCGGAGCTGATGGGCATCACCAAGGCCTCGCTGGCCACCGACTCGTGGCTGTCCGCCGCGTCGTTCCAGGAGACCACCCGCGTGCTCACGGACGCCGCCCTCAACGAGAAGGAGGACGATCTCAAGGGTCTCAAGGAGAACGTGATCATCGGCAAGCTCATCCCCGCAGGCACGGGTCTCGCCCGCTACCGCAATGCCGTCGTCGAGCCCGACAAGGCCATCCGCGAGAGCATCTACCCGAACTTCGGTCTGGGTGGGGACTCCGAGGCGCTTCCGGGATTCGATTCCACCGACACCGGGGACGTCGATCTGTCGAACATCGACTTCGGCGACTACAAGCCGGGTGACGACGACAATCCCGACGACTTCCTCAACGATCAGGGCGGTCAGGGCGGTCTCGTCTGACCGACCCGTGACCGTCGTCGTCCCCTGCGAGACGACATAGGGCAGACCGTGGCCCCGACTCCGTTCCGGAGCCGGGGCCACGGACGTTGTCGTTCCGTCGTTCGTTGCGTCCATCCTCTGCCCGGCGCACCGAGGGCGTGGCCGGGAGGGGAATCAGATCCCGGAAGGTCAGCCCCCGCAGGGACAGTCGCATCCGAAGACGCCCGCGCCACGTCCGGGTCCGACGAATCGAGAGCCTTGTGGACTCGATTCGTCGCCAGTACTTCTCCGCCTGGGCGTTCGTGACGCTGTCACCGGAGAACGCCGCATGGTTCGCGTCCCTCCAGAGCTCCGACATGATGATGGGGTCGACGGCGCCGGTCCGGAGGATGACCTCCGCCTGGGCTCGGCGTCCTCCGGAGTCGCCGGACCCGACGCCATCGGCCTCCAGACACAGCGCCCTCCAGCCCGCCGTCAGCCGCTGGCGCGGGGTCCCATGGCGTCTCCATCGGATGAGCGTCAGCGCCTTGATGAGGAGGATGCTTCCGCAAAGCAGTGCGATCGCCCACACGGGGCTGGCATAGACGGCCACCTTCACGGCGATTCCCCCGATTCTGCCCCACAGCGTGCTGCCGAGGTTCTCGTCGGCCTCATCGCTCCCTACGAGGGAGGAGGAGCCCCGCGCCTGGTTCTCGTCGCGAAGCGGGTCGGTCAGAGGGACGGGAGGCTGACGCACCAGGGTCCGGGGATTCGGCGGAGTGAGATTCTGGCTGTCGTCGGGCGTCCTGCTTTCCCTGGGCGTGGGGTAGAAGGCCACCCATCCGTAGCCGTCGAGCGGAATCTCCACCCATGCCTCAATGTCGTTGCCGGTGAACGTCGTCACTGTGGAGCCGTCCGACCGCTTCTTCGTCCGACTGTTATCGATGGCGCCTTCGTCGTCCTTCGGCACCAGGCCGAGGACGACCCGGGATGACAGACCCACCTGGCGGGCCATCAGGGCCATCGCCGAGGCGTACTGCTCGCTGTCGCCCACCATGGCCGTGCCCGCGAGAAGCTGGGTGATCCTGTCATTGCCGTGGCCGGCGAGCGAAGGGTGGTCTCCCGTCAGACCATGGGAGAACCATCCGGATTCGCGGAGCCTGTCCGCCAGGGCCTTCGCGGCGGAGCCTCCGGTCTGTTCGCCGCCGGCTATGGCCGATGCGAGGGCGTCGACGACGTCGGGGACGTCCTGTGCCTGAGGCTGCGTCAGAGACGCCGCGTTCGCCTTGTCGATCTGCCCGTCCGTCGGCGTGGCGGGGATGACTCCCGTCTCCGTGTAGGTCATCGTTCCGTGAAGTCCCGTCGACAGTATCGCCGAATCAGTGGAGGTGTTGTAGTACAGGGAGGATTGGTAGGAGGGGTCGGAGAAGTCAATGCTCGTCGGGGTTCCCGCGAGTGGAAGCCAGTGTTCCGAAAGCCCTTTGCGGACGGTGAGGCTTGCCGTGAAGCTCCTTCCGGAGGTGGTCGTGGAGGCCGTCCGGCTTCCCATGCGGCGGTAGTCGGAGGAATCGGAGGAGTTGGTGGAGTCCGACAGGTTCCATACGTTGCCGTCGAAGGAATCCATGACGGCGAGCCGGACCGTCGAACCGGCCGGAAGATTCCTTGCCGTGAGAAGGGTGTCGTTCTTGTGTTTTTTGATGATGGATCGCATGGAGCTCAGAGGGCTTGCATAGCCGTCCACGCTGATCGGCGGATCATGGACGTCCCGCAGGATCGTGCGGTTCTGGGGTATGCCCAGGCATCCTCCGACCGCGGTGGCCACGGTGACCAGAAGGATGACGAGCATGGAGAACCAGCGACCGATCTCCAGCGTCCGGAACGACCGGGACAGCCAGAGGACGAGGAGCAGCGAGGCGGCGGTTCCGCAGGCCACGCGCAACGCTCCCGTCCGGGTCCCCAGGAGGGCGCTGACGGCGAAGCATGCTCCCCAGGGGAGAAGAGCCAGAGGACGCAGTTCCGGCCGGGAGGATTCCGCGGCCAGGCCCGCGAGGAACGACGACCACAGGGCGATCGTCCAGAGGGCGAGCAGGGATCCGTCGCCGGTGCCGACGGGAGGCTCGATCGCGAGGAGATACGTGAAAGACCCGAGCAGGGAGATGACGCCGTCGGATAGCGTCGAAAGCGTGGGAATGACATGGCCGATGGTGGTTCCGTTCAGGGTGATGGCCGGTCCGACGACCAGCTGGGCCACGCACAGAAATGTCAGCTGCCACCACAGACGCAAGGAAGGCAGCAGACCTGCCGCCGCGATGGCCATGCCGATGGCGGCCGCGGGGATCGCCGTCACGCACCATCCCAGGGTCGTTCCATAGACGTCGATCAGATTGGCCGAGCCCATCAGCGTCACGAGGATGACGACGACCGCCGCCGCGATGGAGTCCGTTCCCGCTTCCCGATGGATATGAGGCCGAGCCCCATGCGCGTCCTCCCGTAAGAGCCGGATGGCCGAATGGGTCGAATCGGCCCATGAGCCGGCGACGATGGAGGGCGTCCGCGAACTCGGGACGCGGGATGGCGATTCATCCGAGGAGGTCATGCGAGCGCCCCCAACACGAGAGGGAGGTCCTCCAGTGATCCCACGGTGGCCAGCGAGAGGCCACGGGAACGGCGGACGGACTTCGGCCGTCCGAATCGGCACCGCACCACCACGCGGGTAGCGGCGGAGGGGAGGGGGAGCGTCATTCGTCGAACATCCTCGGCGGTTCTGAGGGACCCGACGACGAAGAAGTAGAAGGAGGCGTCGGGGGAGCGCAGCAGAGTGTCCTGGGCGAGGTTCGGCTTTTCGCCGTCGTCGGGGCGGATGCCGCTGCAGAGGTCGAGGAGGATCCCGGGCGTCGTCGGGCTGTGATGCGCATCGCCGGCATGCACCGTCAGAGGACGGTGCCGTTCAAGGCACTGCACGCCGATCGAGGCGAGGACGGAGACGGCGAGTTCGAACTCCTCCGGTCCCGCATAGCCTTCGGGGTTGACGCCGATGGTGAGGCTGGTGTCCGTGCGTCGGGTGGCTTCGAACTGGCGGATCATGAGCTCCCCGGCCTTCGCCGTGCTCAGCCAGTGCACGTTGCGGATGTCATCGCCCGGCCGGTATTCGCGCAGTCCATGGAAGTCGAGGTCGTCGTCCACGATCTGTCCGCTGGGCCGTCCCTCAAGATCCCGGCGGACGCCGGCGTCGAGCTCCGGAAGAGGGACGATGCGAGGATGGACGTACACCGTCAGTATGTCCGCCGTCGCCCGCTCATGTCTGACCAGCGCGAAGGGATCGCCCTTGCGGACACGCAGAGGGCCGATGGTCAGCACCGCCCTGGACGCGGCCGTGAAACTGACGTCGGTGCGTCGTGAGGTGCCGGGGATGAGCGGGGGGATGACGAATCCTCGGTGGACGTCGCCAAGAGGCAGGTCGCCATGCGCGGCGGCGGTCGACGCTCTCCCTGGATTGGCGACGTCGACGTGGATGACGACCTCGCTGCCCGCCGTGACCCGTGGGCTCGCCACGCCGATGGATGCCCTTATCCTCGTGTTTCCGAGGGACATCATCAGTCCGCACAGGAGCATGGCGACGAGGGCAAGCGCGGATGCCAGCAGCTCATGCCAGCCGAGCAGGAGGAATCCCCCGGCGCAGGCCGTGGCGAGGGCGAGGGCGATCCAGCCGAGAGGGGAGACGAAGGCGAGGAGGGCATGGCGGATTCCTCGTCCGAAGCGCCTGAGGAATCTGACCCTCCGAGGGAGCGTCGTCGCGAGGGGACGTCGTCGGGTCGTCCCCGTTCCGCTCGTCGATGGGTTCGTCATGGAGGTCATGATGGCCTTTTCACGATCCCATGACGGGGGAGGGGATCCGTCCGAGCATGTCGCGTATGACATCGTCGGAGGAGACTCCCTCGAACGTCGCCTCCGCGGTGAGGACGGTTCTGTGAGAGAGCACCGGCACGGCCAGGTCCTCCACGTCTTCGGGCTGGACGTATCCGCGTCCGTCCGCCGCCGCCCAGATCCGCGCGCATCGGGCGAGCGCCAGCGCCCCTCGCATGGAGGATCCGACGGCGATGCGCGAATCCTGCCGTGTTCGCTCGACGAGCCTCATGACGTACTCGAGGATGGCGTCGTCGACGTGCACCTGTTCGGCCGCTCGCCTCAGGGCCAGGACGTCGTCGCCGGAGAGAACGGGGTTGATGGTCGTGGCGCGATCGGCGATGTCGAGCTCTCGAAGGATGTCGAGGCCCGCTTCACGGCCCGGATGTCCCATGGAGGTCCTGATCAGGAAGCGGTCCATCTGCGCCTCGGGCAGCTTGTAGGTGCCCAGTTGCTCGATGGGGTTCTGCGTGGCGATGACGATGAACGGCTGTGGCACGTCATGCGTCACGCCGTCGACGGTCACCTTCCGCTCCTCCATGACTTCCAGCAGCGCGGACTGGGTTTTGGGGGAGGCGCGGTTGATCTCATCCGCCAGGACGATGCAGGCGAAGACCGGGCCCTCGCGGAATTCGAACTTGGCGTCGCGCTGGTCGTAGAAGGTCATGCCGACGACGTCCGAGGGGAGAAGGTCAGGGGTGAACTGGATGCGTTTGAAGGAGGCGCCGATGGAGCGTGCAAGGCCTCGGGCCAGCTGAGTCTTGCCGGTACCGGGGTTGTCTTCGAGCAGGACATGGCCGCCGGCCATCAGAGCGGTGATGCACAGACGGATGGGCAGGTTCTTGCCCACGATGACCTGGGATGCGTTTTTGGCGATGGAGTCGAAGGCGCTCTGGAGGCGCATCACGTCAGGGGATGCGGGCAGCCGCGTGGCGTCTGATGGCCTGGTGGCGTCGGACAGCCTCGTGGAATCGGTGATTCTTGTCGCATCGAGGTTCGCGGTTCCGTCGTCCGTGGGTCGCGAGGTGCTGCTCATCCGGGTTCTCCTTGCTTTTTCGTGACGGTGGCGTGGGTGGGCGTGGATGTGGTGAAGATCCGCCTGCGTCGGACCGCGGTCGCGTCTGAGGGGACGAAGGCGGCGAGCGGACGGATCATGGAATCCTGCTCCTGGGAGGGGCGGGCTCCCAGCATCTGCTCATCCGTCGAGTTGTTCAGGGGGCTCCTGGAGGAGTCCGTGGCGGTCACGAAGAGTTCCCATGTATACGATGAGGCGTCCGGGAGATCGGAGACGTCGACGGTCGTGGGCGGGGCTTTGACCGAGTGGCAGCTCTTCTGGTCGACGTTCCGGGCGGTGCAGTCGTCTGATCCGTTGTTGATGGCGAAGATGACGTTCGCGCTCTGCCCATAGGAGTCGACCGATCCGCTGATGTCGATGGTGTCATGGTCCTTCCAGGACACGGAGATTCCTCCGACGTCGGCCATCGGCTTGTCGGGTATCGTGTCGCCTCCACCCGTGGTCGCGACGGAATCGCTGCGATAGATGACGGTGCCGTTGCTCCAGACGCTGGTGACGGTGACGCCTCCGCAGTGATTCCATGCGCCGGGATCGAAGCTGAACGTGGTTCCCGTGATCCCTGCAGCCGACGTGGAGAGGTAGCCGACGGTGAAGGTGGTGTTGTCATCGGCATCCGTCGCCGTCCAGGAGACCTTGCATTGTCGGTTTTCCGCCGAGATGGTCGGCGTTCCGGGGGAATCCACCGTCTTCCCGGGGCTGAGACTCGTGGATGACCGGGGCGATGCCGCGCCGTCGCGGTTGGGGTTCAGCGTCGCGGTGTAGGTCACCGTGGTCCCGTACTGGTCGGCCGTGATGTCTGCCGAGGTGCTCGTGTAGCCGTCGCCGGGACAGCCGAGCGTTGCCGTGACGCCTCCGCTCAGCCTGATGGAGGAGCATCCGGCGTTATGCATATCGCCGAGAGAGACGACGATGTCCGCCTTGCCGCCCTTCTGCCGAACGTCGATTCGTGGCCTGTCCGGATCCCCCCATACCTTCGCCGAGGCGCTGGCGGCGCTGGGGGTGCCATCGCCTGCCCGGTTGTGCGCGGTCACCGTGGCCGAGAAGCTCGTTCCGTCGAGGACCAGTGAGTTGCTCAGACCGTCGAAGCTGGCACTGGTTGCGATGACGGTCTGCGTGGAGCTCCATCCGTTCGGCCCGTTCAGGGTCACGGTGTAGCTGTCGGGGGCGGTGCCGACGTAGTCGGGGGCTGACCAGGTTACCGTGGCGGCGAGGTGCCTCGGGGTCACCGATACCTTCCTGGGCGCGGTGGGGACGACGTCCGGAGTCCCCGTCACCGCGTTGGAGGCCTTCGACCATCCGGCCTCGTTGCGCGCCCTGACGCTGAACGAGTACTCCCTGCCGTTGGTCAGGCCCCTGATACGGCAGCCGGTGGCCGTCCCGCATGGCCTCGAGCCTCCGTCCCAGTCCACCTTGTACTCGGTGACGGGGCTGCCGTTCGTCTCTCCGGGGGTCCACGAGAGGTCGACGGACGAGTCGGCGGGCTTCGCGGCGATGGGGGAGAGCTGAGGGGCGTCCGGCTTGTCGATGACCGACACGAGTATCGTCGCCGTCACCTGCCGGTCCATGCTTCCCGTGGCGTCCTGGACGGTGACGAGGACCCTGTTCGTCGAGGCTTCGATGTCCGCGTCCGCGGTGATTGATATGAATCCGGAGCCGGCGCAGTCCGCCTTGAGCCTCGCCGTTCCGCTGGTGGTGCAGACGACCGCCTTCAGCGGCGTGTCGGGGAAGGGGTTGTAGGCGTCCGTGAAGAGGTCCACCTTCTGGCTCGCCCCGGCCTTGAGCTGGATCGACGGTCCGGTGACCCGCGCGAGAGGCCGTGTGGACTCCGTCACCTCGACGGTCACGCCCGCCGTCAGCGTCCCGCCGTCGTGTCCGATGGTGATGGGCACGGCGACGGTCGTCCCTGGCCTGGCCGTGCTGCCGGCCTTGACCGTCAGGGTTCCGGTGGCCTTCACCGTCGCGGTGATGTCCGATGAGGACGTTCCCCCGGCATAGACGTAGCGGGTCAAATCGACGTCGTCCCCTAGGGGCGAATGCGTCAGGGCTGTGAGGTCCACCGTCATCGGGTCGTCGCCTGCGACGACGTCGATGGTCGTCGAGGAGAAGGTCGGCGGCGAGGGGGTCCTGCCGATGACGGTGATGGACAGCGTCAGCACGGCCGAGTTGACGATTTTCTGGGTGGTGTCGCCCGGCTCGGCGTCGGCTGCGGTGAAGGTGATGGATGCCGGTCCGGAATAGTTGCGCGGGGCCGTGAACCGGAGCGTCTGGTCGTCGACGTACGGTTTTCCGCCATTGGATTTGGTGGCGCTGACGGAGTCGGGGGATTCCACATAGGCGCTCTTCCCGGCGCCCACGCGCACATGGTCGGCGATGGGGATGGTGATCGTCTCCCCGCCGTTCACCGTGAGGGCGGGCGCTTTGGGACGGAGCGTCGGGGGGAAGACGCCGTACGCCGGCACCTGGATGAAGGCGGTCGAGGTGATGCCGTACGTCGTGTTCGTCACCGTGTAGGGCACTGAGCGCGACTTGTCCGTGAGGTCGATGGTGATGACCGTGGAATGCTTTCCGCCTGTGACGCGCGCATGGGCGGAGACGGACGGGTCCACGCGGACCTTCAGCTCGCCGGCGGTTCCCGAGGGGTTGCCGATCGAGTCGGAGACGTCCACGTCCACCGACTTCTTGTCGATGGTGGCTGATGCCGCGACGCGGTAGTCGTAGGCCGTGGGAGGCTCGATGACCGCCTGGGGGTCGGTGGTCACGGTGAGCACCGCCGTGTCGGACAGCCCCGCCTTGTTCTTCACCGTGTAGGTGATGTGCGCGGTTCCCGGACGCTTCGGCGTCGTGAAGGCGATCATGTCGTCCTTCGTCGTCGCGCCGGTGATTCCACGGACCTCCAGCGTCGCATCGAGGACGAGGTCGGAGCCGTCCTCGGAGACGTCGTTCCGCGTCACGGGCACCGTGGCGGCCGTGTTGGGCCGCAGAACGATCTCGTCGTTGCGTGCGAAGACGCCGGAATTCGACCCGTTGCGAAACACCCCGACCCTGATCTGCGCCTGGGCGCGCTGTCCGGTCCAGTCCTCCACGGCGTAGGAGAAGGAGTCCGTCCCGGAGGAGTCCGTGTAGGCCTCATAGAGGAGATGGTCGGCACCGACCTCGGTGATGCGTCCGAGGGAGGGGGCGGTGTTCCCCAGACCGAGAAGCATGTCGACGTCGCCGTCCGCGTCGATTCCCGTCAGCGTGACCGGGATCTTCACCTTCTGCCCGGCCGCCACCTGCGCCTCGACGTTCCTCGGTGCAGGAGCCGCCTTGGTCGCGGAGTCGCTTCCATGGACGGAGAAGGTGATGGCCGCCGAGGCGGTGTTCCCCAGACCGTCCTTCACCGTGTAGATGACGCGGTAGCTTCCCGGCTTGTCGGACGCCTGGTAGCGGACGTTGTCGCCCGACACGAACACGAGTCCGGAGAAGGTCGCCCTGTCGTACTGCAGGGTGCTCTGGAGGGTGACGGTGGTGCCGTCGGCATAGGAGACGTGGTCGATCGCGTCCACCGAGACGACGCCGCCCGTGCGTACGTGCGCGATGACGTCGGAGGCCCTGGGGGCCGACTGGCTGGCCGTCAGCGCCGGCGGCTGCAGGACTATCGTGCCCTGCGAGGTCCCGACGGCGTTGGCCACCGTGTATGTGATCTCGATCGGCTCGGTCGGAAGCTGGTTCGCGGTCAGATACACGCGCCTGTGGCTGACGAGTCCGGCCGTGATGCCCGGCGAGGAGTCGGTATGAACCGAGGTGACCGACAGCACGCCGCCCATGGGGTCGACGTCGTTCGACAGCGGCTCCACGATGGCCGTGTCGTCGGCGCCGAGCAGGGCGACGTCGTTGACCGGCACGGGGGCGGCGGACTGTCCCGTCGCAGCCCTGACCTCGACTCGGGCAAGTCCGGTGGCCGCTATGGAGCCCTGGATGACGGTGTAGGACGCGTAGAAGGTCCCGGTGGCCGTCGCGGAGAAGGTGAGCGTCATCGTGGAGGCGTTCATGGTGATGGTGGCGCCCTGGACGGGGTCCACGGCGGTGAGACGCGGAATCCGGGCCGACGTGCCGTGCACGTAGTCGCTCAGATCGATGGACGTGTCCGTCGAGGGGATCGTCCGCCTGATCACGGGGTCGATGGCCGCGGCCAGAGAATTCGCGGCATGGATGGTGAAGTGCGCCATCCCCGTGCCCGTGGCGCGGCCGTCGGAGACCGTCAGCTCGATCGTGATGCGGCCCGAGATGGCGGATCCGGCGCTGAAGACGAGCTGTCCGTCGGCCCTGGTGGAGACCGTGACCTGATCGGAGTTCCGTGGCGTGGCGGAGATGAGGGTCAGGGGGTCGCCGTCCCCGTCCGAGAAGCTTCCCAGCGCGTTCACTGTGAAGGACGCCCCCTGCTCCACATCGTATTCCGGTGGCGTATCGCTCTGCTTCGGGACGTGGTTCCCGTCTGATTCCTCAATCGTCAGAGTGACCGTGGCGGAGGAGGTCTGGCCGTGCCCGTCGCTGATGTCATAGGTGAACGTCGCCCTGCCGGCGTGGGCGCCGGTCGCGTCGAGCTGGAGATACCGGCCGTCATGGACCGGGGAGACCTCCACGGTGTTCCCCGACGGTGCGCTCACCTTGGTGATCTCGAGCACCGAGCAGTCGGTCTGCTGGTCGTTGCGAAGCACGTCAAGGATCCGGCGGCTGCCCATCCGCGAACCGAAGGAGTCGTTCTCGGCCCTGATCCGCCCGGACTGCGGAGAGCATTTGTTGATGAGGTTCCGCCGGCTGTCGGCCGGGTCGTCGTTGGCCGTCCTTTGCTTCGTCTGCCTCGTCTGCAGGGTGTTCCATGGGATCCTGATGACCTTCGTGGAATCCCGGGGATTCCATACGTTGCCGTTCGTCACGTCGTTGAGCACGACGAGACGATGGTTGGTGCGGAACAGGAGATCTGAGGTCGCGGAGACGGACTGCAGGGTCGAGAACGGCGCGTGCGCGGTCGGGGAGCAGACGCTGACGTGGTTGGCCGTCGTCCTCGACCAGGCGGCGTACGCGCATCCTCCGGTGGACACCGGTCGGGCCGGGGTCGCCGGGGACCCGGCGGACAGGACGGAGGGGATGACCTTCCCTGTGGAGAGTTTCACGGAATACAGGCCGGTCTCGTCCGCAGCCGCCACCCATCCCCGCTGCGCGTCATCCGTCGGCGTGGCCTGCAGCGTCAGGGTTCCCGTGGATCCCGTGGCCGCGCTTCCGTCGATCCATCGGATCATGCCCCCGTAGGAGATGACGGGCGTGCCTCCGACGACGGTGAAGTCGTCGATCGTGCGCCCCGATCCGTTCGCCAGCGATGCGACCCGCCTGGAGGTGGTGTCCTTCGGCCCGTCAAGGGCCAGGACCATGCCGTCGGCGGGGCGGTAGCCGTACACGATGCCGTCGTGGGTGACGGCGATCCTGCCGCCCGAGCCCAGACGCATGCGGGGGTCCGAGCTCTCAGGCTTGGCGTCCTGGGGCGTTGATGCGTCGGCGATCCACACATTGCCGTTCGTCGTGGAAAGCAAGGCCGCCGTTCCCCCGCCGACCTTGGTGTCCGTGGATGTCCCCGTCGTGGTTCTGCCCGAGGGTGCGAGGGTGGACGCCCTGATGCCGGTGACCGTGCCTCCCTCGGTAAGAAGCGTGTCGTCGTCATGCTGCGCGACGTCGAACCGGGGGGCCGTGGACGACACGCCGCCATTGGCTTCCGAGTTGCGGACGTTGAACCGTGCCGCCTTCCGGTTGCTCAGCGACGTCACCCATACGGTGCCGTCGTCAAGGTGTACCTGGCTGCGGGCCACGGAGGTGACGAGAACCGCCCCCGCGACGATTCCGGCGAGCAGAAGGAGCGCCACGACCGGGGTCAGCCATCGGTTCGGGGGGAGGGCCGTCCGCGGCGGCGACGGAATCCCCGCGGCCCGGTCATCGGCGCGCCCCCTCCATCCTGGCCCGTACTCTCCCATAGCCCGTCCATCCCCCGCCAACGGCCCGTCCTTTCGCATGGGGGCGCACCGCCCGCGTTTCCCGCATGTCCCGGGTCCACGTATACGTCACCGCAACGGCCGTCATCGGCGTACCGCGCAGGCCGTGGTCGGATGCTGGGACGTCCGCCGGTCGGAACGGACGATGCTCACCTGGAGGCAGAGCTGGTCCTCGTCGACCCCGGCCATGCTCACGGACGTGGCGTCGACGATCTGCGCGCCGACCGATTCCGAGGAGCCGGAGTCCACCCTCGTCCATGCGTAGGCGTCGCCACGCCGCGGGTCGGGATTGGTCCACGTGAACGTCACCGTGTCTCCCGAATACCGTCCGACGAGATTCGTCGGGGAGGGGACGGGCTCCGGTTCGGAGCCGACGTCGGTCGACGTCCGGGGCGAGGGCGAGACCGTCATCCCACCATCGCCGATCGTGGCGCTTCCCCATCCGTCCGAGCCTCGGGACCGCCGGACCTCCAGGGCGAACGCCAGGCAGAGCGTCACGATGATCGCGATCGCGATCGCGGCGGCGGCCGCGTGTCCACAACGGATGCGTTCCGGGCCGCTGGCCATACGCGAAGGCGCAGGGGCAGGGGCCGGCTGCCTGCCCTGTGGATATCGGGGTTCGCCCTTGACGATGAGGGGAGTCGCGCGTCCGAAGCAGGACGTCTGGACCGCCTGCAGCGCTCTGGCGAAGGACAGCGCGGTCGGATACCTGTCGTCGGGCTTCCTCGCCATGGCGACGGCGAGCGTCCTGGAGACTGCCGGCGGCACCTGGGACCCGTCGAGATGCGGCGCATCCCGTGACAGGATGAGGGTCTCGAGCTCCTGGGGGCTGCGGGGGCGGTAGACGTGCTCGTAGGGGGAGGCCCCTACCACGGCGGCGTGGATCGTCGCGGCCAGCGAATAGACGTCCGATCGTTCGGTGCCCTCCCCTCCCTCGACGACCTCCGGTGGGGCCCAGGGCAGTGAGAATCCCGTCGGCCGCCGCGAACCGTCGATGCCGGCCGAGACCCCGAAGTCCGAGAGCGCGGGGAGACCCATCGTGGTGACCAGGATGTTGGCGGGTTTGACGTCCCTGTGGATGATTCCGGCGCGATGCGCGGTCTCCAGCGCGCCCGCAAGCCTGACTCCGAGGTCGAGGGCCTGCTCCGTCCGCAGGGGCCACCGTCGGATGATCTGGCCGTAGGAGCCTCCGGGTGCGTATTCGAGGACGATGTACCCCCGGCCGTCCGGGGTCGTACCGGCGTCGATGATCCCCAGGACGAAGGGATGGGCCGAGACCCTGGCCATGAGACGCCTCTCCGAGTCGAAGAGCTTGCGCGTCCTCTCGTCAAGCGGCCTTCGGCCGACCTTGACCGCCACGTCCATGCCGGTCGCGGTCTGCCTGCAATGGTGCACGCGGGCCGTGGCTCCTTCGCCCAGCGTCCTGACGTACTCGTATCCCGGTATGAAGGGCATCGGCCCCTCGTCGTATCGGAACCGTGCGACCGATTCGCCCATGCGCGCACCCCCTGAGCCGGACCGCCCTTCGCGGCGTGTGCCCTCACCGTATTCCGCCGGCGCTTCCGCGACGCCGTTCGCGATGGTCTGTTGATTATGGGGAGCGTGCCATGCCTGGACTGCGGTCTCTGACGGTCGGTGTCCCTCGGTCGCGCGCGGTTTGTCTCCGGCCCTTCGGTCGTCGACGCCGGGTAGCGTGGCGGAGGCTGGCACGACCGCATACGTTGACGGTCCGTCCACATCCCCGAACGAAAGGTCGCATCACCCATGTCCCGCTGTCCGTCCCTCTCCATCAGGCCCTTCTCGCGAGCCGATCTGGACCAGGTCGCCGTCATCTACGACGACATGTGGGGGTCGCGGTCGCATTCCGAACGGGGCCTGTCGCTGCTTGTCTCCCGTCATCATCTGCTGCATTATCTCGTCTCCGCCACTGGTGCCGATGTCGCCGAGCTCGAGGGCGAGGTGCTGGGGGTCGTGGCCGTGAGGGTCGAGGGGGAGCCGACGGCCCTTCCCTGGGCGTCACGCATGCTTGATGAGGTGAATGGGGACATCCGGGCGCTGGGCGACGAGGGGGTCCGCGCCCTGGATGCCGCCGAGACCTGGCATGCCCTCGACGCCGTGGTGGAACGTGAATCCGGCGTTCGTTCGGCGGCTCCCGCGGAGATAGGGCTTTTTCTCGTCTCCTCGCGCGCCCGTGGACACGGCGTGGGGGGAGCCCTGTGGCGTTCCGCCATGGACGGCATGGCGCGGCACGGGGTGCTGCGGTACTTCCTGCACACCGATTCGGGATGCGATGTCGGCTTCTATGGCCATGAAGGTCTGGAACGGACGTTCGACCGCCAGGTCCCTGACGACCTCGCGGGACATGCGCTGCACTCCGACGCCGAAGGCGACGTCCCCCGCAGGGTGTTCCTGTACGAGGGCTCGCCGCTGGATGGTCATATGGGCCGCGGCCATGCCATCCGACGTCGATCCGGCGCCAGACCGCGGCATGGGTCATCGGTGCACCCTATCGTCTGAAGGGGATCGGTCCCGGCCGATCGTGCCGACGGAGCCGGGTGACGGACGGGCGATGGTCCGAGCGCGAAAACGGGCGATGAGCGAGGAGGACGCATATGATCAGGGTTTCCGTTGTCGGAGCCAGAGGACGAATGGGTTCGACGGTGGCCGAGGCCGTGAGAGCGGCCGAGGATATGCGTCTGGCCGAGACCGTGGATTCAGGGGATGGCCTCGAACGGATCACCCCGGACGGCACGGACGTGGCCGTGGAGTTCACCGTGCCGTCGGCTTCGATGCGTAACGTCCTGGCTCTCGTGGCCTCCGGGGTCGACGTCGTCGTCGGGACGACCGGATGGACCCAGGAGGGTCTGGAGCAGGTCCGCGACGCCCTCGCGCACGCCCCGAGGACGGGCCAGTCGGTCTTCATCGCCCCCAATTTCGCTCTGTCGGCGGTGCTGGCCGACCGCTTCGCCGCGCAGGCGGCCCGGTTCTTCGAGTCGGTGGAGGTCATCGAGATGCATCATCCCGACAAGGTCGATGCGCCTTCGGGGACCGCCCTGCACACGGCGCATGCCGTCGCCGAGGCACGTCGCGTCGCCGGGCTGGGGCCGATGCCCGACGGGACCCTGACGGATGGCGGTTCGCGCGGTCAGGTCGTGGACGGCGTCCACGTCCACGCCGTCAGGCTGAGCGGCCTCAATGCGCACGAGGAGGTGCTGCTCGGCAATCCGGGGGAGCAGCTCGTCCTGCGCGCGGACAGCTTCGACAGATCGTCCTTCATGCCGGGGGTGCTGCTCGCCGTACGGCGCCTGGCCTCGGGAGACTTTCCTGGACTCACCGTCGGGCTCGACGCCTTCCTCGACCTCTAGGACATCGAGTCCGGTGTGGTCCGCGGTTCGCTGGGTCTATGAGAGCCGGGTCTCGATGGAGCTTCCGGCTTCGCGGATGATGTCGTTCATCGCCCTTTCGGCGTTCGCCCCGTCGCCCTTGCGCACATAGGCGGCCACGTCGCCATGCAGGCGCAGGGCCGTCGCATCCGCGTTGCCGGGCATGAGGTTGTGCTCGGTGCGACCGATGAGCATGGAGGCCACCACGTTGCCGAGAGCCGCGAACATGCAGTTTCCGGAGGCCTGCATGAGCGTGCCGTGGAAGCGGATGTCGGCGTCCAGATACTCCCCGCCTGTGGCGTCGGCGGAATGCGCGACCATGTCGATGGCCGCCTGCGTGAGCGTCGCCCACTGGTCGGGCGTGGCCCTCGTCGCCGCCAGACGCGCGGCCTCCGGCTCGATGGCCGCACGAAGCTCCGTGAGCTCGCGGAGGGTCTCCGCGCGCTGCCCGCTGCGCAGGCGCCATTCGATGACATGCGGGTCGTAGGGGTTCCACCCATCGCGCGGATTGGCCGTCGCCCCGGCCTTTCGTCGCACCGTGACAAGCCCCATGGTCTCCAGGACGCGCGTGACCTCGCGCGTCACGGTCCGGGACGGCGCAGGATGGACGGTCGGCTGCGGAAGCCGTTGCCCCGCGGGAGTGCCGCCCGTCACCACCGACATCCCCCAGTAGTCCAGCAGGCGGTCGTGGAGGGATGTGACGGCCTTGTCGTTGTCCTCGTCATCGTGGGTCTTGTGCAGCATAGTATCCAGTATGGCATTGGGGCTGGTTATGCCATGCTTATCCGACACGCGGGAAATTCTCGTATTGCAACATACGAAATGTGCGTCTATATTTCAATCGTCATGCAACAATGATGCTGCCGCTTGAAACGACAGGCAAATCGAAGCAATGTAATGGACATTCAATGAAGAGTGGACAATGACAACGACACAGACGACATTGATGACGTTAGCGGCATCCAGCACGGTGCATCTCGACTCGACCCGCCTGGGCCTGGCCATCGCGGCCAGCATCGTGGCGCTGGTTCTGCTCGTCACCGTCGCCAAGCTGCATCCCTTCGTCTCCCTGCTGATCTCCTCGCTGATCGTAGGGATCGGTTCGGGATACGGACCGGTGGCGACGGTGACGAGCTTCTCGGACTCCTTCGGCTCGACGATGGCCAGCGTGGGAATCCTCATCGGTCTCGGTTCCATGCTGGGACGCGTCCTCATGGACACGGGGGCGGCGGACAGCATCGTGGACACCCTTCTCGCCCGGGCGACGCCGGCCGGCATCCCCTGGACCATGGCCCTCATTGGCGCCCTCATCGGCCTGCCGATGTTCTTCGAGGTGGGCCTCGTCGTCATGGTGCCCGTCATCATCCTCATCTCCAGGCGCTCGCACCAGCCTCTGATGCGTGTGGCCATCCCCGCGCTCGCGGGCCTGTCCGTGATGCACGCCTGCGTGCCGCCCCAGCCCGGTCCGCTCGCCGCCCTGAGCTGCTTCAGCAACGGCAACGTCGGCGTGACCATGATGTTCGGCATCCCCATCGCCGCGGCCACCGTGGCCATCGTCGGGCCCGCGTTCTCCGTCATCGCCGCACGATGGGTGCCTCGCCACGCCACGGACGAGCTCATGGGAGGCCGTGAGGACGAGGCCGACGGCGAACGCCGGCTGCCGCCCTTCGGACTGTCCGTGCTGTGCATCCTGCTTCCCGCCATCCTCATGCTCGGCAACGCCATCGTGGAGATCGTCGCACCGACCTGGGCCTCCTCGTCCGCCGTCGGGGCGCAGCTTCTGTCCTTCGTCGGCAAGCCCGCGGTCGCTCTTCTCATCGCCGTCCTCGTCGCCATGCTCTCCCTGTCGAAGGCCGCCGGACGCAGGCTGTCCTCCGCGAACGAGTCCCTGAAGAAGGCGCTTCCGCCCATCGCCGGCATTCTTCTGATCGTCGGCGCGGGCGGCGGATACAAGGGCGTTCTCGTCGACACCGGCGTGGGCGACGCCATCGCCGCCTTCGTCCGCAGCTCCAACATCTCCGTGCTGCTGCTCGCATGGCTTATCGCGGCCTTCGTGCGCATCGCCACGGGATCGGCCACGGTGGCGATCATCACCACCGCCGGCATCCTCGGTCCGGTCATGCAGTCCCTCAACGCCTCATCGGCCGCCGTGGCGCTGATGGTGCTCGCCATCGGGGCCGGATCGATCTTCCTCTCGCATGTCAACGACGCCGGATTCTGGCTGATCAAGGAGTATTTCGGCCTGTCGGTGGGAGAGACCTTCCGGACATGGTCGGTGCTCGAATGCCTGCTTTCCGTCGTCGTGCTCGCGCTCACCCTCCTCACGAGCATCTTCGTGCCCATGGCGGGCTGAACGGAGGCTGCGATGAGGAACGACACCAGACCGACTGGCCCTGGGGGGCAGACGGCTTCCGCCTCAGGGTCCGGACCATCCCAGAACCCTTCGTGGAGCCGCGACGAGAAAGGAAAGGCTGATATGAACGGGAACATGACGGGCGGCGTCAGAAGAAACACGACCGGCGATCCGGGGACGTGGGGAACCGACCCGGGCAGGGACGCATCCGCGCCCGACCCGGAGATGGAGGGGAATCAGACGGCGACGTCGACGGCCCTGCGACCGGCCCCATCCGCGACGCGCCTCATCACCCGCAACGCCGTCCCCGACGGCTTCCTCGACGGGCGCACGCCCATCCTCGTCGTCATGGGGGTGTGCGGCTGCGGAAAGACCACCCTGAACGAGAACCTGTCCTCCCTTCTCGGCTGGGATAGCGCCGAGGCCGACGACTTCCACCCGCAGGCCAACATCGACAAGATGTCCCGAGGAATACCGCTGACGGATGACGACCGATGGGGATGGCTGGAGTCGATCGGCTCCTGGATCGACGACCATATCCGCCGAGGCGAGCCCGGCACGATCACCTGCTCCGCTCTGAAGCGCGTCTACCGTGACCGTCTGCGTCGCCCCGGCGTGGTCTTCGTCCATCTGGCCGGCGACTACGACGCCGTTCTCAGGCGCATGCGCTCGCGCAGCGGGCACTTCATGAAGGTCTCCATGCTCGACTCGCAGTTCGCCATCCTCGAGTCTCCTCAGGACGATGAGGCCCATCTGACCCTGGACGTCGCCTCCTCGGCGACCCCCGCGGAGGAGGCCGCCGCCGTGGCCGCGGCTCTCGGACTGGCCGTGTCCGAGAAGCGCATGCGGTCGGCCATCGCACAGGACTGATGCGACGCCCCTCCTCCACGATCCCCTTCGCCCGCGCCGACCCGCCGTCGGTCGCGGTCCGACGGGAAAACGCGGGGCCAGGCCCGATGATCCGGTCAGGGCCCCGGACCTGATGTGGGGCTTCGACGTGATGGGGGAGCGGAAATGACGGGAACGGCGGAACGACTGAAAGGACAACAATGCAGCTGGGAATGATCGGATTGGGACGTATGGGCGGCAACATGGCCGCCAAGCTCCGCGAGGGCGGACATGAGGTCGTGGGATACGACGTCTCCGCGGACTCGGGAAGGGACGTGGACAGCGTCGAGGGGCTGGTCGCGGCCCTGGACGCACCCCGGACCATCTGGATGATGGTTCCGGCCGGGCGGGCCACGGATGCCACGGTGGCCGCTCTCACGGCCGTGCTCGAGCCGGGCGACCTCGTCGTCGACGGTGGGAACACCAGGTTCTCCGACGACCGCGGCCACGCCGAGGAGCTGGCGTCCCATGGCATTCACTTCGCCGACGTGGGCACCTCGGGCGGGGTCTGGGGGCGCCGGGAGGGGTACGCGCTGATGGTCGGGGGCTCCGACGAGGACTTCGACCGGCTCGTCCCGTTGCTCGAGACGCTCAAACCCGCAGGGGATGACGGTCTGGTCCACGCGGGTCCCGTCGGCGCCGGGCATTTCGTCAAGATGGTGCACAACGGCATTGAATACGGCATGATGCAGGCCTTGGGGGAGGGGTACGCGATGCTTGAGGCCAGCGACCTCGTGGACGACCCCCACGCGGTCATCGCCTCCTGGAGGCGCGGCTCCGTGATCCGCTCCTGGCTGCTCGACCTGCTGTCCCGCGCCCTCGAGGGCGACGAGGGGCTGAGGCATGTCGCCGGTCGGGCGCAGGAGTCCGGGGAGGCCAAGTGGATGGTCGCCGAGGCTCTGCGCATGGGGATTCCGCTGCCCGTGACGACGGCCTCGCTGTTCGCCCGGCAGTCCTCGCAGGTCGACGACCCGACGACGATGAAGGTCGTCGCCGCGCTGCGCAACCAGTTCGGCGGTCATGCGGTGGACAGGGAGTAGGGTCGGCGACGCGGCCGTCGGGGGTCGAGGCGGCGTTCCGCCGAGCCTCGGCGAGTCCCGCCCACGAAGTAGCGTGAAGGCCATGAGTTCCATGCATCTCCTCGACCCCGCGCCCTTCGGAAGGGTTCTTCCGGCGATGGTCACCCCCATGGAGTCCGACGGTTCCGTTGACTACGAGGCGGCCCGGAAACTGGCGAAGCGTCTTGTCGCCGACGGGGCCGACGGCCTGGTCGTCAACGGCACCACGGGCGAATCGCCGGTGACGCATATGGAGGAGAAGGTCGAGCTCGTCAAAGCCGTCAAGGAGGTCGTCGACGTCCCGGTGATCTCGGGAGCCGGATCGAACGACACCATCCATACCGTGCGCATGACCGAGATGACGCAGGAGGCCGGCGCCGACGCCGTCCTCATCGTCGCCCCCTACTATTCCCGACCCTCGCAGGAGGGCATCTTCGAGCACTACCGCGCCGTCGACGAGGCCACGGACAAGCCCATCCTCATCTATGACGTGCCCGGCCGCACCGGCGTGCACATCCAGCTGGAGACCTATCGCCGTCTGGCCGAGCTTCCGCATGTCAAGGCGGTCAAGGACGCCACCGGAGACATCGCCGGGGCCGTGCGCAAGCGCATGGAGACCGGGCTGACCTGGTACTCCGGGGACGATGGCCTCTTCCTGCCCTTCCTGTCCGTGGGAGCCGTCGGCGTCATCTCCGTCATCGCCCATGTCGCCGCCGCCCCCATGCGCCGTCTGGCGGACGCCTTCGATGCGGGCGACATCCATGAGGCCCAACGGCTGGCCGTGCGCCTGGCGCCGCTCGTCCAGGCGCTCAACGGCAACGGCTTCCAGGCCGTCATGGCCAAGGCGGCCCTGAAGGTCGAGGGCGAGCTGGACGACACGACCATGCGTCTTCCCAACGTTGGTCCGGGGGACGCCGAGCTCGAGCGCGCCGAGAACGGCATGCGCGCGGCCGGTCTCCTCTAGGGCCCACATTCCTCGTCCGCGCACAGGCGCGGACACCGATAAACAGAAATCCAAGAAGGATATGGCAACAGCAGAAAACAATTCATCGGCATCATCCTCGACGCGCTCCTCGCGAAACGGCTCCCGCTCGCGCGGTTCCCGTCCCTATCGTTCCGGCCGCGGGCAGTCGCGTCGAGGCTCGCGCCCCTCGCGCTCCACCGCCCCGCAGCAGGACGAGGTCCTCATCGCCCCGCCCAAGTACCACAAGGGCTCGATGCGCATCGTCCCGCTTGGCGGACTCGGCGAGATCGGCCGCAACATGAACGTCATCGAGTACAACGGGCATATCCTGCTCATCGACTGCGGCGTCCTTTTCCCGGCCGAGGAGCAGCCCGGCGTGGACCTCATCCTGCCGGACTTCAACTACATCAAGGACAAGCTCGACCAGGTCGAGGCCCTCGTCCTCACGCACGGCCATGAGGACCACATCGGCGGCGTCCCCTACCTGCTCAACCTCCGCCCCGACATCCCGCTCATCGGCTCCAAGCTCACGCTGGCCTTCGTCGAGGCCAAATGCGCCGAGCACAACCAGCACCCCACCAAGGTCGAGGTGAACGGACGCGACAAGCTCAAGGTCGGTCCCTTCATGCTGGAGTTCGTGGCCGTCACCCACTCCATCCCCGACGCTCTTGCCGTCTGCGTGAAGACCCCCGCCGGCACGATCATTGACACCGGCGACATCAAGCTCGACCAGCTGCCGCTGGACCATCGCATCACCGACCTCGTCGAATTCGGCAAGATCGGCGAGCAGGGCGTCGACCTGCTCATGATGGACTCCACCAACGCCGAGGTCCCGGGCTTCGTCAAGCCGGAGATCTCCATCGGCCCTGCCCTCGAGCGCGCCTTCGCCGAGGCCACGCGCAAGATCATCGTCGCCAGCTTCTCCAGCCACGTCCATCGCGTCCAGCAGGTCGTCGACACCGCCCACAAGTACGGCCGCAAGGTCGTCTTCGTCGGACGTTCGATGGTGCGCAACATGTCCATCGCCTCCGACCTCGGATATCTGCACATCCCCGAAGGGACGGTGGTGGACCTCAAGCAGGCCCACGACATTCAGGACGACAAGCTCGTCTACATGTGCACCGGCTCCCAGGGCGAGCCCATGGCGGCGCTGGGGCGCATCGCCGACGGCAACCACCGGGACATCACCGTCAACGAGTTCGACACGGTGATCCTCGCCAGCTCTCTCATCCCCGGCAACGAGCATGAGGTCTACAAGGTCATCAACAAGCTCGTGCAGCTGGGTGCGCACGTCATCAACCGCGACAACGCGGCGATCCATGTCTCCGGACACGCCGACCAGGGCGAGCTGCTCTACCTGTACAACATCATCAGGCCGAAGTGCGCGATGCCCATCCACGGCGAGAACCGCCATCTGGTGGCCAACGGGCTCGTCGCCGTCAAGACCGGACTCGACCCGCAGAACGTCGTGCTCGCCGAGGACGGGGACGTCGTCGACCTCTACCACGGCAAGGCGGCGGTCGTGGGCTCCGTGCCCTGCGGCTACGTGTACGTCGACGGCGATTCGGTCGGCGAGCTCACCGACGAGGAGCTCGAGAAGCGCCGGATCCTGGGTACCGAGGGCTTCGTCTCCAGCTTCGTGGTCGTGGACTCCGAGGCCAACGAGGTCGTCTCGGGTCCGAAGATCTACCTCAACGCCGTGGCCGAGGATGAGGCCGAATTCGAGAAGGTCCGCCGCCAGATCGTCGGCGAGCTCGAGGACGCGATGATGCAGGGCACCAAGGACACCTACCGTCTGCAGCAGCTCATGCGGCGCACGCTGGGCGGCTGGGTCGCCCGCCAGCTCCATCGCAAGCCGGTGATCGTTCCCGTCGTCGCGGACATCGCCCAGGACGTCATCGAGACGCCGGCGAAGCCCGCGAAGTAGGCGCACACGGCGTGCGGATGCGCGTCGGACCATCCGGTGAAAACGGATGGCCGTGCGCCGAAGCGCGCATAGGATGTAGATGACGGTGACCGCCCGATGCAGGGACGGTATGAAGCAATGATGCGGCGTGACCGGGTTTCCGACCACGCCGCATCGCGTCTCGGCGCAGTGCCGGACGCGGGGATCCGACCGGGGGCATCACCGACCCGGAGCGAGACGGAGGGAAGGACAGCTGATGCCGGGAGCCAATCTCACGAGAACCGAGGCCGGGAATCGCCGGGCCGTCGTCAAGGCGCCCGTCAACTACGAGGTTCGGCTTGACCTCACCCGCGGGCCGAGGACCTTCGGATCCGTCACCGTCGTGCATTTCGATGCCGAGCCGGGCTCATCGACGTTCCTCGACCTCATCGCCGACGACGTCGAGGCCATCACGCTTAACGGCATCGGCATCGACCCGTCCGAGGCCTACCGCGACAGCCGCGTGCTGCTCACCGGGCTCGAGGAGAGCAACGAGGTGACGGTGACCGCCACCTGCCGCTATTCGACGACGGGCGAGGGGCTTCATCGCAGCGTCGACCCCTCGGACGGCAACGTGTATCTCTATACCCAGTTCGAGGTGCCGGACGCCCGCCGGGTCTACGCCGTCTTCGACCAGCCCGACATCAAGGCCGTGTTCCGCTTCCGCGTGCTCGCTCCGGAAAGCTGGACGGTGCTGTCGAACAAGCCGGCGGAATCCGTGGAGGACACCGACGCCACGACCGCCGAGGGCACCCTTGGCGACCATCCCGCCGAAAAGACGAAGCGGTGGACCTTCGAACCCACGCCCGTCATGAGCTCCTATCTCACCGCCGTCTGCGCCGGTCCATACGCCGGATGGCACTCCGAATACGCCAATGAGGATGGTCGGACCATCCCCATGGGCATGTACTGCCGTCAGGCGCTGAAGGACTCCTTCGCGCCGGACGTCGACTATCTGTTCGACGTCACGAAGAAGGGCTTTGCCTTCTATGCCCGCACCTGGGGGGTTCCGTACCCCTATGCGAAGTTCGACCAGATCTACGTCCCGGAGTACAACGCTGGCGCCATGGAGAACATCGGCCTGGTGACCATCCGCGACCAGTACGTGTTCGAATCGAAGGTCACGGACGCCCTCGCCGAACGTCGCGTCGTCACCGTGCTCCATGAGCTGGCCCATATGTGGTTCGGCGACTATGTGACCATGAAATGGTGGAACGATCTGTGGCTCAACGAGTCCTTCGCCGAGTTCATGTCGACGCTCGCGACCGCCGAGGCCACGGACTGGACCGACGCCTGGGCGACCTTCTGCTCGGGGGAGAAAAGCTGGGCCCTGCGTCAGGACCAGCTGCCGACGACGCATCCGATCGTCGCCCCCATCAACGACCTCAACGACACCTACGTCAACTTCGACGGCATCACCTACGCCAAGGGCGCCTCGGTGCTGCGCCAGCTCGTCGCCTACGTCGGCCGTGAACGCTTCTTCCAGGGGATCAACCACTACCTCGAGAAGCACGCATACTCCAACGCGACCCTCGGCGACCTGCTCGCCGAACTCGAGCAGGCCTCCGACCGCGACCTCAGGGCATGGAGCGCCCAGTGGCTTGAGGAGGCCGGCATCACGACGCTCTCCACCGAGGTGACCGAGGACGCCGACGGGACGATAGGCCAACTGCGTATCGCGCAGACGGCCCCCGCCGAGCATCCCACGCTGCGCGTGCATCGCCTCGGGGTCGGCTTCTACGACCTTGACGACCTCGGGGCCGTGGTGCGCACCGACGGCGTGGAACTTGATGTGGACGGCTCCTCCACCGAGGTCGCCTGGGCGGCGGGGCGGCGGCGTCCGGCCTTCATCCTCCCCAACGACGGCGATCTGACCTACGCCAAGCTGCGCTTCGACGAGCGGTCGCTGGTCTTCGCGGAGAAGCATCTGCCCGACTTCCGCGATGCGCTCGCGCGCTCCGTGGTATGGCTGAGCCTCTGGGATATGACCCGTGACGGCGAGTTCCCCGCCGAACGCTTCATCGACCTCTCCCTGCGTGCGTTGGCCCGCGAAAGCGAGTCCACGACCTTCCGCTACGCGCTCGCGCAGGTCGGCACGACCGCCTGGCATTACACCGACCCGGCCCGCCGCGACGAGGTCGTCCGCTCCGTGGCCTCCCGGCTGTGGGGGCTGGCCCAGGACGCCAAACCCGGTTCCGACGAGCAGTTCCAGCTCGTCATGGCCTATCTCGGCTACGGCGAGCCGGACGACGACGAGTTCGCCTCCCACGTCCGCGGTCTGCTGGACGGTTCGGTCGCTTTCGACGGACTCACGGTCGACAACAACCTGCGATGGACGATCGTCAACGCGCTCGCGGCCGTCGGCCTCATGGACGCCGACGCCATCGACGCCGAGCTCGCCCGTCGCGACACCACGGAGAACCGGGAGTTCGCCTACGGGGCCAGGGCCGCGCGCGGCACCGCCGAGGCCAAGGCCTGGGCGTGGGATGAGGCGCTCGGCAACGACGGTCTGACCAACATGCAGCTCGAGGCGGTCGTCCGCGGCATGGTCGCCACGCCG
>NZ_CAUTOG010000022.1:0-26888 GCF_963540075.1 uncultured Bifidobacterium sp.
GCCCCCCGCCAACCCCCCCCCGACGAGGGCGGGATTACGACGACGACTTGAGGAACTGGGACGCCGCCGTCCCATAGTCGTTGTCGATCGGGATGTTCGCCGCCTTGAGGTAGGTGTTCATGAACTCCTTCCATGCGGGCGTGGCGATGTACATGCCGTACCAGGTCGAATGCGTCTTGCCGTTGATCGTCATGTTGTTGAAGCTCTTCTGGTACTCGGCGTTCCCCACGGCGACGAAGGCGGACACCTGCGGCACGAACCCGGCCGTCAGCATGTACTTGTCCTCGTTCGTCCCGGTTTTGGCGAAGGTCTTGCGGTTGTTGTCCAGCTGCGTCGTCGCGGCCTCGCCCCCTGACGTGACTACGCCCTGGTTCAAGGCGTAGGCGACGGTCTGCGCCACCTCCTTGGAGATGGCCTGATGGCAGTTGGCACTGGGCACCTTGAGCTGCTGCCCATCCGTGTCGACGACCTTGGTGATGGCGATCGGCGTGCATTCGACGCCGTCGGCGGCGATGGTCGCGTAGACGTTGGCCATCGTCAGGGGCGAGGCCTGAACGGAGCCGATGATCATCGGGGGGTTGAAGGAGTTGGAGGAGTAGACGCTCTCCTGACCGATGGGCGAATTGTGGTAGCCCATGGTCTTGGCCGTGTTGGCCACCGCGCAGAGCCCGATCTTCTGGACCATGGAGGCCTGCGTGGTGTTATGCGACCTCACGAGGCCCTCCAGAGGGGTCTCCGGGCTGGTGGTTCCCCCTCCCGCGTTCTGAAGGGACCAGGATCCATGGAACTTGTAGTTCCCGCAGTCGAAGCCGCTGTTGGCGTAGTAGGTGCTCGTCGTCAGGGATTCATTGAGGGAATGACCGGCGAGAAGCCAGGCCGCCATGTTGATGGGTTTCCATGTGGATCCGACGTTCCACCCCTCCCCTCCGCCGTCCTTCTCGTCGACCGCGTAGTTGATGGATGTTCGCGTCGAATCCTTCGACGCCGCCTCGGTGGCGTCATAGGTCCTGTTGATGCCGAAGCCCAGCACCTTCCCGGTCCCGGGCTGGATCGCCGCGATGGCCACCTCGAATCCGCTGGAGTCGTCGACGGGGACGGTGTCCCTGGCCGCCTTCATGGCCGCCGCGTTGGCGTTGACGTCCATGGTGCTGTAGATGTCGAGCCCGCCCTCGTTGAGAAGCTTCTGGCGGGCGGCTCTGGTCTTGCCGAACTCCGTCGAGTTGAGGATCTGCTTGGTGACGTAGGAGCAGAAGAACGCCGCGTCCCCGGCGGTCTGGCAGCCCGCGCTCGACACGTCCTGGATGTCCAGCGTGCTGGCGATGGGCGTGGCCTTGGCGGTGTCCCGCTGCGCCTTGGTGATGAACCCCTGCTGGTACATGAGGTCGAGCACGATGTTGCGCTGCTCCTGGGCCGTCTTCTGGTTCGACGTGACCGAGGGATCATACTGGACGGGGTTCTTGGTGATGGCGGCGATGGTCGCGGCCTGCACGATGGTGAGCTTAGCCGCGGTCGTGTTGAAGTAGCGCTTGGCCGCCGTCTCGACGCCGTACAGGCTGTTGCGGCCGAACTGGGCGATGTTGAGGTATCCCTGCAGGATCTCGGCCTTGCTGTACTTCTGCTCCATCTGCACGGCGATGAGCATCTCGCGCAGCTTGCGGGCCACCGTGTCCTCGGTGGCGTCATATTCCGCTATCGGATCGTCATCCTCCTGCGCCTGGACGAGCAGGACGTTCTTGACGTACTGCTGGGTGAGGGACGACCCGCCCTGGGTGTCCCCCTTCTTGATGTAGGTCTCGACGAAGGCGCGGAGCACGCCCTGGACATCCACGCCGCTGTGCTCGAAGAAGCGACGGTCCTCACGCGCCACGACGGCCTGCTGCATGTACTTCGAGATGCTTTTGATGGGGACCACGGTGCGGTTCTGGGCATAGAAGGAGGCGATGACCGTCTTGCCGTCCGAGGCGTAGATGCGTGACTTCTGCGGCAGACTGGTCACGTCGAAGTCGATGCCCTCGACGGACAGCGACGGAATCGTCGCCTTGACGGTGTTGTTGATGCCGACGACGGCCGGAAGGAACAGAACGCTGGTGACCACTCCTCCCGCGATGCAGAGCGTGAGATACGCGAGCAGAAGCGCAAGCACGCGCTTGACGGTCAGAGAGTTCCTCTTGGGCATGCGGCCCATTCTATGGCCCGCACCCTACCGGACCCCCACGAAAAGGCCCAGGAAGGCCGAATCCGTCCCGAATTCCTCACAACCCCGCGGCCAGCCGAAAACGGGCTGGGAGACATCCGAAAGACGTCTGTCAGCGACGTGCGCGCCTGATGAGCATCCCCGGTTGGTAGATGATGATCGACCGGCCCTCGCGGGCTATCCATCCGCGATTGGCGAAGTCCATCAGGGCCTTGTTGACGGTCTCCCTCGAGGATCCCACCAGCTGGGCCATCTCCTCCTGCGTCAGGTCGTGGGGAACGAGAAGACCCGCCTCGACGGGTCTGCCGAAGCGTGCGCCAAGGTTGATCAGGGTTTTGGCGAGACGCCCGGGGACGTCCATGAACACGAGATCCGAGATGCGGTCGTTGTTGGACCGCATGCGGTTGGCCAGGACCTGGAGCATGTCCACCGCCACGCGGGGATGCTCGTTGATCCATCGGAACAGCACGTCGTGCTCAAGCCAGGCCACACGGGTGCCGTTGGACATGGCCACCGCCGTCGCCGTGCGCGGACCGCCGGAGGGATCGAAAACCGGAATCTCGCCCAGCACCTCCCCCCGCGCGTGGATGCTCAGCAGCTGGACGCGGTCGTCGGAGGACTGGCGGATGAGCTTGACGCGTCCGTTCTCCAGCAGATACATCCGATGGTCCTTGTCGCCCTCATGGAAGATGAGGTCGCCCTTGCGGCATGACCGCCGCTTCAGATGCGACAGCAGCTCCCTGGACTGCTCGGCCGGTACCTGCTTGAACAGAGCCGTATGCAGAAGCTCGTTCCGCTCGTCCTCGTCGGGGATGGCGTTCGGCTTGGCGGTTACGCGCATCGCACCTCCCGGAATCCCCTGACCGCGAATCGGCATTGACTCCGCTTCATTGTATCGCCGGGCCCGAGGGTCCCGACCCGTCCCCTCCGGGGACGGGTCGGGGGCGTGCGCCCCGTGGTCGCGCGTCGCGGTCGCCGGCCGCATCCGGGGCTGCGTGCCCGGGAACCATCGCCGCTGCAGTCCCGGACGTCGTGGCGGCCGAGCGAATCAGCCGCTCCACGATCTCGTCACGAGGCAGACCCGTCTGCGAACGCATCGGGTCGACCCGGCGAACCGCCGAACGCACCGCCTTGTCGGCAAGCTTGCGTCTGTCCGGGGTAAGGATGCGTCCCATTCTCACGGCGTCGATATCGTAGGCGAGGGTGACATGATGCAGAACCGCCCCAGGTCCTCCATCAACCGGAGGGAAGCGGCGCTGGGCGGCGCCGCCAATCTTGCCCTGGTCGGAGGAGATGTCGTTCAGACCCGAGAAGGAGGCGTGAATCCCCACCCCCTCAAGCGCGTCGACCAGCCACTGGTCGCACAGGCGGTAGGAGGTGACGACGTCGACGTCCGAGACGAAGGACAGAGGGGCGATGAGCGAGTAGGTGATGGTGTCGCCGGGCTCGATGAACATCGCTCCGCCGCCGGTGCAGCGCCGCACCACGGTGAAGCCCTCCAGTCGGACGCGATCGAGGTCGACCTCGGCGGACGCGGACTGGAAGCGCCCGATGACCACGGCCGGAGAGGCCCACTCCCAGAAGCGCAGCGTGGGCGGCATCATGCCGGCGGCCGTCAGGCGGGCCCAGCGCTCGTCCACCTCCATCTGGTCGTGCGGGTCTCGCGGAGCGTCGTGGATGATCCGCGGATGCAGACGTGACCAGCGTCTCCGCCACGCGTCGGCGCGCGAATCACGCCCGGCCTCCGCATCAGGCGCCTGGAACGTCCCAATCGGATCCCCGGTCGGATTCCCCATCGCCGGGCGGCCCTCCACGCCGGCATCCTCGAGGGCACGCAGGAAGGCGGTCCGAATGGCGTCCGGACCGATCCCGATCAGCCGGGCGGCGGGATGGGCAAGCAGCGCACGGGAGACGTCGTCCCCCGAATGGAGACCGGCGGCCAGAGCACGACCCAGATCGTCCAGCAGGGCCTCCGCCTCCTCATCGGAGGCGTCGACGAAGAAGTCGCCGTCGACGGAGCAGGACGTGATGCGACCGTCATCAGCGGCGATGACGTTCACGCCGACAAGCTTGCCTCCGGCGACCTTGCAGGTACCCCGGCCTGAGATGCCCATCAGCGACCCGTCAACCCGTCGCCCGGCCGCCGTGGCCTCAGTCGGCAAGCTCGACGCCGCGGGCGTCCCGATGCCAGGTGGATCCGTAGTTCGAGCACAGGATGAGAATCCCCTCGACCAGGCCCCATATCGCGGACACCCAGCAGAGAATTCCGAGGCTCAGCACGGAGATGAGCAGCTGGGCCACGGCCTTCCCCGTGTATCCGAGGTAGAAGTTGTGCACGCCCAGAGCGCCGAGGAAGATCCCCAGAAGACCCGCCACCAGCTTCTGGCGGGGGATGTAGCCCGGGGGGACCTGCCGCCCGTAGCCCGTCGGACCCGCATACGGGGGCTGCTGGCCATAGGGCTGCTGGTACTGACCGCCGTACGGGGGCTGCTGCCCTCCGTACGGCTGCTGATACTGTGGGCCGCCGTTCGCCTGTCCGTAGGGCTGCTGCGAGCCCGCGGAGGAGGAGAAGCCCTGCCCCGTCGACCCTGGCTGACCATACTGCCGGTATCCCCCGCCATCACCGGCGGGGCCATAGGGCTGCTGACCGTTCTGCTGACCGCTGTTGTCGCTCATACCACAAAGATAGACCCATGTCGGGGCGGGAGCTGACCCGGCGAAACACGTCCCGGATCAGCCGATCGCATGACCATGCCGGCTCGGCGGAGGACCCGTCCGATCCGGACCGCGAATCAGTCGATGCGCGACAGGATGTCGTCCGCCACCTCGGTGGTGGTGCGGTCGAGAGACCCCTTTTCGGCGATGTCCGCCTCGACGGCCGCATCGATCTTCGCGGCGGCGGCATCGAATCCGAGATGGCGCAGCAGCATGGCGGCCGACAGCACGGCGGCGGTCGGGTTGGCGATGCCTCTGCCGGCGATGTCCGGCGCGGAGCCATGGATGGGCTCGAACATCGAGGGATAGCGGTTGTCGGCATTGATGCAGCCCGACGCCGAATAGCCGACGCCGCCCACGACCGCCCCGGCCTCGTCCGTGAGGATGTCGCCGAAGAGGTTGTCGGTGAGGATGACGTCGAAGCGCGAGGGCTTCGAGACGAGGAAGATGGTGGCGGCGTCGATGTGCAGATAGTCGTGGGTCACCTCCGGGAACTCCTCTGCGACGCGGTCGACGATGCGCTGCCACATGTCGCCGGCGTTGACGAGCACGTTCTTCTTGTGCACGAGGGTGACGTGCCGGCGGCGCTTCATGGCCAGCCCGAAGGCGTAGCGCACGACGCGCTCGACGCCGTACGCGGTGTTGATGGAGACCTCGGTGGCGACCTCCTGGGGGGTGTCGCGACGGATGGCGCCGCCTGCCCCGCAGTACAGGCCCTCGGTGCCCTCGCGCACGACGACGAAGTCGATGTCGCCCGGATCGGCCAGGGGCGAGGTGACGCCCCTGTACAGTCTGGAGGGACGCAGGTTCACGTACTGGTCGAGCGCGAAGCGCAGCTTCAGCAGAAGCCCGCGCTCGAGGATCCCCGCCTTGATGCGGGGGTCCCCCACCGCGCCAAGCAGGATGGCGTCCTTGCCCTTGATGCGCTCAAGGTCCTCGTCGGGGAGAATGGCCCCGTCCCGCAGATACCGTTCGGCCCCGAGATCGAAGGTCTCGTAGCGGAAGTCGGCGACCCCATGGCCGGCCCTGTCGAGCGCGGCCTGCGCGACGGGGGTGACTTCCTTGCCGATGCCGTCGCCGGGGATCACGGCGATGTCGTATGTCTTCCTGTCAGTGCTCATAGAGCGGCACCATACACGCGGCCCCACGCGGGTCCATATCCGGGTTCATCTGATGGACGGCGCAGGAGTCCGGTTCGGCGGCTCCGATCGGCCGGCGAACCGACGGGAGTCACCGGTCGATGCCCATGACGTCCAGGCACCAGGCGTTCTCGAAGGCGAGCTCGCGCCACTGGCGATAGCGTCCGGACGTGCCGCCGTGCCCCGCCTCCGTCTCGATGCGCTCGATGGCGTCGACCCCCGCCGCCTGGAGCCGCGCCACCCATTTGAGGGGCTCGACCACGAGGACGCGGGTGTCGTTCATCGAGGTGGTGACGAGGATGCGGGGGAAGCCACGTCCCTGCTCCGGGCTGGCCGGCGCGTTCTCGTAGGGAGAATACGACTTCATGTAGCGATAGACCTCCGGATCGTGCAGAGGATCGCCCCATTCGTCCCATTCGGTGACCGTCAGCGGCAGGGAGGGGTCGAGTATGGAGGTAAGCGCGTCGACGAACGGCACGTCGGCCTCGATTCCGGCGTACAGCCGGGGCGCCATGTTCGCCACGGCGCCCATGAGCAGGCCTCCCGCGGATCCGCCGTTGGCGACCGTGGTGGCCGGTTCGGCGAGCCCCATCCCCTGCAGGGCGGCGGTGGCGTCGACGAAGTCCTCGAAGGTGTGCTTCTTCTCCAGCCGTCTGCCCTGCTCGTACCAGGCGCGCCCCATCTCGCCGCCGCCGCGTATGTGGGCCACGGCATACAGCACCCCGCGGTCGAGCATGCTGAGCCGCGCCGAGGAGAATCCGGGGTCGGAGCTGATCTCGTAGGCGCCGTATCCGGTGATGAACATCGGCGCCGGCCGACCATCGGGGCGCCTGGCGTCATCAAGCCGGTCGCTCCGCCATACGAGGGAGACGGGGATGCCCTCGCCGTCGCGGGACGTCACCCACAGCCGCCGCTCCGCGTAGTCCGCCGGATCGAATCCCCCCGGAACCACCGCACGTTTGAGGAGCACGTCACGACCCGTCGAAGGGTCGATCTCATGCAGCTCGCCAGGACGCGTGTAGCTGCTGAACGAATAGCGTAGGCGCGGCGCGGCGTAGGAGGGGTTGCCTCCCAGACCCACGGCGTACAGGCGGCCGTCCTCCCTCTCCCCCTCCAGCGCCGGGGGAAGGATCTCACGGAAGCGCCAGGGACGCCCGGCGAGAAAATCCTGGACGGCCTGGTCCTTCGGCATGGCCGCGATATGTCCCATCCCCTCGGCGCGCCAGGACAGGGTGACCGCATGACGATGGATGCCGAGCCCTTCGATCTCCAGTCCCCGGGAATCCTGGAGGATCTCGGGGTTGTGCGGATCGCTCCAGGGCGTGCGGATGGGCATTCCGGAGGCTCCGGGGAGCACCGCGTCGCCCTTCTCGCATCCGAACGGCGATCCGACGGCGACGCGAACGCCCTCGCCGAGCCGATATGGCGGCTGATGCGCGCGCATGTCGATGACGTCCACCTCGAAATTCGGGTTAAGGGCGTTGTGACAGACGACCGCCACGGGAATGTCCTCGCCGCCTTCGCCGGCGTCCTCGAAACTCGAGAATCCGACGTCGTATTCGATCCCCTCCCGCCGGGGGATGAAGGCACGGAACGTTCCCTCGGGGTCGTCGACCGGCAGGGTGAGCACCTCGGTGGTGGTCTTCGAATCGGTGCCGATGACGAGAAGCCGTTCGTCATAGCTCATCCCTACGCCGACCCAGAAGCGCTCGTCCCTCTCGCTGAAGACCTCCGCATCGTCGGCGCAGGAGGTCCCCACCCGATGCCGCCGGATGGCGCAGGGCCGCCAGGCGTCGTCAAGGACGGCGTAGAACACCCATCGGCCGTCGGGCGTCAGACATGCGCCCCCGATGCCGTCGATGGCGTCCGGCAGGTCGCGGCCGCTGGCGAGGTCGCGCAGCCGGTAGTCGTAGCGCTCGTCGCCGTGCAGGTCGACGCCGTAGAGAAGCAGGCGCCCGTCGCGGCTGACGTCCATGCCTCCGATGCGGAAGAACTCATGCCCTTCGGCCTCATGGTTCGCGTCGAAGAGGACCTCTTCGCCCGGCATGGAGCCAGGTTCGCCGGGAGCGACCCTCGGCGGGTCCCAGTCGTCGGGTCCGGTGATGGGAACGCGGCACTGCACCCCATACTGCCGACCCTCGATGGTGCGGGAGAAGTACCAGTAGCCGTCCACCCGCGTGGGCACGGACATATCCGTCTCCTGCACATGGGACTTCAGCTCGTCGAACAGAGTGCGCCGCAGGCCGTCAAGATGGGCCGTGCGCCTCTCGCAGTAGCGGTTCTCGGCGGCCACGTAGTCGCGCAGCTCGGGGGAGGTCTTGTCCCTCATCCATTCATAGGGATCGGCGAACGCGTCGCCATGGACGCTGCGTCGGGTCGGGCGGCGCGCCGCGACGGGCGGATGCGGGTCTTCCCGATCCGCGGCCGGAGACGAGGTGACGGAGGACGGGGACGACGCGGATGGACGGGTCCATGACGTCGTCTGCGACGGAGCGGAGGAAGCGGAGGACGATTCGGTCATGACGGCCATTCTAGGGGCGCCGGACGGACAGGAAGGGGCTGAAGCGATCGGCAGGACTCAGCGGAACTGCCGCAGATACGGCAGCATCGTGGTGATGAGGTTCGCCCCGGTCGTGCCCATGAACACGGGCACGTCGGTGACGGGGGCGGGCTGCGTCGCCGCGATTCCGGACATCCCTCCCCAGGGGCGGGACTCCCCGGGACTGAGCTGTCGAATGGCGATGGCGAGCACCCGGCCCGGGTATCGGCGGGCGATTGTGGCGTAGGTGGTGGGGTCGCGCTGCCCGTCGTCGCCGATGAGGATGAAGCGCATCCTCGGGAAGTCGGCCATAAGCTGCTCCGCGAACTCGAGCTTGTGCTGCACCCCGGTCGGGACGAAGGTCTTGGGGCGCGGGTCGAGGTCCCGCAGCAGCAGCGGTCCGGCGGGATAGCCATGGTCGGCGATGAAATGCCGGATGGACCCTTCGACGTTCCACGGCGAGGTGGACAGGTAGAAGAACGGCGCCTCGGGGAACAGGTCGGAGATCTTCGTGAACAGCGAGCCCATGCCGGGCACCGGGACGCGCTTGCGCGGGTTGAGCAGCAGCACGTTGTAGGCGGCCTTCCACAGGGTGGGCGCCTGCGTGACCATGATGGTGTCGTCCACGTCGGAGATCACGCCGATCCCGGTCCCGGGGGCGATGGTGAACAGACTGGCCTTCACCGGGAGGCGCCGGGCCACTCGGTAGGACACGATGTGGACGCCGGGCTCGAGACGGCGGTCGGCCACGAGGTCGAGGTATCCGGCGTCGTCGGAGACCGCCGCCAGGCCGTCGGAGCTGGCCGACGGGTCGACGCGGTCGTAGATCTCCGAGGTGCCCACCTGGACGGTTTCGACGGGGACGTCGTCGATGGCGATGCGCACGCCCACCCGGGGGGCGGGGACCGTCATCATCCCGCGGATCCCGCGGCTGGCACCGCCCGTGCGATGGCGTTCGGGACCGTACACCGTGCGGCATACGAGACGCGAGTAGTCATCGGTGCCGTAGCCGACGTAGGGCTCCACGCATTCGTACCATCCGAGCCGCCGGACGGCGGCGGTGGACACACGCAGCCAGATCCCGAAGCCTCCGGTGATCAGGCGGCGCACCAGCCGTACCAGGGGCGGCTTGATCTCGATGCGTTCATGCCGGGAGGCCGCGTCGACGACGGTGAGCACGCGTCTTGCGGGAATCGGCACCGTGGGCATGTCATCCGTTGGCAGCGGCTCCGGCGAACCCGCCCTCTGGGAGCCGTCGGAACCGTTCGTGCGGCGGGGTCGCGTCATGACCGGATGATGCGCTCGTACCCGTTGGCGTCCAGCAGCTCCGGCTCGTCGTCGTCGAGGGCGACCTTGATCAGCCAGCCCTCCCCATAGGGGTCGCCGTTGACGACGGAGGGGTCCTCGGCGGCGCCGTTGTTGACCGCACGAATCACGCCTGAGACGGGGCTGACGAGAGGCTGGACGGCCTTCGCCGACTCGAGCTCCACGACCTCGTCCCCGGCCTCGATGCGGCCGCCCACCTCCGGAAGGTCGATGAAGACGAGGTCGCCGAGCTGGTCGGCCGCGTATTCGGTGATGCCGATGATGGCGGGGTCGACGGAGTCGTCCACCCACGCATGCTCCTCGGAGTAGCTCAGCTGCTCGGGGATGTCCAGACGCGGCGGACGCGGTTCCTCGGTGTCGTCACTCATGCCTTCAGAATACCCCCGCGAAGTCCTCGCCCACCATGCGGTCCGCTCCAGGCCGCCTCCCGCGGCACCCGGGATGGGCAGACGCGAATCGCGGAGGACGATCCCTCAGGCGAAAGGGGATGACCGGACAGGAACCACAACCGGACGGGGACGCGGACGCACGACGAGCTCGTCCTATCTCACCGCCTTCGAGGGTTCCGCCCCGGTAAAGCTCACCTTCGTGCCCTTGGGGCAATTCTCGACTATCCACTGCGCGTCGGAGGAGTACATCTCGACGAACGCGTCCGACGAGGCCGTCCTCGGGTCCCCGGAGGCGATGCCGTCGGAGTTCCAGGTCGCAGAGAGGAAGGCCTGCGAGGATCCGAAGTAGCTCACCCACTGCACGGTCGTGGTGGACGAGGACGACGCCGGATCCTTCGTCGAGGAGTCCCCGGCGTCCTTCCCGTCCGAGGACCCCGAGGATGAGGAGGACGTGCTGGTGGTGAGCTTGGCCGACGTCGCATGGTCGGTCACGTAGACGTCCCCGGAGGACGACCCCGCCGCCTGGCCGGAGACGCAGACGAGGAACTCCGCCACCTTGTCGGAGCCCTTGTACGCCATCACGGTCTGGGTCGACAGGTCGACGACGAGCGACATGTCCACCGTGGTGGTGGTCCTCCCATGGGTCACGGTCGTCGTATCCACCTGCACGGTCGCCTTGTCTCCCGACGTCAGGGCGTCGTGCACCTCGTCGGCCACATCATCGGCGTTCGTGACCTTGAGCCCGTCCACGCCCTTCGTGTCGACGAGGACGACCTTCCCGGAGGAGTCGACCACGTCCTTCTCCGCCACGGCCGTCTTGCCGAAACGCGAGGGGAGCTCCTTGTCCAGGTACGTGCCGATCGCCTCCCGGTCGTAGGACAGGGCGATGGTTCCCTTGCCGGCATGCGGTTTCAGGACGGTCCATGAGGCGATGGTCGCCGAGGGGATGACATAGGTGACCTTGTCGCCGCCGGTGAGCGTGATGGCCCCCAGCCGGGAATTCGCCCGGGCCGCGACCTTCGTGGCCGCGGCGATCGAGATGGGCATCTCGCCGCGTTCGTATCGGAAGCTCACCGCGTGCGAGCCTCCCGGCTCCTCGATGGCGCTCTGCAGAGCCTCCTCGATGGCATACGTCTGGGCCACGGTGCCGGTGGTCCCGCCATCCACGACGAACTTCCCGGTGACGGAGTCATAGGAGACGGAGGATGCCGTCGGGCGGTCGGACTTCGCCACGAAACCGTCCGCGAGATAGTCGGCGAGCACCGTGTCGTCGGTTGTGGCCTTCAGCGGCACGGACACCCGCTCCAGCGGATTGAGACGGCCCATGCCCTCGCCCTTCTTCGCCGCCATGATGGACGTGACCGTCTTCCTGACGTCCACCGTCACGCCCAGATCCGACAGCGTGGCGCCGATCCTCCTCCCCTTGCTGTCGGTGAGGGTGAAGCGTGTGGCGGAGACCGCCCTGCGGACGATGCCGGTGAGCTGCGACGACGTGCGCCCCGCCACGGACCCGCCGGCGAAAAGGACTCCGGGGGCCGCCTTGTCGGCGAAGTAGGACTTCGCGTAGGCGTATCCCCCGATGGCGGCGGCCGCGAGGAGGACGGCGAGAACGGCGAAGATCACGAGGCCGATGGTCTGGCGATGCGATTCCCGGCGTGCGGTGGCTTCGGCGTCGGTGACGTCGGCGATGGCTCCCAGCGCAAGCGGATCCGCCTCGACGGGCTCGAAGCTCGCCGTGTCCTCGAGGTCGGGACGTCCGCCGTCATCAGCGGTCCCGTCATCCGCACGATCGCGCCCGTCATCCGCCATGTCGTCGTCCTTCCCGCCATGTCC
Organism: uncultured Bifidobacterium sp.; assembly: GCF_963540075.1. Classification (GTDB taxonomy): domain Bacteria; phylum Actinomycetota; class Actinomycetes; order Actinomycetales; family Bifidobacteriaceae; genus Bifidobacterium. The sequence goes on from NZ_CAUTOG010000022.1 coordinate 12,136, forward strand.
GACCGTGCCATGGAGACGGTGGCCATGCCTCCTCGCCAGCCCGGAACCGTCATCGCCCGAATCGTGCGAGGCCTACCGCGAATCCTACCCGCGCAGGGTGGATGGGCTCCATCTAGCGAGGAAGGTCATGCCCATACCATTCCTCGACCATGTAACGGGCGATGGTCGCGCGTCCCGGAGCGACCATGCGTCCGTCCAGCAGCTCGGCGGTGTACTCGTCCCGGGTCATCCAGCGGGCGTCGACGGTCTCCTGCCGATCCACCTGGATGTCCGTCCCCTCCGCCTCGGCCTTGAAGGCCATCATCAGGGAGGCGGGGAAGGGCCAGGGCTGGGAGCCGAGATACCGGACCCGTCCGAGCCGCACGCCCGTCTCCTCGCGGGCCTCACGACGGCAGGCGTGCTCAAGGTTCTCCCCCGCCTCGACGAAGCCGGCGCTGACGGAGTACAGCCTGTCGTCCTTCCACGCCGCGTTGTGCTGGAGCAGCAGGCGATCATGATGATCGACGATCGAGGTGATGACCGCGGGTTCCACACGGGGGAAGAGCACGCGTTCACCGTCGTCGCGGTTGGTGCAGCGCTGAGCCCACCCGGACAGCGCCGGCACCACGGGCGCGCCGCAGGCGGGGCAGCGGCGCTGGCGCGAATGCCACAGGCTGAGAGCCGCGGCCGTGGTCGCCTGTCCGGCCTGGCGAGCGTTGGCATGAGGGGCGAAATCCCGCAGATCCACCCAGTCGAAACCCTCCACCGTGCGCTGCAGCAGGGAGACGGGCCGGGACGGCGGGGAGGAGGGGGCGACGGTGTCGTCGAAGGCGTCGTCCGCGCCTTCATGGGCGGAATCCGGGACGACGGACGCCATGTCGCGCACGCCGCCCACGGCGGTGACGTCGAGGGCCACCGCGTGGGTGACGGGCTCGTCCCTCACGTAGGCGCCCAGATAGACGGCGATGGCCTCGGGGTGGCGCCGCAGCTCGTCCAGGACATAGTGGCCGGGAAGGGTGGCCAGACGCATCCTGCGGTTGTCGGTGACTGCCAGGGCGCCCTGCCCGCGTGGGACCGCGATCCTGCCCGAACGCACGAGCATGACCTGGGTGCCGGGATGGTCCAGCGCCTCGTCGATCAGCCCGGGATCCGAACGCCTGTCCACCTCGTAGTCGATGTCGCCCTGGGCAAGGGGCAGGAAGGGCAGAGGGAGGGTGAGGGAGAGCATGGGGAGCATCGGCATTCCCGGAGGGCTCCCGCCACGGGATCGTGCGGACCCCGGCCTGGGGTCCGTCGAAGGGATGGATCCGTCGCCGGCCGGACGAACGTCATCTGAGGGGCCGGCGGTCATGAGCGCGCCTCGGACGCCAGAACGCGGGCCATGAGATCGACGAGGGCGCCGGCCACGACGTCCGGCCTCTCCACGGCGCTGAAATGCCCGCAGTCCGGGACCCGCGTGAAGCGCACGTCCGTCCCCGTCATCGCCTCGGCGAGCGGAATCATCGCCTCCGGCGGGCTGGAGGGGTCGCGCTCCCCGCTGACCACGGCGGCGGGGACGCTGACGTGGGGAAGCTCGTCGGTCATGTCGGGTCGTCCGGCGGCCATGCGCTGTCGCCAGGCGATGCCGTCCGGCGTCTGCGACCTTATCCAGCGGGTGAAGGTCGCGACGAATTCCGGGGACCTCTTCGTCGCCGAGTCGCCAGGCTGAGGCTCGGCGAAATGCATGACGGGCCCGACGCCCCCGGTTCGCAGGCTCTCCTCAGCGCAGCGGAGACGACCCTGGCGGGCCACGGGGGCGTCGACGGACACACGGGTGTCGCACAGGGCGAGTCCGGCCATGATGTCAGGGTGACGACGCTGCATCCCAATCGCCACATAGCCCCCCATGGACAGTCCGACCCAGACGGCCCGGCGGTATCCGGCGCGTCTGACAAGATCCGCATGGGCGTCGACCAGATGGCCGAGGGCGTCCGGGTATGACCCGTCCGCCGTCTGGGGGCCCGAGTCGACGGCATCCGGAACGGGGGACCGCCCCGAGCCGGGAGTATCGGGCGCCCAGACGGGAAAGGCGGGCAGTCCCCGGGCGTCGGAAAGCCGGATGATGCGCCCCGCGCACTCGTCCCACATCCGATGGTCGACGGGGAAGGCGTGGACGAGGACCAACGGCACCGCGTCACCGTCGCCCTTCTCGGCGTCCCTGTACACCGTGTTGCTCAGCATCATGGTCATGCGGTCTCTCCTCTTGTCACGCCCGTCCCCTGCGCCCGGGCATGCGAGGCCGCGTTCATCAGGGGCGTTCGATGCCGGACGACCATCCGCGGACCTACAGTCCCGTCCAGGCCAGCGCGCGCCTCACGATAAGGCCGTGGCCGTTCGCCATCTGGGAGACTAGGGCCTCGACGTCCTCGCGTGAGGAGGCGTCGCACCACTCGACGTCGAGCATCTCGTCCTGCGGCTTGCAGTCGCCCGGAACGGGCACGACGTAGCACAGGGCGATGGCATGCTGGCGGGGATCGTAGAACTCGGAGACGCCCGGGGTGGGGAAGAACTCCGCGACGGTGAACGGCACCGGGCTCGCCGGGAGTACCGGCAGCGCAATCTCGCCCAGATCCTTGGCGATGTTGCGCGCGATGGCCTCGCGCAGCGTCTCGTGGAAGAGCACACGCCCCGTGATCAACGTGCGCACCACGGTCCCATCCTCGGTGACTCGGAGCAGCGAGCCGATCTGGATCACCCTGCCGAAGTCGTCGGTGCGGACGGGAACGATTTCGACATACGGGATGGGCGTCTGGCGTCTGACCCGGTCGACGTCGTCGGGGCCCAGCCATCCGGGGGGATTGCCGTGGGGGGACCCATGCACGAAATCCTCAGGGGTGATGTCGTCGAACTCACCGCGACGACGACCCGCATCGAAGTCGTCGTCATCGGGCACCTCATCGTTCAGGACTGGCATGACACCCATTATCACCCTCCGTTCTGCGCGTTCCGCGTTTCGTCGCGCCTGGCAGGTGCATATACCCCCACCAGTATGCGCTTTCAGCAAACCGCCATGCCGATGACGTCAGATTCTGGGATGCTAGAGCCAGACGGTTCGCCGGGTAGCTGGCGCACCGCAGCATCACAGGAATCAGAAGCACGCCGGACCCTGGTCCGGGAATCCGGAAGGACACCGCAATGGCGACGCAGGCCGTGACCACGCAGACATTCGACAAGACCATCACCGACAACACCCTTGTGTTCGTCGACTTCTGGGCGACCTGGTGCGGCCCGTGCCGCGCCTTCGGGCCCATCTTCGAGAAGGCGAGCGAAGCCAACCCCGACATCGTGTTCGCGAAGGTCGACATCGACGCCAACCAGGAGCTGGCGTCCGCCGCGGACATCAGAGCCGTTCCCACGCTTATCGTCGCCAAGCAGGGGCAGATCGTCTTCAAGCAGGCCGGTGCTCTTCGCTCCTCGGATCTTGACGACCTCATCGACCAGGCCCGCAAGCTGGACGTGACGGCCGCCGCCAAGGAGTAGAGGCGCAAGGAGTAGAGACCCACAGGAGATACGCAATCCGACGATTGTCAAACGGCCCCGGACGATTCACATCGCCCGGGGCCGTTTGGCGTCGTCATCACGCCCGTCTATCATGAGTGCCGCATGCGCAATCCGAGGTCGCCATGTCGTGCATCCAGCGTTGGACGGCAGGCAGGAGGGGGACGGCGAGGTACGTCCCCACGCGCACGGAAGCGCACGGCAGATGAACGTCCGACCAAGGAGAGCAATGGCCAGTCACCGCAGACGAACACCCACCCTCAGTTCGCTGAATATGCGGCAGTGGATGAGAATCGTGGCGGTGGTCGCGGCGATCTCGCTCCTCGTCACCGGGGCCGTCGTCACCCGAAGCTTCTATGCGACCCGGCACGGCGCGTCATCATCGCGTGTGACCTCCTATTCGGCGACGGACACGGACGCACTGAACGTCTCCCGCAGCGAGGACCGCAAGCCGCTGTCGGGCACATCGGACGGAACCTCGTACGTGACGGTTGAGGTCAACGGCAAGTCCCGCGTGGTGCTGGGAACGGACTTCACGGATGTGAAGTCCGTTCTGGACGCCGGGAACATCACTCTTGACACCGACGACACCGTCTCACCCTCGCTCACCACCAAGGTGACGGAGTCAACGGTAATCACCATCGACCGCGCCTCCGCGGATCTGCAGACCAAGGATGAGGACATCGCCTACAACGTCGTCACGAAGGAGACCTCGGCCCTTCCGAAGGGCACGAAGAAGGTCCAGACGGAGGGCGTCAAGGGAGTCATGGAGACGACGAGCCTGGTCACCGAGTCGGGCGGCAAGGTCGTGTCGTCCAACGTGTTCACCTCCTACGTGAAGAAGGCACCCGTCGACAAGGTCATCCTGGTGGGAACGGGAACGTCGTCCTCGTCCTCCTCGTCGTCATCCTCAAGTTCCAGCAGCTCCTCAAGCTCGAGCATCGGGACGACCACGCCCGTCGGCACCATGCAGCAGTGGGCGCACGACTACATGCTGTCCAACGGCTACACGGAGGCGGATTTCACGGCCACCGTGTACATCATCAGCCACGAGTCCGGCTGGCGGGTCAACGCCCAGAATCCGAGCGGCGCCTACGGCCTTCCCCAGGCGCTTCCGGGCAGCAAGATGGTCTCGGCGGGATCCGACTGGGCGACCAACTACCAGACCCAGCTCAAGTGGTTCTGGAGCTACTGCGCCGGGCGCTACGGCGGCGTGCAGGGCGCCTATTCCCATTGGCTGGCGAACAAGAGCTACTGATCAGGATCGCGTTCAAACTGAGGACGACATCAGAAACCCGAAAGCAGCCACTCTCCGCCAGATCCTCATCCTGCCTCCCAACCTCAATACGCATCGTCTTCTCGGACGCCGCTCCCGACGCTGAATCGGACGAGATACTGGGCACGACTCGACCGCGCAGAATTCGCGGCGGAAATAATAATCCTTCGGGTCGTCACCGCGGATTGGCAATGACCCGTAGGCCGACGCAACTATCTGCCTCTGGCCGGAATCATTGCCCGAGAGTTTGCCGAGTGAACGCGACCCCGGAATGCGAAATTCTTCCGTCCTGTTTGGGTGTTCTGTGTTCGGGGTCCGTCTTCATGCTATCCGGGCTGCCGTCATCTATCGGTTTCCAAGCGCGCAGCCGCCAAGCCCTTTCTTGCCACTGCCACCGTCAGCACTCGACGAGGTCTATTCATCGACGGAGTCCACCGCCGACGATGCGGTCGTTCACGACGAAGACTTCGTACTGGATCCTGTCGATGGCGATGGCGACGAGTCGGCCCCGGAACTGCTCGTTGCCGACGCACTGGATGCGGCCTGCGCGGCCTCCTGCTCGGTCAGGGTCTGCATGGAGGCTGTCACCTTGGTCATCGCCGTCGTAATGGCAACCTTTGCGGATTCGTAAGCCGCCACATCCGACTTGTCATCGGCCAGAACCGTGTTCGCGTCGGACAATGCCGTCTGCAGGGTGACGCGAGTGGAATCATCGGCCACCTTCCACCGGCTGTTCGTCAGCAGGGTGGTTCCCGAGGACACGGTCGTGGACAGGGCGGCCTTCGCCTGGTCCTTCTGCGCCTTCCGGACCGCCTCGGTTTTCGTCCGCTGGCTTTTCAGTACGGCGGCGGAGGCGCTTCTGACAGAGGTGGTGAGCTTCTCCGCCTTCGAGGCGAGCGACAGGTTCGTCTGGGCTACGGATGACAGCGCCATCGCGGTCATCCCGGACGAGCATGTCCGTCCAGCGGCAAGGGCCCGCGCCGAGGAGACCACACTGTCCAGCTTCTCCACGGTCGCGGCGTCCGAAACCTGGGACACGGTCACTCCCGTCGCCGAATCGGCCGAGGTCAGGGCCTTCGTCAGGGATGTCTTCCGTGAACGGTACTGAGTCAAGGATGTCGTGCAGCGTTCCATAGCAGTCGCATGGGCAACGGCCCGATGATGACGAATGCCGAAGAGAGCGCCGCCGATGGCCAAAGCCGCAATCACCACGACGACCAGGATGAGGGTGACGATTTTCCTGAGCCTGTAGCGCTTCGCCGCTCTGATCTCCGCCGCGGCCGAGGTGTGATCCGTATGGGCGTGACGATGCCTCGCGACCTGTACCCGAGTTCCCGAGGTCTCTCCGAGCGTCTGCAATGGCCGTGCGGGGACCCTTCCCCTTCGTACGGAGGGCGCCAGGTCCGTTCCCTGGCCCGATTCGTCACGACCCAACTCATTCATCGTCCGCGACGATGCAGCGGGTGGAAGAGGAGGCATGGCCGTTGTCGGTTCCGGTGACGCGTCGACGTGCGTCCCGGGGGCCGAACCCACGGATGAGCCCGACCGACTGCTCGCCGCTGTGCCGGCGGCGGAGGAGGTGTCCGACAGGACGCCATCCGCGAAAAGAGCCCAGAAATCATCCATGTCGACCGGAGCGGTCCGCTGACCGGATGGCGAGGGAAGCCCCTTCGCACCCGTTGAAATCCGATGGACATCACCGAAGGCGCCCTCGGGAATCTGGCCGGACGTCTCACGGCGGTAGGGCTTCGCGCCTGCGGATTTCCTTCTCGTCCGGTCGGGAAGGACCGAGGACCCCGTTCCTTTGCTGACGCTCGAGAAATCGATGAACGGGATGTCCCACTGGGTGTCCACGACGTCCTTGCTCGTCGACGCGGTCAGTCCCTCCTGGTGAGATTCGGGGGAAGCCGGTGCGACCGGAGAACCGGATTCGGCGGAGGACGATTCCTTACCCATCGAGGAGGACCGTACGTCGGAAGGCTGAGGGGAAGGCCGCACAGGGGAGGATGGGGAGGGACGCGGGACCCTTCCCGAGGGACCGCCCGTGACATGACGACGGAATGCTGGTCCCCCCTCGCCGCCCACCGCGCCGGAACGATCGGAAGAACCCCCGGAAACCGGGAACATCAGTAGATTCGCTCGCCGTGAATCCCCTTCACCACCCATCACACCCCACCTTCCTCCGGTGTGGCCCCCTTGCCACTGCCATTTATGGGCACACGTTCACGAGCCGACATGCGAAGGCGGGCACCGTGTCCTGGCCTTGAATTCATACCATAACGGGCGAGGCGGCCTTCACCTCACAGGTGCTTGCCCTTGGGCTGACGACCGTTCTTCCGCGGATTGTCCGAATAATAATAGTAGTAGTTGTTAGAATGAATCTTCTTCGGATTGGCGAAATTGAGAATGAATCCGAACACCGGGACCTCCGCGGTTTTAAGACTTTCCACCGTCGCCTTGAGATCCTTCTTGTCGGCCACCCCGCGGCCGACCACCATGACCACTCCATCCGCGATCCTGCCGAAGACGGTGGCCTCGTTGGCTACCGTCATGGGAGCCGTGTCGATGATGACGTAGTCATACTGCTTGAGCGCCTGCTCGATAAGCTCGCGCATGATGTCGGAATTGAGCAGGATGCTGGCGTTCGCAGGACGCTTCCCGGCCGGAAGGATATGCAGGTTCGGCTTCCAGTAGGGTTGCACCACGTCACGCGGGGTCGCCTGTCCGGACAGGATGTGCGACAGCCCGACGTGCCCCTCGATCTTGAGCCTGTGCGCGACGGAGGGATGTCTCAGATCGGAGTCAATGAGCAGAACCGTCTTGCCCTCCTCCGCGATGGACGCGGCGATGTTGGCGGATATGGTCGTCTTGCCCTCCGAAGGCTCGGTCGAAGTGATGACCAGAAGATGCCCCTTCTCGGTGGCGGTGGGGCTGAGGAAGGAGATGTTCGACCGGATGCGACGGAACTCCTCGGCCTCCATGCTGTTGGGCCGGGAGACGATGGCGGGCGCCTCGTCGTTGAAGGCGTCGGAACGGGGGACGCTTCCCAGCGAGGAGGTGTCGGTGAGCTCCTTGGCGTCCTCGGAACCGTCGACCTTGGTGTTGAGGACGTCCTTGAGCAGCGCTGCCGCGACCGCGAGGATGAGGGCCAGCACGAATCCGACGGCCAGATACAGAGGAATCTTCGGCGAGCTTGGTGACGTGGGCGTCTGGGCCTTCTGCACCACGCTGAGCTCGATGGGGGAGCTTCCGGAGGTGCTGCTGCTGTAGAGGGACGAGGAGATCTGCTTCGCGAGGTTCTCCGCCACGCTGTTGGCGATGGCCGCCGATTGGCCGGCATCCCCGTTCTCGACGCTGATGTCGACCATGAAGGTGTTCGTCGGATTCGTCGCCGTCACCGCGTCGGCGAGGTCGTCGACGGTCATGTCCAGGCCGAGGTCCTTGATAACCGGCTTGAGAATGGACTCCGTCTTGACGAGGGAGGGATACGTCTTGATCTGCGTGGACAGATAGGATGCACCGGAGTTCATGTCCGAGGAGGTGTCCTGTGAATCCGAGGACGACGTGTAGGTGGCGAAAAGCTCCGCGGTCGCCGTATACTTCGGCGGCATGACGAAGGTCACCACCGCGACGGCCGCGAAAACCGCCACGAAGACGAGAATCACCGTCGTCAGATGCTTACGGAGGATATGCCAAAGATCAGCGATTGTCACAGTCGTTCCCGTTCTCCCCAAATTCGTCAAACAGCGGATACTGTACCATCACGCAGCGATTGGTCCACGATAGCGGATGCGTAATGCTTACGCATGCTTGTCAGAATACGCCGGATCGCAGTGTTCGTCTCCTCCGCGGCCCGCTGGAAGACCTCGAAATCCTTCCCTATGGGATCGACGATATCCGGCGATTCATCGAGCATGGGACGAATCATGGCGGAGCGTCGGACAACCGACATGAGACGCTCCTGGATGGTCAGCCCGGAGATCATGCCCCTGCGCGCGCAGTACTCGCACATCTGGGCGAACTCTCCGACGAGGAAGGTGTGCCGCACGGCGGTGGGGGCAAGGGAGACGATGTCACGACGCTGCTTCTTCTCGAAGCACAGGATGAGATCCGCGGACATGGCAATCGGACGCGTGAGACGTCTGGAACGGAATCCGACCGAATCGATGCCCGCGGCCTCAAGCAGACGGGCGCTGGAGGGGTCGATGCGATGGCCGGAAAGCCCGCGCGTACCCGCGCTGGACACCTCGATGGAGGTCCCCTCCAGATAGCGCGTCAGCAGGAGCTCGCCGATGGGAGACCGGCAGACGTTTCCGGTGCAGACGACGAGGATCCGCATCATTGGCCTCCGATCGTGCAGGCGTCCGTCTCCGAGGTGACGCCCGACTCCGCCCAGCCCATGGGCGTCTGGTCGATCTTCAGGTCGGAGGTCGCCTTCGTGGACGTGGTCACGGTGAAGGATATGGTCGATGAAGCGCCGGGCGCGAGGGTGATGATGCTGGCGTAGAGCCCTTTGCCGTTCATCGTGGTCTTCAGAGGGTCAGTGTGCTTCCCGCTGATCGTGAGCCCGGATATGCTTCCCCCCGCCGGCGGATATACGAGCGTCTTCTCCACTCCGTATCCCCGTGGCTGGCTGGCCTGTCCGACGCCTCGGATGTAGTCCGGCAGGGAGGAGACCTCGGAGGATGTGAGGGTGTTGGTCATGGTATAGGTGACCTTGTAGGTCTGGGAACCGTCGGAATTGCAGGACAGCCTGGTAATCTTCGAGGTGCGGTGGATGTACCAGCCCATCTTCGAGGCGTTCTGCTCGGTGAGGTACACGCCGACCGAGGGAGCCGTCTCGCTGCTGGGCGTGCTCGCGGTGTAACCGGCGGAGGAGATCGTCTTCTCGGTCGAGGAGTCGAAGGTGTACATCGAGAAGTGGCGACCTTCGGCCATCGTGCTCATCGCCGTCCCGACCTTCACCAGCTTCGTGAGGTTCACGTCCTTGAACATGCTTCCCACGACCTGCTCGGCGACCTCGCCGAAAAGCGCGTCCTGCTGCGAGGTCGGATACTTCTTGTACACGGTGTTCAGCAGGAATTCGGCGGTGTTGCTGCCGGTGAGGACCGTGCCGTCGGAAAGGGTCACGTTCCCGTTGATGGACACGAGATCCTGGAGGAAGACCGGGTCGACGAGCACCACGCCGTCGAGAGTGGTCCCGCTCCCCCAGCTCGTCCGGTTCCATATCGTCCTCATCGCCTCGGCCGTGCGTGAGGTGTCCGGGAACGCCGCGAGGTCGCGCACGTCGAATGCGACCTCAAGAGGCCCCCAGGTGGTAAACAGCCGCGTTTCGTCGGACGTGGGACCACCGCTGCCGTAGGGAATGTACTCCGTGTTGGCGCGAAAGTCGCCGATGGTGATTTTGCCGTTGTCCGTGGTCATCACGCCGACCGACCCGATGAGGCCTCCCGAGGAGCGCATCTCGGAGGTGGTCATGGCCATGACCGCATACGTTCGCGTCTGGCCGGAACCGAGGAACCCGGGCAGGATCTGGAACGCGTTCGACAGCTTGTCCACGGTGTCGGCGACGGAGGTCAGCTTGGTCTTCCCGCTGAGATAGGCGGTTTTCACGGATGAGGTGCGCGGAGTCGCCAGGGAGTCATAGGCCTTCACCTGTGCGGTGAATTCGGCATCGACCTTCTTGATGGACGATTGCGCGGCCAGGATGGGCTTGAGGTTGAGTCCCGAGGACCCATCTCCGAGCTGGGAGTTCTGCAGGCTGCTGACGACGTCGACGAGCTGCGGAACCGAGGTGGAGACGATGCCGTGCAGGACGTCGGTCATCCCCTGCACGGTGGCCACGTCGTCGCCGACGTAGGGAAGGGAGGACGCGATGTTCCACAGACGTCCGTGGGCGATCGTTCTCGCCTTGGCGGTATCCGTCTGGGCCGATGAGATATTGGCCGACACCGTCGCAAGCTTCGTCGAGTCGGACAGATCGGACACGCTGCTCAACGACTGCAGGGCCTGCTGCTCGTAGTTGCGAACCTGCCGCGCCTGGGAGTACAGACGCCATCCGGCGACCCCCGCCACGACGGCGCAGGCGAGCAGCACAAGGATGACGAAAGCGAGAATCCACGGCCAGACGCGATGGCGGCGGACCGTCCGTCGCGCATGCGACGAGACGTGGCGGCTCATCGACGGCCCCCGTGCCGGTCATCACGCCATGACATCGCACCAGACATGCGCCGAACCCGTCTCATCCGCTTGTCTCCGTTCCGATCCCCGATTGACCGAAGAATCTCCATTATATTATGCGGACCCGCGATGACGAAAAGGAATCAGAACCGGCCATCTGCACATAACGGCCTCGAAGAAACCCAGTTTTCTGTCGGCTGATCTCCAACAATCAGTGATACAACTACTCCATTCCCGTTGTTCCGGTTGCGTCAATCCCTCACGCCATGAGAGCAGGAGCGGAACGCTGCGGGTCACACGACAATTTCGTCCAGGACGACGAATCATTCGCACTCTCCGAGGGGTCGAGAACGCCCACCTGGGGAGAACGCCGAATAAAAACGAAGAAAAGGAGGAGACGCCATGCCCCAAAAGCGCATCGTTCTGTCATTGATGGATGGTCTGTTCCAGGGGGGCTCCCCCATCATGCATGCGAGCATCGTCTCGTGGCTGCAGCACCATTCCGGTCAGCGGCATGACGTGCTCAGCTACACCAGCCGCGTACAGCGTGAGCATTCGATCCAGGACATCCACGGATCTCTTCCCCACGGCATGCTCACCGAGGCGCAGGTCGGTCTGCACTGGCTGACGAGATCGGCGGAGGACGAGTACTCGGACATGGACCTGCTGTTCGCGGAGCAGCTGATGCGCGGGTCGGACGTGCTGTTCGCCCTCAAGGAGCAGCCGCTGGCGCTGCTTCGCCGCATCGGCGGCATCGACCGTCCGGTCGTCGTGGCGCTCCACCGTTCGGATCCCGCGAACCAGGGCGGAGGAGTCTCCGCCCTGCATGACTGTCTCGCCGATGGAACGGTGCGACTGGCGATCTGCTGCGCGTATTCGGTGCGGCGGGCATACGCGGACGCCTTCGGCCTTCCTGACGAGATGCTTCCCGTCGTTCCCAACGGGGTGGACCTCGCGCGTTTCACCCCCTCGTCCCGACGTCGCGATCGCGCGCGAAGCGCCCTTGGCATCCCTTCCAAGGCGCCGGTGGTGCTGATCTCGGCCCGTTACGCGGGGATGAAGAACATCCCGCTTTTCGTTCGCACCGCAGCGCTGCTCCTGGAGGACCGTCCCGACGCCTGGTTCGTCATGTGCGGGGCGGGAATGACGGAGGACAACGGCGACCTTCAGAATCTGCTCGACCATCATGTGCCGGAAGGGCTTCATCATCGCTTCCTGAGGGTCGGCATCCGCAACGCGATGGAGAACGTGTATCCGGTGGCGGATCTGGCCGTGCTCACCTCGTCCTACGGGGAGGCCTCTCCGCTCAGCCTGATGGAGGCCATGGCCTGCGGCGTGGTCCCGGTGACCACGGACGTCGGCGACTCCGCCCTCATCGTCGGCGACGACCGGCTCGTCGGCCCCCAGGAGGCCCAGCCGCTGGCGGAGCGATGGGACGAGGCCCTTGCGGACGGCGACGCGCTACGGCACTACGTGCTGAAACGACGCGAAGATCTCGATTGCACGGCCTGCTACCGGCGATATGGAGAGATCCTGGATTCCGTCACCGTGGGTCAGGCGGGATAAGCCGGGAACCACCCGACGACCGGCTCCGACGTTCAGCCCCGGTAGGTGAGGCTGATACGTCCGCCGTGCGACAGTACCCAAGCGTGCAGCTCGCAGACGGGAAGGGTCGCGGGAGACGCGGAGTCCTCGGACGGAGCCTTGCGAAGCGTGTCCCAGAGGGAGACGGCCGCCCTGTCGCACATCGGGACGGAGCAGACCTTTCCTTGCATGATGTCATCACCTCGTATCGAACTGAGACGGGAGACGAACGCGTCTCCTCCGCGGGACGGTTCCCGCGCTGCCACGACTGTCGCGCTTCAACCATGAGGATTCATGGGAACTTGCCGGAAGATCCCTTATGCCGGGGTCATGCGAGGGGCGGCGTCGGCTTTCCCAGCTTCACCGGATACAGTCGCTGACGTCACGATATGCGGTTCCATCGTCCCGTCAGGAGGCGTCATGGTCGGTCTGCTCGTCTGCGCCCGGGTCATGTGGCCCGTCGTCAGGCACGTCATCGACATCGGGACGATTCCCTATGCCGGCCGGATCGATCTCGCCCTGATGCTGACGCTTGGCGCATCCATGGCCGAGGCCGTCACGACGTTCATGATTCTCGGCGTCCGGCGCCGCAGAACGCCCGGCATGCAGGACTGACGCCCGGTCCGTCTCCGCCGGTTCACTTCCGAGCCGGTCTTCAGCCGTCTGGGGAGAACACGGGGCGGGAGGCCGGTTCGAAGTCGCCGTGCCGTAGGATGACGGCATGGACGGCGGAGCGGATAAGGTCGGATCGGCTGTGGACGTCGAGACTCGCAGACGCGAACCCCGGCATCGACGCCATCGGGTCCTCGCCGTCATGCTCATCGTGCTTCTCGGTGTGGGAACGCTGACGGGCATCACCTTCGGCGTCAGCGTGGTGCCCTCGATCCTTCTCCTGAGGCTCGCCTTCATCGACCGGGGAACGACGCTGCCGACCGGGTTCGGCGACGCGAAATCGCGGGTCACCGTGCATCGCGACCTGACGTATCCCTCGACGGCGGGCCGGAACACCTTCGATCTGTATCTGCCGACGAGTGGCAAATCCGCAGGCGAAGGCGCGGGCGGAGAGGGGACGGCCGACTCCGAGGGGCCTCCCGTCATCGTCTGGGTGCATGGCGGAGGCTATATCACCGGCGACAAGTCAAGCCTGTCGACGTATGGCACGCTGCTCGCCGGACAGGGCTACGCCGTGGTGGCCATGAACTACGACTACGCGCCGGACGCCACGTATCCGACACCCGTCGTCCAGCTCGGTGAGATGGTCCGCCACGTGGAGGCCATCGCCAAGAAATACGGTCTGGACTCCAGCCGGATCCTCCTTGGCGGGGACTCCGCGGGCGCCCAGATCGCCGCGCAGTTCGCGGCGTTGGAGACGACCCCCGGCTACCGCGCGCTCACCGGGATCAGGGCGCCGGCGAGGACGACCCCCATCCGGGGGCTTATCCTCTTCTGCGGTCCATACGATCTGGAGTCCTCGGCGAGAAAGGGCGGCTCAGCCATCGAACGCTGGTTCATCAACACCATCGGCTGGGGGTATCTGGGCCGCAGGGACTGGAAGACGAGCGCGGAGACGTCACAGGCGTCCATCGTCAACCACCTGTCGAGGGAGTTCCCGCCCACCTACGTGACGGACGGCAACTACGTGTCCTTCCCCGAACAGGGCAGGGAGCTCGCCGGTCGTCTGAAGAACCTCGGGGTGCAGGTCGCATCCTCGTTCTTCCCCAACTCCCCGACGCTGCCGCACGAATTCCAGTTCGACTTCCACTACCCTCAGTCGTATACGGTATGGAAGGCCGTGAAGGGGTTTCTTGACGAACTTGATGGCTGATATATCGGGCATATCGCCGTATCAGAAAATCGGCCACGAAAGAGGAAACCACAGGAAAAAGCGCAAGAAATGGAAAAGGCCCGCCATGACTCATGGATGGCAGGCCTTGTATCAACGGATTCCACAAAAAAACCACTGATGAATTCGGGAATCCACGACTAATCTCGGGGATTCCCGCTATTCCTTTCATTCCGGCGGCAGTTCAGCGATCGCCATGCGAAGTCTTCACTGGGAATCCGGTTCCAGCTCCGTCACTCCTCGATGCTCTTCTTGCGACCGCGGCGCTTCATGGTGCCGGCCTTGGCGTCTGAGGCGTCGAAGACGACGACCTTCTCGTCCTCATGCACGGTACCGGGAACGAGCTGATAGGAG